>NZ_JAIOSW010000114.1 GCF_021107415.1 Desulfobacula sp.
AAAATAAAAGCCATAAATAACAGGAGAAATAATCATGCCTAAAAATAGTATTAGCCCCGAAAAAGAAAAGGATATAAAAAAGGAAAAATCACACAAACTACGGACCCTGTTTCAGCCCAAATACTTGCACCAATGGCCATTCTTCCGGACTTTCAAAGTAAGGGAGTCGGAACTCAACTTATTAAAGAAGGATTGAATCTATTAAAAGATTCAGGTGTGGAATTAGTCTTTGTTTTAGGGCATCCAGGATATTATCCACGTACTGGCTTCACTCCGGCAGGAGTTCTTGGTTACCAAGCTCCATATCACATACCTGAAGAACATGCAGATGCCTGGATGGTGAAGGAATTATGTTCTGGAGTTATTGGAAGGATAAAAGGAGCAGTGCAATGTTCAGATATTCTTAATCAACCAGAGCATTGGCGAGAGTAAATAATACTCTCACTTCGGGGTTTGATATGTTCACTTTTTGAAAAAAATATTCCGAAGTTTTTATTGAATCGAAAATATTTTTGATCGTTCAATCGTGGGAGTTGCAACCCTCATAACGACCGGGTTTATATAAATTATCCATGTAGATTTGGGTTTTCTATAAAAGTGGTAAAATAATTTTTTATTCTACAGGTTATTCCCCCGGGTCATATGGACTGCCAAAGAGTATTCTCCTGCTTGCACCCTGGCAGATAAAATTACCAGTGTTAAGGGCAAACTTTAAAGTTCTTTTTTGTTTTGAAACATGATTTCGAGAATTTGTTCTATGGCTTTGTCCGCTGCTTGAGCTTTTAAGGTGCAGCCCCCGGCACCGGCATGGCCGCCACCGCCAAATTGAGCCAGCAGATTTCCAACATTGACATGGCATTGCTGGTTGAAAATATTTTTACCGATACTGAGCAGTACATGTTTATGTTCCGGACTGTCAAATCTGATTTTTACACTGGCCATACTTTTAGGGAAGAGGGAATAGGTCAAAAACCGGTTGCCGTCGGGCACGGTATCAAGGGATCTGAAATCGGTAATCGATATGTTTTGATTGATTTTTGTGTGCTGCAATAAATGTTTTTTAAAGGCGGCATTTTCCTCAATAACCCTGTTACAGCGTGCCTTAACTTCTGGTTCTTCAAGAATAGCGGCAATATTTGTTTTTATCAAAAGATCAACCAGTTTGTTCCAATAGGGTATATCTTTATAATGATCATTTTTAATGGTCATGGATAAAATAATATACGGATATTTTTCAGGATATCGTACCTGGTCCTGGTTTAAATCGGCAGCGTCAATGATATCCGTATGAAAGACCAGTTCATCAAAATGATTATCCAGTTTTCCCTGGCTTTTATAGTATTTATAAAGAACACCGGCAGCAGAAGGCGCAATTTCAAATGCCCCTTTAAAATTTCCCCCGGGTTTATTAGAGATATGGTGATCAAACCACAGGGAACAATTGGGTGAATAGGGGAGATTTGCAAGGATATCGCCTTTCAGAATACCGGCTTTCCCGGTTTGAACCTCATTGGGTTCAACCCAATGAATTGCTGTATTAATGTTTTCAGCCTGGTAAAGCAGTACAGCACATACAATTCCGTCAAAATCGGGTCGGGTAACTATTCTCATAAATAAACTCTTAGCGGGTTAAATGTATCAACCAATGATATTATTTCCTTTTTTATAATTTATTGATAAATCATAAAAAAGGACTTTTCAAGGATATTTTTTGTTAAGATCTTGATGAGGCTTCTTTAACCCTTAGCTTTAATCCGGTTTGTCAGGGCTTTTCTGCTTGACCCGCAAGGACTTTTCTGTTTTTATGATTTTCAGTTAAGTATTCGGTTATAGTTTCATTTTTTCTATCTAAGAGATTGCGATTGTGACGAAAATAGATATTGATCAGATTGAAAAGGATTTTTTTAAAAGAGGAAATCCATTAAAAAAACTTTTGAAGACAGCCCTGGAGGTTTTTCAGGCAGAACAGGTGGGCGTGTTATACGGCACAAATGCATCAAATGTCAAATTCCTTCCGACAGGTGACTGGGACCGGGGTGCCATGGATATGCTTGACGGGAAAGGTCTTAAAGGTAAAATATTAAAGTATTTTGGCACAACCATTGTTAAATTGAGAAAACTAAGCCCTGTTTATTTTTTTAAAAAGGGTAAGACAGATCAAATGGAAGACAATGATGGAATAATTGCCTATATGCTCCGAACCTGCGACGGTTATCATAAACAAGGCATCAGCATTCTTTTCAGCCCTGATATTTCAACCAGTATTTATAAGGGTAATGATCAATATGGCTATGTCCCTTTCTTTAGTTATAATGGGACGATCATTAGTGAACCGGATATTAAGGTAAAAGTGGATTTAAATATTATCAAACATTTTCAGGCAAAGAATTATGTTTCCATTTATATCCCGGATTACGGTATTCTGGTGGTTAATACGGCAGACCCTGATTTGATGGATAGGATTGAATCCGGATTTGTCAGGGAAAAGGAACTCAAAGAAAAATTCGATATCCTGATACGGCTAGTTGAAATCGCATCCCTTGCAGCGCTGGGGCGGCTTAAAGGAAGGCGAGGCGCCCATCTGTTATTGAGAAAAGAGCAACAACTGCGACAAACGTCGCTGGAATTGGTTGAAAATGAGAAAAAATATCGGGATTTGTATGAAAATGCACCCATTGCATATTTTTCCGTAGATCCACAGAGAGTTATTACTAAATGTAATCACAACGCGTCAAAGCTTTCAGGCTATGGAAAAGAAGAACTGACCGGTCTGAGTATAATGGACCTCTATGTGAATGATGACGGGGAAACCATAACGCCTGACCAAGTCAGATCTATTCTTGAGCAAGACGGGTCTATGCGGGATGTTGAAATGAAATTCAAGCATAAAAATCAGGAGAATATCTGGGTCAGTATTTCCCTGGATGCCGTCAGGAATAAATTTGATGAAATTGTTGAAACCCGGGTAATGGCTGTTGATATATCGAAGCGTAAAGGACTTGAAAAACAATTGCTTCAAGCACAGAAGATGGAAGCCATCGGAATCCTTGCCAAGGGTATCGCCCATGATTTTAATAATATTCTCGCTCCTATTTCAGGCTATGCTGAAATGCTTTTGATGGACATTGATGATAAAGAACCCAAAAGAAGAGAACACCTTCAAAGTATTTATGACTGTGCTTTGTCTGCCAAGGGTCTGGCCAATCAAATGCTCACCTTCTCAGAGCAGAAAGACAATGAATTTAAATTATTGCAACCCAATGTGTTAGTTCAGGATGCCCTGGCACTTGCAAGATCCTTTTTGCCTGCAACCATTGAAATCAGGGAAAAAATTAATGAGAAATGCAGCCTTTTGATGGTTGATCCTATGCAGGTACACCAGGTTCTCATGAATTTGATTTCCAATGCCTATCATGCCATGGAAGAAAAGAGGGGAGTCCTTGATGTCCTCCTGGATGAGATTATGATAAAAGAGGATAATATGATTTTTCCTTTAAAACCCGGTATTTATGTATATCTAAGAATTGCGGATACGGGTCCGGGCATTCCCCCTGCTGTGCTGGAAAGAATTTTTGATCCGTTTTTTACCACCAAAAAGAATGGCAAAGGATCAGGCATTGGCCTTTCAGTCGTCCATGGAATTATCCAGTCTCACAAGGGTTATATTAATGTCAAATCAAAAGAGGGGGAAGGAACCTGTTTTGAAGTCTACTTCCCAGTGTATATCAGGGATATTCTGGATAAACATTAATTATTTGAAATAAATGAATATATGATGGATGAAAATTATTTTTATTCAATTGAATATCGTCGCACGACAACAATAAAAATCAAACGATCCATTTTTATTTGCACCCTGGAATATGTGGAATCCATTGAAAAAGCAAAAAGTTTTATTACCCGGATTTCAAAGGAGAATAAAACAGCCACCCATAATTGCTGGGCATATATTTTAGGAGAAAAAGGAGATATTTTTCATAGTTCTGATGCAGGAGAACCTTCCGGCACTGCCGGAAAACCCATGCTGAACACATTAAAAAGTCATGGCATGACCCATATCGCTGCTGTTGTGACCCGGCATTTCGGTGGTGTAAAACTGGGTGTCAGGGGGTTGATCCAAGCCTATTCTGCGTCTGTAAAAAATACCATAGAGTTGAAAAAACTTAAGAAACTGGTTCAGACGATCAACATTCTTATTGAAGTGTCCTATGAATTTAATGATACCCTGCTCAATCAGATGAAAAATCATTTGAGCCGGATTAAAGATACGATCTATACAGATAAAATTGTTCATACGATTGAAATTGAACTTAAAAGTTTTGCCAAGGTGGAGAGTCTGCTCTCTGAATATCAATCCCGGGGAAAACTGAAATTCAATATGATACTGTAATAAAAAAAGGTATTGACAAGAAAATTAATTTTAGTATTCTTAAATTTTAATTAATTATACTAAAATTTAATGGTGAGTCCATGAAAACAAAACTCGGTGCACTTCTCAGAGCCATCAGAAATTCAAGGCACCTGACGATTAAAGAAGTTGCAGCAAAGGCCGGCGTCAGTTCCAGTTTATTGTCGCAAATAGAAAGAAATCGAATATCTCCTTCCCTGGATACCTTGCTGCAGATTTTAGAAGTATATGGTGTGCCGCCCAATAAATTTTTTAAAGATTATGAAACCAGCTCCCGGGTTGAGATTATCAGAAGGGATGATCGAAAGATTTATCAACGAAAAGGCTTTAAATATGAAAAGCTTTGCGGTGACAGTCAAATAAAGGGGAATCACTCTTTTAATGCTTTTTTTCTGGAGCTTTCGCCCGGCCAGCAGAGAGGCGATGAAAGTGACGGGCATCTTGGACGTGAGCTGGGAATCGTTGTTGAGGGATCAGCACAGCTTGTTTATGGTGAAGAAATATATGAAATTCATAAAGGGGACTCTGTCTCTTTTTTTTCAGAAATTCCCCATGTAATTAAAAATTCATCCGATCAGATTTTCCGGGCATACTGGGTGGTTACACCTGCAGATGGTGAAGATTATTTCGGTGATAAAATATCATAATATTTGGAGAGAATAATGGGAAAAACCATTGCAGAAAAAATTTTTAAAGCCCATTTAGTAGATGAGCCCTTTGGAGATGTCAGTGTCTTAAAACTGGACAGGGTTTTTTGTCATGAAATCACAACCCCGACAGCCATACAGGATCTGGTGGCCAGGGGAAAGGATCGGGTGTTTGATCCAAAAAAAATTAAAGCGGTCATTGATCATGTGACGCCTGCCAAAGATTCTAAAACTGCCATGCAGGGTAAAATCCTGCGGGAATGGGCAAAAAGGCATGGAATCAAGGATTTTTTTGATATTGGCCACAACGGTGTCTGCCATGCCATATTTCCCGAGAAAGGATTTGTACACCCCGGTTTTACCATCATTATGGGAGATTCTCATACCTGTACACACGGGGCTTTTGGGGCGTTTGCCGCTGGTGTCGGAACCACGGATCTGGAAGTGGGCATTCTAAAAGGGGTCTGCACATTTAAAACCCCTCAAACATATAAGATTGAGATTATTGGAACACTGCCAAAAGGCGTATTTGCCAAAGATATTATTCTTAAGGTTATTAAAGAATTAACCGTAAACGGGGCCACCAATATGGTCATTGAATTCAGAGGCAGTATTGTGGATGAGATGAATATGGATCAGCGGATGACCCTTTCCAACATGGCGGTGGAAGCAGGTGCGACCAGTGGAATATGCCTTCCTGACATGACAACGGTTGAATACCTCTGGGAGTTTATCAAAGATGACTATTCAAGCAGGCAGGAGGCGCTGGAAGCATTTTTAAAGTTTAAATCCGATGATGATGCAGTATATACCAGACAAAAAACTATTGATGTGACTGATCTTGAGCCTTTAACAACCTTTGGATACAAGCCGGACAATGTAAAACCCGTATCCCGGATGAAGGGAATCCGGCTTGATCAGGTCTATATCGGTTCCTGCACCAATGGGCGGCTTGAAGATTTGAGAATTGCGGCAGAGGTTCTTAAAGGCCACATCATCAGCGAACATATCCGGGGGATTGTATCTCCGGCCACACCAAAAATATTTTCCAAGGCCATGGAAGAAGGCATTCTTAAAACCTTTATGGATTCAGGCTTTTGTGTAACAAATCCCACTTGCGGCGCCTGTCTCGGCATGAGTAATGGGGTTCTTGCAGATGGTGAGGTGGCGGCTGCAACAACCAATCGAAATTTTAACGGCCGCATGGGCAAGGGCGGTATGGTTCATTTGATGAGCCCTGCAACAGCAGCTGCCAGTGCTATTAAAGGCGAAATTTCAAACTCCAATCTTTATTGTGAATAAGGAAGACTATAATGAAAGAATTTAAAGGGAATGTATTGTTTCTGGATCGTTCAGATATTAATACAGATGAAATCATCCCGGCCAAATATCTCACTGAAATTGAAAAATCAGCCATGAAACAGCATTTACTTGAAGATTTAAAATTAGAAGGCTTTAATCCGGACATAGATATTAAAGACAAGGCCATTATTGTTACGCAAGAGAATTTTGGATGCGGATCTTCAAGAGAGCATGCTCCCTGGGCACTTGAAGAGAATGGTATTAATGTTGTCATCGCTCCAGGTTTTGCAAGAATATTCAGGCAGAATATGTTCAATTGCGGCATGCTTGCCATTGAACTTTCCCAGGACCGGATTAATTCTATTTTTAGTGTGTTTGGAAAGAGTGATGTTCAAATTTCAGTAGATGTAGAAAGGTCTGAGATCATGATTCAAACAAAAGATCAAACAAAAAAGATCGAATTTAAAATTTCAGAATTTGATAAAACCCTTATTCAGACCGGTGGATGGGTAGAATATGCAGATATGCATTATTAAATTTTCATGCTATCTTCCACCACTCCATTTAAGACGGGTTTTTAAAACTTTATAATAGGACTGCTCTTCAAAAGAGATCATTCTTATATTATTTCTGCTTTTTTTGATAAAGAGTTTATCCCCGGGATCCATTTCAAACCCTTCCTGTCCGTCAAGGGTGAGGATCATATCTTCAGGACTGCCTTCCAGACGGATTTCAATTCTGGTCGAATCCGGAATGATCAATGGCCTGTTCGTCAGTGTAAACGGGCAGATCGGGGTCAGGATAATGGAAGGGACGGCAGGGTGCACCACAGGTCCCCCGGCTGCCAGGGAATAGGCGGTTGAGCCGGTGGGGGTTCCGATAATCAGGCCGTCCGCTCTGTAGGTTGTCAAATAGGTCGAATCAATGTATACGGCACACGATGCCAGTCTTGATAAAGCTGATTTGTTAATCACCGCATCATTGAGGACATCCACATCAATAATCTGTTCATTGTCACGCACCACTTTTATATCAAGCCGGGTTCTTTGTTGAATAAGATATTTTCCCTCAAGCAGTGAAGCTACCGCCTCAGAAAGATTATCTTCGGTTGTTTCGGCCAGAAATCCGACTTCACCGAATTTGACACCCATCAGGGGGATATCTCTATTTTCTATGAATCGCGCCACACTTAAAAAAGTGCCGTCTCCGCCCAGAACAATCATGCACAAAAGATCATCAGGAATATCCGTATTTTTTGAATGTTGGACATCTATGACAACACATTGGTCCCCTAACCTTTTTTCAAGTTCACGGGCCTTTTTCTCAGCCTTATCATCATTTTTTATGACAAGTCCGATCCGTTTGGTGTTCATGCTTTATTTACTGCCTCCATCGTGTGGTCTGCAACGGTTATTGCCGTATATACGTCATAAAGTCAAGTTTAATATGGAAGACGGGTGTGTGATAATGACCTTGGTGTATGGAGTGGAACTGATGTCATTCGATCATGCAGTCATTCCGTCCGAAATATGATGAAAATTCAGTAAGGCTGATACCACCACTGTCAATAATATAGTTTGCCAGATCCATTCCGTCCACATCCCCGTCCGGTTCGGAATCTCCGGAACAGCCCATTACCCCGGTTCCGCTGAGCGGCATATTCGGGATCGGTTTGACTTCGATATTGGACGGTATTTCTAAAACCGCCTGCATGTCCCCGGGCACAGACGGTGAAAATTCCAGCCGGAATGTACAGTCGGTCTCCCGGGCCAGGGTTTGCCCCGAGCAGGTATCGTCCAGAAGGTGGAACTGGCCGGCATGGTTACCGGTGATGGTCAGTGATCCGATAAGCAGGTCTTCCGGTCCGGTTGATGTTATTGTGAAAGTCCGGCCTCTGGATGAACCAACATTGACGCGGCCGGGTTTATTCATTACATAAATTATGTCATTTGAACTGTCAACAGCCCAGAAGCGGTTATGGCCCGTTGCCATATCGGTAATTTTAAATTCCGGGTAGTCGAATCGATCGGTAACCTTCCCGTTCAGATCCATTTTGAATATAAACCCCTCGGCTGCATCCGCGTGCCACATGTGGGTCCCGTCAAAACCGAGTGCACCCGGTTCATATCCGGGCGAATCCCAGAAAGCCACCTTCAATCCCGCCTCATCATATTTGGTAAACCTGCCGATTTTGCCAAATCCTTTTGGGTGAGAAACCCATAGATCTGTGCCATCATCGGCGATACCCAATGAATTGGAAGAGGGAGGGTCTTCGTTGACGTAGAGAGAAGTGGTAATGAGACCCTTTAAGATATCCAACCGGTAAATCCTATCTTCAAAAACATCGGCGTTCCACCAGGCAGTACCATCGTAGGCAAGGCCGGAAGGACGGAGATCGGGTGACTCAAGCGAGCCGATGATCGTACCGGAAGCGTCATGCTTAAATATTTTAGCCTCCATCATATCAACACTCCACAAATTGCTTCCGTCGAATGTCAGACCGGCCGGATCATCTTCCGGAGATGTGAATTCACTGACCACAATTCCGGCTGTGGAAAGTTTGTAGATGGTGTTTGTATCACTGTCCGCATTCCAAAGATAAGTGCCGTCAAATGCCAGTCCATAGGGAAAAGTTCCCGGGGAGTCAAAAGACGCAATCACTGGTGCGGTTACGATCAATTCATAGAGTTGGTCCGTAACATCATCACTGTGCCACAACTTGGCCTCGTGGAATGCAAGGCCGCTCGCACTAGGCCCGGGAGACATAAACTCATCCATTACGACTCCCCCGGTGGTCAATTTATAAATCCTTTTGGGCGAATTGACAAGCCAGAGGTAGGTGCCGTCAAAGGCCAGACCCTTTGGAGCATATACTAAGAAAGGGGTGCTGAAAGAGGATATTATGGTCCCCGTAGTAGTCAATTTATAAATTTTGCGGTCATTGTAGTCAACATTCCACAGAAAAGTGCCATCCCATGCCAGGCCCATTGGCCACCCTCCGGGTGAATCAAAAGAATCAATAACATTACCGGCTGTGTCCAGTTTATAAATCTTATCGAGCTTCCAGTTGGCATTCCACAGGTAGGTCCCGTCAAACGTGAGCCCCCCCACCCCTGAAGACCCGCCCCCCGGGGCATAGAATGAATCCAGTATATTTCCGGCCGAATCGATCTTGTAAATTTTTTTAACCAAATTATCCGCCACCCACAGGTGTGTGCCGTCTGATGCCAGGTCGGTGGGGTAAGACCTGGGTGAATCGATAATATCTTCCGACAGATCCATTTTATAAATCCTGTCGTCATCTGCATCCGCATTCCACAGGTAGGTCCCGTCATAGGCCAGGCCGGTGGGCTGCGTGCCCGGAGAATCAAAGCTCTGAACTATTGTGCCGGCCGTATCTATTTTATAGATTTTATCTGCCACAGCACTGGCATTCCACAGGTGGGTGCCGTTAAAAGATAGGTCCGCCGGTTCAGGCCCAGGGGAAGAAAAGGAGTCCAGGACGGATTTTACAAGTCCTTCTTTTATCTCCAGCTTGTGGATTATCTTGTCGATTAAATTGTTATCTGTCTGCAGATTCCAGAAACAGGTTCCGTCAAAGGTCAGGGCTTCAAAGCCTGAATAGGGGAGTGCCCCGGAAAGCAGGATATTTCCGTCCAGATCCAGTTTGTAAATTTGATCGGCGCCAATCCAAAGGCTCGTTCCATCAAAGGCGATGGCTTCCGGGAATGGACCCGGTGCTTCAAAAGAATCAATGACTTCCAATTCCCACAAGGACTGGGGAGCCAGTTCCAGCGCCGGGGTGGTGATGATTTGAAAAAATGCAAATCGCCTGTCACCTGCCACCATCCAGATCCCCGGGGGTCGCTCATATCCCTTGACGAGCATTCGTCCATAATGCCCCACATAAATGCCATTAATAAATTTTGAGGTCCAGGCGATCTCCGTACCCGTGTCTACTTCGTTGCCGTCCGGATCAAACCATTGGATCGGGAAATTTTCATCATCGGGCCAATAGGGTGATGCGACATTGAACACAACAGCATCCATTTCCGTTGTGACAACTGCTTTTTCAAGCCCCCATGCGTCTATCGATATCCACGGATCATAAGCCTGGGAATCCCTGCATAAAAATAAAAGCAAAAAAATAATAAAAATGGATTTTGTTTTGATAGTGTTCATCCTTAATCCTCCTTTTTTTCGTTCGTGGGGTTTTATCAGCCTATTGTAATAATACGGCGCAGTTCGATTCTGTCAGCAAGGCAGGAGGAGTAGACAGAGTGATTTCAACGAAAAAATATCATCAATAAACTGAAATCAAAATAACATAAGATATAGTGTTTTTCAAGTACGAACGATTAACATATCCAGGAGGAATGCCAGAGAATTTCTTCTATTTAGTGTTTATCCAAATACAGGCAAAAAAGATTAGGGAAAATTTCCCGACTGTGGAAAATTTCCAACCTTTTTGGTTGATGGTTCTATAACATTTTACATTATAACATGTTGTAATCTTTTGATTTTTAATAGTTGATTATGCTTGGCACATCAATTGCTATTCGTATGATTGTATGGTTAAAAATTGAAAATTAAAAAGGAGCTATTATGCCAGAAACAATACAATTATCAGGGCTTTGTCTCAATTGTTTAAATGCAGACGAGTGCCGTTATCGCATGAATCACACAAAACCCATAATTTTTTGTGAAGAGTTTACATGTACTGATCCCTCAGAACCAAAAAGCAATATCGCCAAGGCCATTGAAAAGGTTGATGATTCAATAGAGCCAATGCAGAAAGGAATTTGCAGCAATTGTGAAAATATTGAAACTTGTAATCTGCAAAGAACGGATGACACTGTAATTAATTGTGAAGAATACAGATAACTAAAAGGAAAAAATTATGAACGCGTATACGAATAATGTTTTGGAAATGCTCAATGAAAAATACCCCTGGGAAAAAGAATATATTCAATCAGTATCAGAAGTTTTCAAATCCATTGCGCCGGTTCTTGATTTTAATCTGGAGTATCAAAATAACCGGATACTTGAGCAACTGGTCGAACCGGACCGGTCCATCAGTTTCAGGGTTCCATGGAAAGACGACCAGGGCAGGGTTCAGGTCAATACAGGGCATCGTGTTGAGTTTAATAATGTACTGGGCCCCTATAAAGGGGGGCTTCGATTCCATGCTTCGGTTACTTTGAGTATTATCAAATGTCTCGGGTTTGAGCAGATTTTCAAAAATGCATTGACTGGACTGCTTTTGGGCGGTGGAAAAGGCGGATCTGATTTCAACCCGCGGGGTAAGTCTGATAATGAAATAATGAATTTTTGTCAAAGTTTCATGTTGGAACTTTCAAGACATATTGGTGCATCCTCTGATGTCCCTGCAGGTGATATCGGGGTGGGAACAAGGGAAATCGGTTATCTTTTTGGAATGTACCGCAGAATGACCAAGTCTTTTAAAGGTGTTTTGACAGGGAAAGGCATTGCCTGGGGAGGAAGCTATCTAAGACCAGAGGCCACGGGATATGGTGTGGTCTACTTTGCCGAGGAAATGCTGAAAAATGTTGACGATAATATTGATGGCAAGATTGTAACGGTTTCCGGTTTCGGAAATGTTGCCTGGGGTGTTGTAAAAAAGGTAAATGAGCTTGGTGGTAAGGTTATTACGCTTTCTGGACCGGATGGATTCATCCATGACCCTGAGGGTGTTACCGGCGAAAAAGTTGACTATATGCTAAAAATGAGGTTGAGTGGAAATGATGTTGTAAAAGATTATGCAGATCATTTTAAGGTTAAGTTTTATCCGGGCGAACGACCATGGGTAATCCCCTGTGACATTGCTTTTCCTTGTGCAACACAAAATGAACTTGACTTTGATGATGCAGAGACCTTGGTAAAAAATAATGTCAAATGTCTTGTAGAGGGAGCAAATCTGCCCGTGAGTCTGGAGGGTATGGAATTTTTGGAAAATGCAGATATCTTTTATGCTCCTGCAAAGGCATGCAATGCAGGAGGGGTTGCCTGCTCCTGTTTTGAAATGGCACAGAATGCCAGTTTTATGAACTGGACAGAAGACGAGGTTGACAATCGACTGCATCAGGTGATGAAGCATATCCATGACCAATGTTATGAAACATCCTGCGAATTTAATAAAAAAGGCAATTATGTGTTCGGGGCAAATGTTGCCGGATTCCGGCGTGTGGCAGATGCAATGCTGGACCAGGGATTAACCTGATATATTGACTTTTATTGAATATAGATTATTTTTTCATTTCAAGTCCTCAAATTCCATACCGGGATGTCCGGTATGGAACTGATGGAAGTGAAATTATAACGGATAAAAAAAGTTAAATGGAAACCATAGATATCCAAATTGAGAAACAGCAGCAAATCATTAAAAAACTGCAAAACCGAAATGTTAAATTACAACAATTTTATGATGAATATAAAAGGGTTTGCCGAAATGAAGAAGAAAGAATAAAGGAACTCAATTGTCTGTATCAGGTTGCCCAGTGTGTATTTATTGAAAGCGACATGGATGCGGCATTGGATAAAGTTGTCTGTATTGTTCCCCATGGATGGCAACATACAAAAGAATCCTGTGCCCGCATTAGGTTTAAGGAGAATATTTATCTTTCACCCGGTTTTTTTGAATCCAAACTGTGCCAAAGTGAAGAAATTTTAATAGAAACCCTGGTTGTCGGGGCGATAGAAGTTTTTTACAAACCCAAACTGGGTATAAAATCAAATGATCCTTTTTTAATTGAAGAAAAAAATCCGCTTAAGGGTATTGCAAATATTATCAGTTTTTATGTGAAAAAGCAGAGAGATGATGAAAATAGAAAGCTTATTCAGCAGCAGCTTTTGCATGCCGATCGACTGGCAAGTATTGGTCAGCTTGCTGCAGGGGTTGCACACGAATTGAACGAACCGTTGGGAAATATACTGGGGCTTGCTCAACTTTCGCTTAAATTATCTGAATTGCCGGGCCAGGCGAAAAACGACCTTGGAAAAATTGAAGAGTGTGCCATATATTCCCGGGAAATCATAAAAAAATTAATGGATTTTTCCCGTCAATCATCTTTGAGCAAAGAAAAAATTAACCTCAGTGAGGTGATTGACAACAGCATCACATTTTTAGAAGCAAGATGCATCAAAAATGGAATTGAAATTGTAAGGCAATATACTGAGAACATAACTATTACAGCTGATCCTAATCAAATTAAACAGGTCATCACGAATTTGACAATCAATGCGACCCAGGCAATGAAAAATGGTGGTAAATTGATAATCTCCACAAGAAAGGATAGTAAAAATGCGATCCTTTCCATTGAAGATACCGGGATCGGGATATCAGGTGATAATATCAGTAAAACATTTTTGCCCTTTTTTACAACAAAAGATGTTGGTGAAGGCACGGGGCTAGGCCTTTCTGTTGTTTATGGAATTATCCAGAACCATAATGGCGATATAAAAGTCAGCAGTGAACCGGGTAAAGGAACAATTTTTCAAATATGTTTACCCCTGGAGAGAAATTGATGCCAAATCAATATGACAAAGAAGTAATTCTCGTTGTTGATGATAATATCATCACCTGCGAAGTGATACAAAGAAATCTTGAAATATCCGGATTTCATGTGTTTACAGCACATAGTGTGAATGATGCCATCCAAATCCTTTCAAGGCAGGAGATTGATCTTTTAATCACTGATTATAAAATGCCGAAACATTCAGGTCTTGAATTGATAAAATATGTTCGGGATCATTTTCAGGATATCTGTATTATCATGCTGACAGGATACGGCTCTATTAACAGTGCTGTGGCTGCCATGAAAGAAGGGGCTGATGAATACATTACCAAGCCGTTTACAGACAAAGAACTTCTTGATGCCGTGGGAATTTGTATCCAAAAACAAAAAGAAAAAAGAATCGATCCAGCCCTGATATATGATGAAACCTGGGCCCGGTTCGGAATTGTTGGTCAATGCCAAAATATGTTGGAGGTGTATTCAAAGATTGAAAAAACTTGTAAAAATGATGCAATCGTTTTAATAACCGGAGAAAATGGTACGGGAAAAGAATTGGTGGCCCGTGCGATTCACTATCATCACAAGGCAAGATCTATCTACCCTTTTATTCCCATCAATTGCCCGGGCATACCTGCTACCCTTTTTGAAAGTGAGTTATTTGGTCATGTAAAAGGGGCATTCACCGGTGCTGTTCAACATAGAAAGGGATTTTTCCAGGCAGCTGAAAAAGGCTGTCTTTTTTTAGATGAAATCAGTGAACTGCCGTTTGAACTTCAGGCTAAAATGCTCAGGGTTCTACAGGAAAAAGAAATTTCCCGGATTGGAGAAACTCTGGTTAAAAAAATTGATGTCAGAATTATTGCGGCAACAAATAAAAATTTGGAAGATCTGGTTGAAAAAGGCGTGTTCCGCCAGGATCTATTTTTCCGTTTAAATGTTATCAACATTGATATCCCCCCGCTTAGAGACCGTGGAAATGATATCATTCTTCTTGCCAAACATTTTGCCTTAAAATATGCCAAAGAACTTGGAAAAACAGAGCCCGCCTTTACAGACAAGGCAATCTCTGCTCTAAAAGAATATTTCTGGCCCGGCAATGTCCGGGAACTTGAAAATCTGATTCATCGAAGTCTGATCATGAATGATGAGGATATAATAGACAGTGTGAACTTTCCTGACATAATGAAATTTAACGTCCCGTATAATCAGCATCTTAATCTCAGTCTGGAAGATATGTCAAAAAAATATGTCAGGGATATTGTCGAACAGACAGGTGGGAATAAGGCAAAAGCCCTTAAAATTTTAAAAATTGATAGAAAAACGTTATTAAAAAAATTAAAATAACACCATAACTGATAAAAAGGAGTTATCCTCTTTAATGCGCCTGGGCCCAGTTTTCACCGGTTCCAAAATTGACTTCTAAAGGGACTTTAAGTGGATAAACATTTTCCATGACGCTTTTAGCCAGATCAATCAAGCGGTTTTTTTCTTCAAACGGGGTTTCAAATATGATTTCATCATGGACGGACAGGAGCATTTTTGAGGCCATGTTGTTTTTTTGTAAGGCAGCCTCCATTTTTATCATGGCCAGTTTGATTAAATCGGCAGCACTGCCCTGTATGGGAGTGTTGACAGCTGCCCGCTGGGCAAAATTCCGAATATGGATATTGGAAGAATTGATATCATCCAGGCGCCGTTTTCTGCCAAAGATCGTATAGACCTCACAGGTTTTCTTTGTCTCTTCTATGGTGGTATCAATAAATTTTTTTACACCGGAATACCGCTTAAAGTAACTATCAATATAGGCGGTGGCCATCTTTCGGCTGATATTCAGGTCATTGGCCAGCCTGAAGCCGCTCATGCCGTATACAATACCGAAATTGATGGTTTTGGCCTGGCTTCTTAAATCTGTGGTAACAAATTGGGGCAAAACCTGGAAGACTTCCAGAGCAGTTCTGGTATGAATATCTTCGCCATTCTTAAACGCTTCCATGAGGATTTCATCTTCGGCATAATGGGCCAGGACTCGCAGTTCTATCTGGGAATAGTCTGCTGAAATCAGTAGATGGCCTTCTTTAGGGATAAAGGCTTTCCGGATTTTTTTACCTTCCTCTTTCCGGATGGGAATGTTCTGAAGATTTGGTTTGGAACTGCTTAAACGGCCGGTCACAGTAATGGTCTGGTTAAATGAGGTATGGATTCTTCCCGTCTCAATATTTACAAGCTTCTGCAGGGCATCTACATAGGTTGATTTGAGTTTGCCAAGGGTTCGGTATCTTAAAAGTTTTTCAGGCAGTTCGTGGGTCTGAGCAAGCTTGGTAAGGACTTCCACATCTGTTGAATAACCGGTCTTTTTTTTTGTTTTTTTAATGGTTTTTAAGTTTAGTTTTTCAAACAGGATGACCCCCAGCTGCTGGGAAGAATTGATGTTAAATTCTTCACCGGCAAGGGAATAAATCTCCTTTTCAATGTTTTTCAATTCTAAGCTAAAGGTGTTGGAAAGATGTTTTAATGCATTTTTGTTTACTTTAATTCCTTGAATTTCCATGTTTGCAAGAACCGTGATAAGGGGCACCTCAATATTTTCCATTAAATCGGAAAAGCCTTGATTCTTTATCTCTTTTTTAAAGTACTGATAGGCCATAAAAGTGATGTCAGCGTCTTCAGATGCATAATTTACTGCTTCAGAAATGGGAACTTGCTGGAAACCGATCTGGTTTTTGCCTTTACCTGCCACCTCTTCATAGGAAATGGTTTTATAGCCAAAAAGATTCATGGCAATCCTGTCAAGACTGTGACCCCTTATGGACGGATTTAAGAGATAAGAGGCAATCATGGTATCAAAGGAAATCCCCTGCATGACAATGCCGAAGTTTGACAGGACAATATAATCATATTTGATATTTTGCCCGACCTTTTTGATATCCGGGTTTTCAAGGAGGGGTTTAAAAATTCTTAGTATTTCCTCTTTGTCCGGCTGTTCGACTTTGTCAGGAAAGGTGTGGCCGATGGGGATATAAAATCCCTGGTTTTTCCTGAAAGAAAAGGAAATTCCCACAAGTTTCGCCTGCATGGGATGTTTGGATGTGGTTTCCGTATCAATGGCAAATATTTCTTTGTTTTCAAGAACCTGGGCCAGTTTCTCAAGCTCTTTGGTTGTTGTGATGAGCTTATATATTTTTTCAGATTTATCTGCTTTTTGCGCAAATTCTGTGGCAAGGGTTTTAAATTCCAGCTCCTGGAATAATTCAAACGCTTTTTTTCTGTCAAAGGCTTTTAGTTTGAAATCTTCAATTATTTCCTTAACAGAAACAGATGTATCAATGGTGGCAAGGTTACGGCTTAAGAGTACAATATCTTTACTATTGGAAAGATTTTCATATAATTTTTTTTTCTTTTTAAGGGTGTCAAGATTTTCATAAATATTTTCAATGGAACCAAACTGGACAATCAGCTTTATGGCTGTTTTAGGTCCAACCCCCTGAACACCGGGTATATTATCCGAACTGTCTCCGGCAAGCCCGAGAACATCGATAAACTGCACGGGTTCTATGCCCATATCTTTTTTTATTGTTTTTATATCTTTTATGGTATCTTTCATGGGGTCCCATAGAGTGCATTTTTCTGTAATAAGCTGGATAAAATCTTTATCACCGGTGACCATAACCACTTCAAATCCTTCTTTCTGTGCAAGCTTTGAATATGTCCCCACAAGATCGTCTGCTTCAAACCCCTGTTTTTCAACAATGGGAATATTTAATGCCGCAATGATTCGTTTGATATCAGGAATCTGGGCCGCCAGTTCTTCAGGCATGGGTGGACGATTGGCTTTGTATTGATCATACATTTTATGACGGAAGGTTGGGCCTTTAACATCAAACAGGACCACTGCATATTCAGGACTGTTGTCCTTGAGTAATTTTAACAGGATTCTGGTAAAACCAAATGTGGCATTGGTGGGATGCCCTTTTGATGTGGAAAGACTTCTGATGGCATGAAATGCACGATACAAGAAAGCACTGCCGTCGATGAGGAATATTTTTTTGGGATCTGCCATGGTCACACCCTTTTTTTTAAATATTGAATTTTTATTCAACTTTTATTCAATCATGGGGCATATATACTATCTTTTTTATTAAAGGAGAAGTATATTTCTTATATGACTCAAAAAGCCAGAACAAGAAAAGAAAAAAGGCGTGCGAAGAGGTCAAAACACTGTCACTGCTGCGACCAGGGTTTTATATTCTGCTGGAATTGCAGGTGCGGGTTTTCCATATGCCAGGAATGCATGTATGAAAATCAATGGGGTATGACCTGCAACGGGATTACCTGGGAATGCCCTGATTGTGGCGGGCAGAACGGATATGGCAATCAATAATAATTTTAAAAGGAGGAGAACATGGCAAAGAAAATCAATGTGGGGACTTTGATATCAGGCGGTGGGACAAACCTTCAGGCAATTATCAATGCATGCCTCGACAATTCGATTGATGCGAATATTCTTTTTACAGGCTCTGACACTCCCGGGGTGAAGGGGTTGGATCGTGCTAAGAAGGCAAATATCGATACCTTTGTAGTGGATTATTCTCAAATTATTGGATCCTGCAAAAATGAAGGAATAAAAGATGCAGATCTTCCAGAGGATTTTAATCTGGATGAGATTCAGTCAAAACAGCAATTATTTGCAAATGATGCATCAAAACAGCAGGCGGCTTTTTTTTTAAAAAGCCGTGCCATTGCAGAAAGAGAATTTTTAGATATCATTCTTGCCTATGACATGGATCTTCTCGTCCTGGCGGGATTCATGCGGGTGCTGACACCTTATTTTATTGACAGGATTAATACGGAGCCGGGAAAGTATAAAATAATGAATATTCACCCCGCACTTCTTCCTTCTTTTCCGGGTACAGACGGATATGGAGACACCTTTGCTTATGGCTGCAAAATTGGCGGGTGTACAGTTCATTTTATTGATTACGGGGAAGATACAGGTTCCATTATCGGGCAAAAAGCGTTTGAAATTGAAGATAACGATACCCTTGATGATATTAAGAAAAAAGGTCTCATAAAAGAGTGGGAACTTTATCCCCAATGTATTCAAAAATTTGCTGATTCCTTGATTTAGTACCCAGCCGAAGATCGAACCCGCTAGTTGGCTTGTCTGGGGAACATCAATTGAAAATATTCAAATTAAGGCACTACAGAATGAATGGCTTCCCGGCCATTCTTGGCAATGGTAATACAATGGCCTATTTTTTCAAGTAGAATGGACACCACTTTTTGATTGATAATATTATCTTCGGCCAGAAGAATTTTTAATTTTTTTTACAGGGAAATCAGAATCTATTAAAAACATTGGCAAAGATTGGCTGATACAGGTTTGTGTTGAAATACTTATTATAGGGCTGGCATTTTGAAAGAAGCATAAATGTAATCTTTGTTTTCAAATTGTTAACCTCCTCGCTCAAACTGTCAAAATTTCCCCCGCCCTTTGAAATGATTAAATCTGATTGATCAACCAACTTTTTCACCCGGGGTGAGCATCTTTTCAAAACCGTTCCGGGCAGCGGACCGTCAATACCGTTCTTAATAACTGTGGCAACCTGGTCAATTCCTACATCCATCGCTTCTTTCAATGTTGCATCATTCATTGTGGGTACGCTTCGAACGACATATACAACCTCAATATCATATTGTTTTTTAATGATTTTAATAAACAATTTATCAAGCACA
>NZ_JAIOSW010000194.1 GCF_021107415.1 Desulfobacula sp.
CAAAAATAGAATGGATGTTTTCCAAAAGGATTCCTGTCCCGGTATCTGAAACATTGATCAATATATATTTTCCAGGTTCAATGCCCTTTTTATTAATTTCATTCTCTTTTTCAATAAAACAATCCGTCATGGAAACCGTTAAAATTCCTCCGGATTTTTCCATGGCGTGGGAAGCATTGGTTAAAAGATTCATAAAAATTTGATGAACACGGGTCGGGTTTGCAATTATTTTCGAATTGCTATTGATCTCTTGTTTGATATCTATAGTCGTTGGGATTGATGCTCTAATCAATTTCACAGTCTCTTTAGCGATGAGGCTGATCTTTATCGAATAAACATTATCATCAGTCTTTCTTGCAATAGTAAGAATCTGGTGAATTAATTCTTTTGCGCGCATACCCGCTTGATCAATCTCTTTTAAGTTATCTTCCAATTGACTGCCTTTTTCGACCTGGGTAAGGGCAATTTGAGAATATCCGAATATTGCGGTTAGAATATTGTTAAAATCATGAGCAATTCCACCGGCTAAAGTTCCTAACGACTCAAGTCTTTGAGCTTGTTGAAGTCTTGTTTCCATCTCCTTTCTTTCTTTTTCCAAACTACTTCTTTTTTCAAGTTCCTGTTTTAAATCATTATATAATTTTGCATTATCAATGGCTATTTTAGTAATTGAAGTGAACTCTTCCAATACAGATACTATTTCCGGATTTATTCGAGCATTTTTGTCGCTATGGCTCAGACCGATCACTCCAAGAATCCGTGATCCTGAAATTAATGGAATTCCAATAATTGCAAAAACAGTGTCAAATTTTTCCAAAGGAGATCTTTCCGGCCATGTCTGGTAATTCACGATTATCTTTGGTTCCTTTGTTTCAAAAACTTTTCCGGCAAAGTCTTCTCCAATCGACAACTTAAAACCAATGTTTTCTTTATAAATCCCGCATCCAGCCTTGATTTCCAGAACATTTTCAGCAGGATCAAATAAATACAGAAAGCCATCTGCGATTTGGGTTAAATTGGAAACCCTTATCATTATCGCATTCAATAAATCTGAAAGATCAAGTCTACGCACCATCCCCAGTGAAATTGAGCGTAAGGCCTGTAAATATTCATTCTGAATTCTAATTTCTTTTTTAGACTGTTGGTTTTCTTCTTCTAATTCTTTAATCCGGTGTTGCAGTTTTTTATCATTCATAGGTTTAAACCCTTTTCTATCATTTTCCCGGCAATATTATTGTAAAAATTGTTCCCTTGCCTGCAATACTTTTAACATCTATTTTTCCCTTATGTTCTTTAATGATATTATAGGCGATATTCATTCCAAGGCCGGTTCCCTTGCCGATTTCCTTGGTGGTAAAAAACGGATCAAAAATTTTTGAAAGATGCTCTTTTTTAATACCGCACCCGGTGTCTGAAATAGAAATAACCACATATCTGCCTTCTTTTTTTGTCTGGATTTTTATTTCACCCTTTTCTTTGATGGCCTGGGCTGCATTGACCAGAATATTCATGAACACCTGATTGAGCTTTTGGGGATATCCCTCAACCATGGGAATATCTCCAAGATTTTTAGTTATCGTGGCTTTATATTTAATTTCATTATTAACAACATTTAATGTGGATTCCAGACCCTTGTTGATATCAATGAGCATTTGTTCATCATTTCCCGGATGGGCAAAACTTTTCAGATCCCCGACAATTTTCCCGACCCGATCGGTTCCTTCCCTGCAATCTTTCAGCAATTCAGGGATATCATTCTTGAGATACTCAATTTCAATTTGTTCTTCAAATTCTGATATGGTTTGAATCTGTTGTTTAATTTCTATAGACAGATTGTCCTGGTTTGCATCTTTTACTGTTTTTTCAAGTTTCTGAAAATGGTTGACCAATACACCAAGATCCTCCATATAATCATTGAGTGCATCCAGATTGCTGCTGATAAACCCGATGGGATTATTGATCTCATGGGCGACTCCTGCTGCCAGCTGGCCGATTGAGGCCATTTTTTCAGCTTGCAGTATCTGGGACTGTGTCATCTTTAAATTCGCCAATGTTTCATCCAGCTTTTTGTTCTTGCCAATCAACTCTTCCTGGAGTTCATGATGCTCACTCTCAAGCTTTACAATTCTTTCGCCGGTTTTAATTCGGGATCGCAATTCATCGGGTTTAAATGGTTTGATAATATAATCATCCGCCCCTGCTTCAAACACTTCCACAAGGTCGGTCATCTTGTCCTTTGCTGTTAATAACATGATATAAGAATATGTTTTTTTGTCTGAAGCTCTTATTCTCCGACAAAGCTCTATACCATCCATTTCCGGCATCATCCAGTCGGAAATAATCATATCCGGCTTATGTTCTAAGAATAACTGCAAGGCAAGCTTTCCATTTTCCGCCTCCAGAACATCATGACCGATTTTATTGACTGCTTTTTTTACCAAAAGCCTTGAGACATAATCATCTTCTGCAATAAGAACTTTCATGCATCACTCCAATTAATCGTGTTGATATGTTCTTTAAATCTTAAAAATTCATCTTCCAGCACTTTTATTTTTCCCTGCATGGATTCAAAATCACCGACATCTGCTATTTTCTCCAGTTCCAGGGCAACCCTGCTGATTCCATCTGCACCGATAGTTGATGCAGAGCCTCTTAACGAATGGGCTTGAAGAGTTAATGCCTTATATTCTTTTTTCATAATAGATTCTTTTATACCATCAAGTTTAGCGGGCAGGCTTTTAATAAATTCATTTAAAAGCATTTCAAGAAAAGATTTATCGTCCATTGCCCTCTCAAGTGCTGCATCAAAATTAAAAATATTTTCTTTTGGGCGTTTTATCATCTTTCCATCAAAATCATCGTCTGTCTTTGCAGTCCATTTTTCTATCACTTTTAATAAATTATCCAAAGTGACGGGTTTTAAAATAACATCATCTGCATCTGTTTTATCATCCCTCTTTGCAGGATGATCTGCCATCGTGATAAGGGTTGTTTTTTTAAATCCGCTCTTCTTTTCAAGCTTACGTATCACTTCTATAGTTTTAAAGGATTGCGTCAGGACAATATTAAACCGGCCTGTTTCAAAAGCATCTGCCGCCTCAGTCATATTTTGAGCAATCTCAACCGCATACCCTGATTTATTCAATATATTATTAACCATTTTCCGATTGACCCTGTCGGAATCTATCAAAAGAATCCGAACTTGTTGTTTCTTATTCTCTTTTAAAAAATGGCGGGTAATAATCTGTCTGGTTTCCTGACCCTGACTCATCCCCATCATGGATAGTGCTGTAGAAATACAGTCAAAAAGCAGGGAGGGCCTCACTGGCTTTGGCAGATATCCCTGCACGCCGATTTTTTTCAGCCGAGCAATATCACCGCGTTTTCCCATGGATGACAGCATGATTAATATCAATTCTGTGAAATCGGAATTAGCCCGGATCTGTTTTGCAAATGTTTCACCATTTATCCCCGGCATTTGCATATCAATAAGGACAACATCAAATTTTTGTCGGCTCTGGTCTGAAGATGTCAATTTTTCCAGGGCACGTTCTGCTTCTGCAGCTTCTTCAAACAGGCAGCCCCACGATTTTACAAGTTCCTTGATCACGAGACGGTTGGCTGCATCGTGATCGACTATCAATATTTTTTTACCCTTGATATTTTTAGGTATGCCGATGCGGGTCATTGAACGGATCAGCTGCTTTTCAAATTCCATGGTAACATTGAATATTGATCCCTTCCCGGGAGTACTCTGAACATCAATTTTTCCTTCCATTAAATAAACAAGCTGTCTTGAAATGGTCAATCCTATCCCTGTTCCCCCATATTTTCGAGTGGTACTGCCATCTGCCTGTGAAAAAGATTCAAAAATGGTATGAAGTTTGGCAGGTTCAATACCGATTCCCGTATCCCCCACCTCAAACCTGATGGTTGCATGGGTTGAACTTTCCTTGACACTGACAATACCCAGCACAATTTGTCCCTTTTCAGTAAACTTCACTGCATTTTCCAAAAGATGAGTCAGTATCTGGCGCAGTTTTTCAGGATCACCTTTCAGCAGCGACGGAACCAGGGTGTGGACAGACACGACAAAATTTAATCCTTTCTTTGCCACCTTGGCTGACATGCTTTTTTTAACGGCTTCTATTGTTGTTCTCAGATTAAAATCAATTGTGCTGCATTCAATCCCGCCGGATTCAATTCTTGAAAAATCAAGGATATCAGTTATCACAGCCATGAGCGCTGTTGCACTGTTCTGCAAGACCTCAACAAATTCCTTTTGTTCTTCATTTAACCGGGTATTTTGTAATAAATCTATCATTCCCAAAACTCCATTCATAGGGGTTCTGATTTCATGACTGATGTTAGAAAAAACCTGTTCTACTGCTTTTTGAATCTGTTCCCGGGTTTGTTCGGAAACAAAATCAACTCTATTATTCATTATAGTCCCTTTGAAGGTAATCCTGCCACAATGGTATGTGGTCCAGCAACCCGAGTCTTTCCATATACGCTTCATCAAGACCATTGAATTTTTGACTGCTCCCGGGCTGCTGCCGTTCCTGATGCTCTAACAATTCCGCCACATGTAAAAGTCCGCAAAGTTCAAAGCCCTGCCCGATGAATTTTCCAGGATTATGGTGAAACGCAATACCTTCTATAATATTTTCCGGTAATCCCCAGAGCCCTAAAAGATATGCGCCCACTTCAGCATGGGTAACATCGAAAATTTCTTTTTCTGCTTTAAAAACCGGTATGCCTTTTTGCTGAACCATTTTAATGACATCTTTATAGCTGTCCTGGAAGTGTTCTGCCAGGATCAGCTTTCCTAAATCGTGAAGCATTGAAGCTATCATGGCATTATCTGTTTTTTCCTTGTCCATGTTCTCCAGTTTGGCTATTTTTTGAACTATCACTGCGGTCCTGACACAATGGTCATGGATTTTATCCACAGAAATGATAGACAATACACTTTTACTGAACTTGGAAAACACTTCGATCCCCAAGACAAGGGTTTTCACCAGATCAATGCCCAATAGAATAACGGCTTCCTTTGCATTGGATATGTGTTTAGGCATTCCAAAAAATGATGAATTTACCAGTTGAAGCACTTTGGCCGTCATTCCTATATCTTCTGATATAATCTCACCCACACTTACAACAGAAGCATCAGAAGAGTTAAGTTCCTCCATGATCCGGGCATACAGGGAGGGGATACTTGGCATGGTCCCTATTCCGCCAAGCAGCTGCTGCAATGCTTTTTTATTTAAAAGATCCCGCAAGGAACAGGACCGGGTTATGGTTGTAATAAGAAGTTGTTTTTCACAGGGTTTGGAAAGATATTGATGGGCTGATTTTACAGATTTCATGATCATTTCCCGGTCGAAATGACCTGAAAGGACAATTCGCACCATCATGGGATATTTGTCCTGTACAATTTTTAATAACTGCGCCCCATCCATCCCGGGCATGCGCATATCTGTAACAATGACATCAAATGATTGTTTCTCAAGTAATTTGAGTGCATTGTCCCCACCTTCTGCAAATACCATGTCCCAAAACTTTCTCAAGGGTCTTAAACTTCTTTGAAGTCCCTTTAAAATATTGGGTTCATCGTCAACAAATAAAATTCGTTTTTTCATATTCTATTTCTCTGGTTAATTTTATATTTGTATTGAAAGAACGCAGTGTTATTTTAATAAATTGTCAATCGCTTTAATTATTTTTTTTCTATTTAACGGTTTTGGACAAAAAGCATCTGCTCCAAATTGATATATCCGATCTATATTCTCTTTTGTATCATATCCTGATATGGCGATTATTTTTATACCCGCCGTATCATTATTGTCTTTAATCCTCTGACAGACAGCAAATCCATCCATTTCAGGCATAAACAAATCAAGAATAATAATATCCGGCTCAAATTGAACTGTCTTAATCCCAGCTTCAAAGCCGTCAGAGGCATAGGCAAGTTCAATATCCTCTCTGTCTAAAATCCTGCTGAAAAGTTTCCTGATGGCATCGTCATCATCTACAATAAGAATGCGCTTTTTATTTTTTCCCCGAAAACGGACATACATCTTTTTTTTATCCATAAAACACTGAAGGTCGCTCTTCATTATTCTATGATGCCCACCGGCAGTCGTCCCGGCCTGGAGCTGTCCGGACTTAATCCACCTCCAGATGGTGGCTCGTGTTACACCGCATATTTTCGAAGCATCGGCAACTGATATGATATTTTTAGAAGAGGCCATAACATAAAATCCCAGATTTATAGATGTCTATGTTACAAATTTACCAAATGATACGTTTAATACATACTAAATTTAAAAAAATGTCAATAAAAAAATTGATCCCAATGAATTTTAAGGTGGGAAAGGTAAATTTACTGAATCTGGTTCAATAATTAACTATTCAAGTTATTTTAGGATTGCTTCCCGGTCATATTATCGATCTGCACTTTTATCACGGCTGTTTTTTCCAGCGTCTCATCCGGATATTCAAATATTCTGTCTGAATACTGTGACATAATAATATTTAATGCTGCTATCTTTTCGTCTAAATTCTCCAGCAGCTGTGCCCTGCCTGATCCGATCACGCTTTTATATTCAACTCCCCACTCACAGGCCAGTTTCGCCTTTTTAAACTTGATGAGCTGATCAACTTCAAAACAGACATTGGGATTTTTTTGAATCAAATCAATCTTTCGTCCTTGTTTTGCACTGTGAAAGAAAAGGTGTCCGTCCTGATACCCAAAATTCATGGGAACCATATAGGGTTTGTCACCATCCACCATTGCCAGACGGCAGACATTGCTCTCCTGTAAAATTTTTTCAATCTCTTTTATATCTGTAATTTCTTTTTCTTTTTTTCTCATGTTAATGTTTCCTTAAAAAGTTTAAATTCCGATTCGGATATGCCTCTTACTCCTGTTGGACGCTCTATTCCATCATGGCAGTCTGATCCGCCGGTTATTAAAAGATGATATTTTTCTGCCCAGGATTTCATCAAATCCTGATGTTCTTTTGTGTGACCCGGGTAATAGACTTCCAGTCCTTGAATGCCCGCTTCAAGAAATTCCGGCAAAATTCGCTGGACAATTTCAAGAGGGGGCAAAACTTCCTTATAATGTCCTTTGCCCGGGAAAGATCCGGCTGCCGGATGGGCCAGGACTGCAAGGATATGATTTTTCCGGATAAAATCAATTACCTCTTCCAACTTAATCCCTGAAGGCAGGTAAGCCGGGCTGTCATTCCCAATAATTAAATTAATGGTATTGGTATCGCTAATTCCAAAGTCCTGCTTCAATGCAATGGCAAAGTGACGTCTTGTGGCAGTATCGCTTAATGCAGAGATATCTTCAAATTTTAAATTTCTTTTTAATAAAGCCTTTTCCCTGCCCGGCCCGAAAATTTTATTGATCTCATTAACCCTTGCCTTTACCAGTTTCTCGCCCCTGCCATGTGCCAGAATATTTTTAAATCCTTTTACAAATTGATCGTCCAAAAGTCTGCTGGAAGAAAAATAGCACAATAGATGCAATGTCCCTGTGAAATAAGACCGCTTAAACCGGATGGAGACTTCAACACCCGGGATCACCTCGATATCGTATTTTTCACCTGCTGCCACTGCATTTTTCAACCCTTCCAGCGTATCATGGTCAGTAATGCCAATCGCCTTTATTCCAAGGGCTTTTGCCTGTTCAACCATCTGACCGGGCGTAAAATCGCCATCAGATGCCGTGGTGTGATTGTGTAAATCTGCAAATATATCCATACGTTTCCTTAAATTCAACCGGCTGTATTCGTTTAACCATATGCCTGTTTTTATACTGGTTATCGTAAAAACACAATCTAAGTTTTATTAAAAAAATTAAGATAATATTTGATTTTTTTAAATTTAATGGTAAAAAAGAAAAATACTCTTTTTATAAACACTAACTTGGAGACGATGATTAAAATGCTTAAAACCGGTAATGATTTAGACATTATTAATGAACTTGGAAAAGTGGATTCCGAAGAAAGTGCCAAAGCCATATTTAAACAATATATGGATGATGAGCAATTAACCCGGATATTAAAAATCAAACATCCTGAGGTCTTAATAAGGATTGCCAATTCAATTGTTCTTTGCAATCCTTCTTTGATTTTTGTCAATACCGGATCACTTGAAGACAGGCAGTTTATCAATAATCTTTCCCTTTCAAAAAAAGAAGAAAGCTCTCTTGCCATGGAAGGGCATACCATTCATTATGACCTGGCTGACGAACAAGGCAGAATCGTTGACAGGACCTATTATATTGCAAACCCGGAAGATCATGTCAGTTCTCTTGCCAACCGGATGGACAGACCCACCGCTCTTGAACAAGTCAGATCCAATATGACGAATATCATGAAAAATTTGACCATGATCATTGGATTTTACATGAGGGGTCCTGTGGGATCTCCCGTATCAAATCCCGCGTTGGAAATCACAAGTTCTACATATGTTGCCCATAGTGCGGAATTGCTCTATAGAAATGCCTATGCTGATTTTGACAAGGAAGTTGAATCCCTTGGTCATTTCTTTACAAATGTTCACAGCGAAGGCCTGAACCGGACAGAGGATCTGCCCGATGCAAGGGTTTTCATGGATCGCAAATTTCAGACGACCTATAGTTGGAAATGTACCTATGCCGGCAATACCCTGCTGCTCAAAAAAGGGAATCATCGATTTGCCGTGGATAAGGCTGTTTATGAAAATCCGGGGCAGGAATTGTCCGAACACATGTTTATCACGGGAATCCACGGGCTCAATGACCGTGTAACCTGGTTTGCAGGCGCCGCTCCCAGCGGTTGCGGGAAAACAACCACTGCCATGGCGGGAAATGTATTTGTCGGCGATGATCTTGCCCAGATGTGGATCGCAGACGATGGCAGTATCCGATCCGTTAACCCGGAAAGCGGCATTTTCGGTATTGTTGAAGATGTCAATCTTGAGGGTGATCCCATACTGATGAAAGTGTTAAGACAGCCCGGATGTGAAGTCATCTGGTCCAATGTACTCATTGATGAAAACAAGGTGCCCCATTGGGTGGGAAACAATGAAGAGCCTCCGGACAAAGGGTTTAATTTCCAGGGTGACTGGTATAAAGGTAAAACCGATGATAAGGGGAAGGCCATTCTCCTGTCCCATCCCAATTCCCGCTGTACATTAAGGTCTGAATCCCTTGATATTTACTCCAAAGAGGCTGAAAACCCTGAGGGTGTCCTGACAAGAGTCTTTACTTACTCTGGAAGGGATGCCGATACCATGCCACCGGTCTGGGTGACCCAAAATTCCGATGCCGGGGTTGTCATCGGTGCCTGTATTGTTTCAGCAGCCACAGCAACAGAAGTCGGGGCAACCGGTATTAAAAGAGCTCCCTGGGCCAATGCACCCTTCATCCCGGGCGCTTTGGGAGATTATATGGACGCCCAGTTCAAATTCTTTGGAAATGATAAAATAAAAAAAGAATACGAACCTGTGCTGGCCGGTCTCAATTACTTTCTAACAGACAAAGCCCGTGGCGGAGACTCGTCTATGCTTATAGGAGAAAAAAGAGATGTAAAAGTGTGGCTTGCCTGGCTTGAAAGATATGCCCATAATGAAATTGAATACATCTCAACACCCATAGGCAATCTTCCTAAATATGATGATTTAAAATCTTTGTTTAAACAAATTATTGATAAAGACTATACAGAAGAACTTTATACAAAACAATTTTCCCTATATATGGATAATATTATCAAAAGGGTTGAGCTTCAGCAGGAATCGTATGCCAAAGAAGAAGGGATTCCCCAAACCCTGTTTGATATCCTGGCCGAACAAAAAAAGGAGCTGTCAGCATTAAAGGATGCCCATGGCAGCATTGTAGCACCGGATGTATTTATAGCATAAGGGACAAATTTAAAATCTGCCCCTCACAACATAAATTTAGGAAAGCCATGAGTAAAATATCATGTATTGAATTGTATCATGTCAGAATCCCCTTGGATAAACCTTTTTATCCAAGCTGGATTCCCGGCTATCCGGCCACGGACAACCGGTTTGACCTTATCAAAATCACCACCGATGATGGGATTGAAGGATATTCTGCAGGCCCGGCCATTGCTTCGGAAAGACTTGGGCTGGGCAATTTAATTGCCCCCTATCTTCTGGGGCATGATGCCACTAATATTGATTTAATGCTTCAACGGCTCCGGGAAGTCGGTTATCTGGGTGTCCGGGCAAACTGGATTGAACCGGCATTCTGGGATATACGGGGTAAACTTGAGGATAAACCCGTATATGAACTTCTGGGCGGACGGCGGGAGCCTGTTGAACTCTATGCTTCCACCGGTGAAATCAAAGATGAAGATTCAAGAATTTTTGAAGCCCGGAAAAGATATGAAGAAGGCTTTAAAACCATAAAAATCCGGGTACATGAGTTTGATGTAAAAAAAGACATCAGCCATGTTAAGGCAGTTGTGGATGCAGTGGGGGACAAAATGACCATTGGCGTGGATGCCAACCAGGGATGGCGGGTGACCATTATCAACGATGCCCCGTTATGGGATCTTGAACGCGCCAAATATTTTGCAGATGCCTGTGCAGACATGAATATTGCCTGGCTTGAAGAACCTCTTGCCATGGATGATTACGATATGCTTGCCGAACTGACAAAATACAGCAAAATTCCCATCACCGGTGGTGAAATCCACACCAATGGGAAGAGTGAGCTTAAAATGATGATTGAAAAAAAATGTTACGATGTTTTCCAGCCGGATGCCATTATGACCGGTGGCATCCAACATTCACTTGAAGTGGCAGACCATTGCAGAAAGCATCACTTAAAATTCACACCCCATACCTGGACAAACGGTATTGGATTTGCTGTCAATCTGAATGTCCTGCTGGCAAGCGGATTCACCGGCACCAAACCTCTGGAATACCCCATCAACCCGCCTTCCTGGACCATAGAAAAACGGGACGGAATCTTGAAAAAATCTTTTTATCACGATAAAGGCGTTCTTCACCCCACCTATGCGCCCGGACTTGGATTTGAGATTGATCCGGACAAGCTTGCCAAATATGGTAAAAAATTCTTCAGCATGAATAAGAGAAGACTCATGTTTTACACCATAAAGGACAAGGGGTTTCTCACTGCTTTAAAACTAAATTCCAACAAAAAAAAATATGGGGTGGGTACCTTAAAAAAACTTAAAGCTTTCGAGCCAGATTCCTGATATCTTCATGAAGGGTGGGATGGTTTTCCATCCCGCCCTTTTTATCCACACCCCTGTAGCAGAGTTCTGTTTTGTATTGAATATCTGCAGCATCAAAAAAGTACCTGGCGGTCAGTTTCAGGCCGTCAAAAAGATCCTTTCCTTTGGTGGCGCCCACTGCGAAAAGCACTCCTTTTCGCTTGCGATCTTTAAATTCATCCATTTTCAGCCTGTATTTTCTCGACCATAACACCTGAATACGATCAATTAAAGCCTTAAGCGCTGCCGGAAAGGCATAAAAATAGATGGGAGAGCTAAGGACAATAATATCGGCCTTTATCACTGCCGGCAGGAAAATATCGGTAAAATCATCCTTAAAAATACAGACCCCTTTTGTTTCACAATTACCGCACCCTATACAGGGATTGATATTGAGTTTGACAGCATCCAACACCTGGGTGTCATTTCCTTTGGCTTTCATTTCTTCCATAAAAAGAGACATAAGATACTGAGAATTACCCTTATGGCGCGGGCTACCGTTTATTCCAAGTACCTGCATAATGGATTACTCCACAATACCCAATACTTCGACATCAAAAATCAGGGTGGAACCCGGTTTTATGATGGCTCCGGCACCTCGGTCACCATATGCCAGGTCCGGCGGGATAGTTAATTCCCACTTTGATCCCACCTTCATCATCTGCAAGGCCTCAATCCAACCCTGGATCACACCGCCCACCTGAAATGTTGCCGGTTTCCCCCTTTGATAGGAAGAATCAAAGACAGTTCCGTCAATGAGTGTGCCTTTATAATGGCATTCTACCGTATCCGTTGCCTTGGGCAGCGGGCCGTCACCCTCTATAACAACCCTGTATTGAAGCCCGGACGGCAGGGTCACAACGCCCTCTTTCTGCTTATTTTCCTCTAAGAACTTGAGTCCTTTTTCCCTGTTTTCCTTTGATTCCATTGTAATCCTCTCTATTTGTTTTTGCCTTGCCAGCCGCTGATAAGATATCAGGATCTGTCTTAGTTTTTCTTGTGTCAGTTTCGGTTGTTTTTCATGGTTGTCCTTTGCTCCCATCATAAAAAACTCGGGGTCAAGTTTAAAATTTTCTTTTAATTTATCAAAAATATCATATCCAAGTGCGTAACTGATCTGCTTTTCAAGATCTGCTTTTTCAATTGCCTGTTCTTTGTCTTCATTTGCAAAACATTGAATATTGAAAAAAAACAAAATGAGCAAAACCAGAAAACATTTTTTATAATTGTACATTGAGGTCTCCATAAATTTTAAGAGTTAATTTGATTTACCTCGATATGAGTATCAGAAAGGCTAAAAGTTTGCAATGGTCTTCCCGACAACAATTGCACCGTAAGAATTCCAGTTTCTGGGTACTCAAGATTTGGATAATGAACCTTGAGCTTTGCAAACAAAAATTATTTGATCATTTTTCGGATAGTTTTTCTTAATTTTGGAAGATGATTTTTACAAATATCAAAAATTATTTCATGATCGACTTTTTCATAATGATGAGAAACAATATCACGCAACCTCATGATATTATCCCAATTGATTTCACTATAGCCTTTTAAAAAGGAGCTACTTCTTTTATCAATTTTTTTTATCAACTCGCCAACGACCTGTAATCGCATGGCAATTGCATCAAGCATAAATAATTTCCTGTTCAACTCGTTCAAAAAATCGACTTTTACTCAAATTACGCTTGCGGACAATTTCTATTTTTTTTTCAAACTTTTTTTCCATATATATTTGCAAACTAGCTATCCAATCGAAGCGAGGCTCTGAAAATTCGACAAGAAAATCAATATCACTATCCAAATTTTGTTGATCTTTGGCATAAGAGCCAAACAGGCCTATATTTAGCACTCCGAAATTTTCTTTTAAAAAGGCTTTTTCTGCCTTAATCAAATTAATAATTTCGTATTTGGAAAGAGCTTTGTTCATTTTTTAATCAAGTCCCTTAATATTCAACGTATTGGTAATACTATATTTGATCCTACCTGGACTGTCAAATTTCAACAACCTTTTTTTTAATCACAAAAAATTTAAAAAAAATCGCCTCTCCAAAAATTAAACCCATGGTTATCTGTTATTCCTAATTCTTTTTTGCTTAAACCCATCGCTCTTCCAAGAAGCTGTGTAAACAAAACAGGAATGATGTTAAATTTTTTTGATTCTTGTTCCATTTCCATATAATTGTATTGTATCTGGCAATGGGTACAGGCATTGCATATGTAAGCTGCGCCTGAATCAGATGCTGTTTTTAATTTAGAATGAAGCATTTTTACGGATAACTTTTTATTAGTCTCATAAATCGGATTCCCGCAGCATTCAGTGCTTTTTGACCATTCAATCGTTTGGAATCCTGTGATATTTACCAGGGCTTCAAAAATTTTCGGGACATACGGGTCATCAAATCCTGTAATTGAAAATGGTCTTAAAGCGTGACAGCCATATTGAACCGCTATTTTATTGTCTGGTAATTGTCTGGTTATCTGTTGTTTCAAGTCCTCAAGGCCAAAGTCATAATACAAAAAAGAAAGCAAATGCTTAATTTGCGTTTTTCCGTTCCATGAAAGGCCTTCATTTTTCAGGGCAGCGTCAATTTTATTTTGTAGTTCAGCATGATTGTTCCACCAGTAAATGGCTTGCTTAAACTGGCCAAAACAACATTTGCAGGGTGTAATAAGATCAAGACCGTGTTTTTCGGCAAGAGCAAGATTACGAATGGAAGATAAGATTGAAATCTCGAAGCTTTCGCTTCTTGAAGGGTATCCGCAGCAGTTAAACGGTAATTTTACAAGCTCAACTCCCAACTTTTTCATAACAGCTTCAAAGGAACGCCCATATTCCTGAAGATAAAAAGGAATCTTACAGCCGGGGAAATAAGCAAACTTCATTTATCCTATCCTTTTTTCTGGCAAATTTTCTGGCAAATTTTCAGGTCTTATTGCATCTGCCCGGACATTTCCGTTATTTCTCAATTCCAACATGATGTCTGCAACTTTTATCCCCTGGGGACAGTATTCCTGACATGAAAAACAGGTCAGGCAGTTCCAAACCATCCTGGTACCGGTTGTCAGATGTTTTTTGCCCAGCCTTAACAAATTCATAATCTGCTGGGGGGTCATATCGTTGTCAGCACAATCATATTCAACAATCGGACAGACATTTGTGCATATGGTACATTGAACACAATTTTCAAAAGAACTTACATCATCAGCAAGTTGTGTTGTCACTTTTTTTGCTGACAAATTTTTTTCATCTTCCGGCGCAAGCTCTGCCCATTCTTTCAAGGATTTATTATTTATAAAAGTGTAATTATCCGGAAATCCCTTTAAAACAAGTTTTTGATTGAGGATATTCCATAAATTTTGAAGATCAATCCCGGAAGGGCAGATGTCTGTACACTTGTGGCAATAGGTGCAATCGGCATTGCCGGATTGAAGTCGGAATAACGCTTCAGATTCATCCGGCGCATGATTCATCAGGCGTTTAAAAGATTCAATCTTTGAATGGGGCAAGATATCGATATTTCCGGTGACCAGAAAATTGGGGTAGACGCTGCAGACATCCGAGCAAAACCCGCAGTTTGTACATGCATACAGGGTTGCCGTATTTATATATCCAGGGGTTTGATCCAGTTGCTCCTTTTTTATTTTTTTTTCTAAGCCGGCAACGGGGATGAGAAAAATGTGAAAAAACCTTGAAAAAGGCAGGCTCACGAGAATCAAAAGGGAAAGAAAGTAATGGGCATAGTATGCAAAATTGTCAGCTCTATATTGATTCAGCCAGACACCGGTTTTTTTAAAGCCCCCGGCAACACTGTTTGATATAAAAGCAGATTTTACAGGAGAGTGACAGTCCATACAGTATGCTTCATTTAAATCTTTCCCGTTTGCAAGTTTCTCCCGGGTAATAACCAGGGCCTCATTAAAGATTACATTATAATGTTTTTCCCAATAAATTTTAAGATCTTCAAGACCCGTGTCCTCATCAATATCAGAATAGTCTTCAACCATTTCAATAAATACAGGCTCAGAAATTATTTTTGCTGCCTCAAGTAAAAAACCAGATAAAATCATCATCAAAATCAATAGGATTGAAAAAATGCCCTTATACTGAATTTTTCTTTTCTGAAATATTTTAAAAAGGATAAGTCGTCGATACAGAAAACCCAGGCACCCGGCCAGGACAAAAAAACCCGCCAGATTCCTTAAAAATTGAAAAGGATCAAGAGTGGACTGATAGTCGCCAAACCAGTTCAATGACGTCACATCATCCAGTGCATGGATGATTAAAAGATATAAAAATCCTGAAACCACCAGAAAATGGATCAGCCATCTGGTTTTCCCCGCATTGAACAGTTTTGTCTGAAACAGGGTGTTTAAGAAAAAGCCCTTGATGCTCAAACCATTGGGAAACCATTTTTTTCCTTTAAAATAATAGTTTTTTCTAACAAAAAAAAAGCATTGATACAGCAAACCAGTGATGGATAAAATTATGGCAATATAGAGTGTAGTCTGAAACATTAGTTTCTCATTTTAAATAATTTTTTTCATAAAAGCTGTTAACTGCGGTATAAGCTGATACACATGAAACACCTGCTCCGGACTTTAGTCTGGTCCAGTCATTATGGGCAAGAATTGAGCCGGCCGCATATAAATTTTCAAAGGCTGGTTTTCCTGTTTTATCCAGGGGTCTGAACCTGTCATCGGTTTCAAGCCCTGCCTGGTTTATCATGTGTCCCTTTGGATCAAAAAAATTCAATTGATGCCACAAATCACGGGTTTTCGGCTGAAAAACCGGAAGATTAAAAATAGTTTCAAGAATAATATTTCTTCGGGCAAAAAGTCCCCCCCCCGGAAACCTGCCGGAAGCAAGAATAACACATTGAGTTCTAATTTTGGTTTCAAAATTATCATTCACTGCCTGCAGTATAAAACAATCTTCATCCATAGCGTGAAAAACAACTTTAGCATTGTTTAAGACAGTGACATGAGAAGTTGACAGCTTTTTTTCAAATGCATTTTTCAAGCGCAGGCCCGGTATGGAAGGCGGCATGCCCGGTATTTCAAAGACATCCATGCCGGTCCGTGATTCAATCTCATTTACGATCTCAAGGCTGTTATGAATCCCGCATACAGCCGGCATCCCAACAAGGTCTATCCTTTCTGAAAACCTGAGAATTTTTTCTGAAAGTTTTTGGATAAACTCCCGGCTTTCAAATAATTTCGCCAGATGAACAGGATTCAAACCACCTGGATTTTCAGAAACATCAATGCTCAATGTGCAGACGTCACCATTTTTCATCCCTGAGCCTGCTGCTGCCTGTTTTGCGCTGAATCCTCGTAACCCTTTAAAATCAACTATTAAAAGGTTCTTCTTTCCCCTGTCAAAATCGCACCCTTTTGAAAAGGTTTCAGGAACGATATATGTGGGCTTCAATGTACCCACTGAGGTCAGAATATTTTTATTATTATGGTCAGACAAATGATATTTAAGGCCGGTTGAATTCAAAAAGTCTGTCACAAATTGGAAACTCTCTTTGATCTGGTCTTGACTTACTTTTGAATAGGGGTGCCCCGGTTGATCATATTGTAATTTTTTAATTGCAGAATACGGGTCTGTAAGTATTTTTCCTGAATCTATCGGGTAAACTCCTAACAAATCAAATAATCCGCTTGCAAAAAAAAGAACAGATGAATTTCCGGTTTGGATAGTTTTCAATCCAAGATTTGATGCACGGGCTGCGGCGATCATGCCGGCCAAGCCGGCACCAATCACAAGAATGTCACAGTCCATATTTTTTTGAATCTTCATATACATTAAAAGGTTAAACCGGGTTCCCGGCAAGTTCCAGTCCGAATAATCCGGAATGAATCATTTCTTTCAGCGATGATTGAACAAGTGCCTGATCCCACAACAGAGCCTGTTCGCCCTTCCATCTTTCATTTAAAAACTGCTTCAAGTCATTAATATTTGAATGACCCTGGATGATATCGCTGTCAACCATATGGGAAAGGATTCTTAAACTACAGAATGCACCCTGGCAGGGACCTTTCCCTATTCTGCTTCTCAGTCCAATGGATATTAAATCCGGTTTGCCTCTGGTCTCTTTGATTGTATTTATAACCGTATCAATTGCACTCTGCGGTACCATTTCACATTCGCACAAAATTGGGTCATTGAGAGTCTCAGAGTCAAACAGGACATTTGCCAACACTCCTGGTTCAGACCATTCAGCGCTTTTCGTGGATGGCAGGGGTATTTCTTTTGTTAAACATTTTGAAAATCTTGATAGTTTCCAGCAGACGAGATCAGATGTCTTTTCCGCCATCAGGCGGTAAGTGGACAACTTTCCACCGGTGATTGTTATAAAATTATCAACGCTGTCCATTTTGTGATCCCGCAGGGCAAATCCCCTGCTGACATTTCTGTCGTCCTCGTTGTCTCCCTGGCTGACAAGCGGTCTGGCCCCTGAATATGCCCGGATATATCTACAGGTTTTAAGTGCAGGAATTATTTTTTCCCCCTCACTGACAATATGATCAACTTCTTTTATAGTCGGATAAATATTATCAGGAGATTCAATGCGGACCGAGGTCGTTCCAAGAATAGATACCACACCGCCCGGGACCAGTGTGTCTCCATCCGTGGCTTTTCTAAGGCGATTTATAACCCTTTTTGTGATTCTCTTGCTGGTGACCAGAAGGGTGCCTTTGGAAAGAACCATGTTGATTGTGACCCCTGCCATGGCTGCAACCATGTCAGCCCATGCTCCCGAGGCATTGACATAGGTTTTGGCTTTTATTTGAAAGGTTTCTTCATTCATCTGGTTAACGACATTGGCATATTCAATGGAATTATTTGCAATTTTAAATTCCTTAACTTTGCTGAAACTTAAAAATTGGCTGCCCCGAAAAACAGCATCGTTCATATTTTCTATGGAAAGTTTAAAAGGATTAATGGACGCATCCTTGACTTCGTAAGCCGCTATCATATCATTTGATAAAGCAGGCTCCATTTCTCTGGCAACGGCTATATCAATTTTTTTACAATACACACCTGATTTTTTACACATGCCTGGAAAATCCGCTATATATTTTTCATCATCCCCTTTTACCGCAACAAACAAACCTCCTGTATCTTCAATACAATGCCCGGCATTTTTTTTCAGGATTTCCAGTTCATTTTTACATTCAACTGCTGCTTTTGGATCTGAGCAAACATATCTTGCACCACTATGCAGCAGACCATGATTCCCGCCTGAGGCACCGGCGTTTAAATCGGATTTGTCAATTAATATGCATTTCAGACCCCGAAGAGAAAGATCTCTGGCGATTCCGGTTCCGGTTACCCCGCCACCGATAATCAATATGTCCGTTTCCAGAATTTTATTCATTGCAAAGGCCTTTATTGATATGTTCAAAAATCAAATAACATAGCTCAAAAACTTGTGCAAGTGAAAAAAATGAATAGCAAATGAAAATATTATGTTGTTTGGCGCTCTTTACCCGGAATTCCCTGTAAATGTGAAAAAAATATATTTATATATTTAAAGAAGACCATTTAAGTGATATCTTTATACAATTATGATTTTAAGCATTTGGAGGCAAACTTATGTCAAAATATGTCGGTTCGATAGATCTTGGGACCACCAGCAATAGATTCATCCTATTTGATAAACAGGGAAATATTTTCGCTTCTGCGCAAAAAGAACATAAACAAATTTTTCCAAAACCGGGCTGGGTGGAACATGACCCCATTGAAATCTGGGAAAATACCTGTTCGGTCATTACAGAAGTGATGGATAAAACTAGAATTTCTATAGAATCCATTGATTCGATCGGAATAACCAATCAAAGAGAAACCAGCGTTGTCTGGAACCGGAAAACAGGAAAACCATATTATAATGCCATTGTCTGGCAATGTACCAGAACAGATGATATTTGTAAAAATCTTGTGCGCAAGACCGGGGAGGCATTCTTCGCTGAAAAAACAGGTTTGCCCGTGGCAACCTATTTTTCAGGACCAAAGGTAAAATGGGTGATCGACAATATTCCTGATGCAAAAAAAGATATCTTTTCCGGCAATGTCCTGTTTGGCACCATTGAAACCTGGATTATATGGTGGCTGACCGGGGGTCCGGAAAAAGGATCGCACATTACAGATGTTTCCAATGCCAGCCGGACCATGATGATGAATATCAATTCCCTTGAATGGGATAAAGATCTTTTGGATGCACTGGATATTCCTGTATCCATACTTCCGGATATCAAACCTTCCATAGACAGTAATACCTGGGGAAGAACACAAAAGGACGGTCCTTTCAAAGGCGGGATACCCGTTTGCGGCGCCCTGGGTGATCAGCAGGCAGCACTTTTCGGTCAAACCTGTTTTGCTGAAGGAGAGGCAAAAAACACCTATGGTACGGGATGTTTTCTGCTGATGAACACAGGGAATACCCCCATTATTTCCAACCACGGTCTTTTGACCACTGTTGGATATCAAATCAATAATGAAAAACCGGTATACTGCCTGGAAGGCTCCATTGCCATTGCCGGAGCTCTGGTACAGTGGATGCGGGATAACCTGGGTATTATCAAAACTGCTGCAGAAATAGAAGATCTGGCAAAAACAGTGGATGATAATGGCGATGTTTATTTTGTGCCTGCCTTTTCCGGACTGTTTGCCCCATACTGGCGGTCTGACGCAAGAGGCATTATTGCCGGTCTGACCAGATTTGCCAACAAAGGCCATCTGGCAAGAGCAGTTCTTGAGGCAAACGCCTACCAGACCCATGATATTACCAGTGCAATGAAAAAAGATTCGGGAGTAGACCTTATGCTGCTCAAAGTTGACGGTGGGATGGTATTAAACGAATTTTTGATGCAGTTTCAGTCCGATATCCTGAACGTACCGATTATACGACCGACTATAATCGAAACAACGGCATTGGGAGCAGCATATGCTGCAGGGCTTGCCACTGGATTCTGGAATGGTATCCAGGAGTTAAAGGCAAATTGGGCAGAGGATAAAAGATGGCTTCCATCCATGTCTGAAAAAAATCGCGATGTTCTGTATTTAAAATGGAAAAAGGCCATTGAAAAATCTTTTGACTGGGTATGACCTTTGCGGTTTTCGACAAATGGATGATCAGTGTAACGAATGAGGGAGTTGTTTAAAATCATAAATTTATTTAACAGGTACAGGTAATTAAAATAAATGGATTATTCACGAAGAGCCATCAGCAACCGACATGAAAATATTATTTCACTGATAAGCAAAAATGGATTTGCAACAGTGGAAGAAATGGCAAAACTCTATAATGTCACACCGCAAACCATACGAAGAGATATTAATTATCTTGATCAAGAAGGCTATGTTTCAAGGTATCATGGCGGTGCGGGCCCCTCTTCAAGCACGGAAAATGTAGCCTATAGGCATAGAAGGGAACTGCTTCCCGAAGAAAAGAAAAAAATTGCAAAAAATGTGGCTGCCCTTATCCCGGATAAATCATCTCTGTTTATCAATATCGGGACCACAACCGAGTATGTTGCCAATGCCCTGTACCATCACCGGAAATTAAAAATTATCACCAATAATCTCAATGTTGCAGCCATCATGAGCAGAAAAGAGGATTTTCAAGTCATTGTTGCCGGCGGTATTGTCAGGAGCAAAGACGGCGGCATCACGGGAGAATCTGCCGTTAAGTGCATCAAACAATTTAAAGTAGATATCGGAATCATAGGAATAAGTGGTATTGATCTTGATGGAACTTTGCTTGATTTTGACTTCAGGGAAGTTCATGTGGCTAGAACCATTATTAAAAATTCAAGAAAGATTTTTCTGGTTGCGGATCATTCCAAGTTTGGCAGGAATGCAATGGTCAAGCTTGGAAATATCAGAGAAATTGACACATTGATTACAGACAAAAAACCACCGAAACAGCTGATGGAAGCTATTTTACAATATGATATCAACCTCATGGTTGATTGACAGGCAAATAGAGTATCGTATTCAAAAAATTTTTGACAGGTATTTGATGGAGGATTTTTTCTCCATCAAATACCTGTTTTGTTTTACTTAATTAAAATTGACTTTATTTATTTAACTCTTCCTTCTTTCCAGGCCTGGAGGAGTTTATCGTAATTAAGCGTTTCACCCTGCGGTTTCTCGTTGGCAAGTTTTGCCTTTGGAGAACCGGGTTTGTTCAGCCAGTATGATTCATCTTTTTTGGGATTCAGCTTGGGTCCCTTATCTCCCTGAACACCGGCACGTTCTATTCTCCCAAGGATCTTATCCTGTTCTTTGGCAAGATTGTTCATTGCTGTAGAAACCGTTACCTCCCCGGCAACAGCTTCCCCAATGTTCTGCCACCAGAGCTGGGCAAGTTTTGGATAATCCGGAACATTTGTTCCTGTGGGTGTCCATGCAACACGAGCCGGGCTTCTGTAGAATTCCACCAGACCGCCAAGCTTTGGCGCACGATCCGTAAAAGATTGATGATTTATATCACTGTCACGGATGGGGGTCAGACCCACATGGGTTTTTTTAAGAGAAACGGTTTTACTGACGCAGAACTGGGCAAAAAGCCATGCTGCTTTTCTTCTATCAACAGGCGTACTCTTTAACAATGTCCAGGACCCGCAATCCTGATAACCCAGTTTCATGCCTTCTTCCCAGTAAGGACCATGGGGAGAGGGAGCCATACGCCATTTTGGTGTACCGTCGTCATTAACAACAGGAGTGCCTTTTTTTACCATATCTGCAGTAAAAGCTGTATACCAGAAGATCTGCTGGGCAACATTCCCCTTTGCAAGACTTGGAAGGGATTGATAAAAATCCATGCCAAGAGCGCCTGGAGGGGCATATTTTCTTAACCATTCCATATATTTACGAAGGGAATATTTTGCAGCAGGACCATTTGCAGCACCACCACGGGATACACTGGAGCCCACGGGGCGATTGTTTTCATCAACACGGATTCCCCATTCATCAACGGGTTTGCCGTTAGGAATACCCTTGTCGCCTGCACCGGCCATGGAAAGCCATGCATCTGTAAAACGCCAGCCAAGATCCGGAGCTTTTTTACCATAATCCATGTGACCGTAAATAGCTTTACCATCAATTTCGGTTACGTCCTCACTGAAAAATTCTGCGATATCTTCATAAGCTGACCAGTTTACTGGAACGCCCAGTTCATATCCATACCGCTCTTTAAACTTCTTTTTAAAATCAGCCCGGTTGAACCAGTCATAGCGGAACCAGTAAAGGTTTGCAAACTGCTGATCCGGAAGCTGGTATAATTTACCATCAGGACCGGTTGTAAAGGATTTTCCCATAAAATCGTCCACATCCAGTGTCGGCAGGGTAACGTCTTTTCCTTCTCCTGCCATCCAGTCGGTAAGATTAACAACATGCCCGTAACGGGAATGGGTACCAATGAGATCGGAATCATTGACATAAGCATCAAAAACATTTTTACCTGACTGCATCTGAATCTGCAGTTTCTCGATGACATCACCTTCCTGAATCAGGTCATGAGTGACCTTAATTCCCGTGATCTCATAAAATGCTTTTGTAAGAACTTTTGATTCATACTCATGCGTCGGTATTGTTTCGGAAACAACTTTGATCGCCATTCCTTTAAAAGGTGCTGCTACTTTTATGAACCATTCCATTTCCGCAAGTTGCTCATTTTGAGACAATGTCGAAGGTTGAAATTCATCATTGATCCATTTTTTTGCAGCTGAAATGTCTGCGCTCGCAGGAACTTGCGAGAACAAGAACAACACAGTCAGAATACATCCCATAACGGATATTCTGAAACCATTTTTTTTAAACTTTTTTCCCATATCATTCCCTCCATTTGCCTTCAGTAAATAAGACCCCTTTTTATAAGGGTTATACTACAGGTATGAAGGCTTTTTAACACCTGAAATACAATATCTTATACTACCGCGTTAAGGCTATCCCCAGCGCATGGCCACGGCCATCCAGACAAGAGAAATAACAAAACCGACCCACAAGGTAATATCCGTCAATCCAATCCATGCCAGGTGGATGTATGCACTGCCTAAAAGGCCGATAAACAGCCGATCTCCCCTGGTTGTTAAAATGGGTAAAAAACCTTTACGTTCAATACAGGGTGAGAAAATTTGCCAGACTGTCATGGAGATCAGGATCAAACCAATCGTTATAAAAAATATTGCTGTGGGAACAGTCCATGCCATCCATTCTAAAGTCATTGTCACTCCTTTTTTCTAAACCCGGCCCATAGCAAATCCCTTTGCCAGATTATTTCTAACGAACCAGATAACAAGGGCACCCGGAACAATCGTCAGGATACCTGCAGCAGCCAATAGCCCCCAGTCCAGCCCCGAGGCACTGACAGTACGTGTCATGGTTGCTGCAATGGGTTTCGCATTTGTTGTGGTCAAAGTCCTTGCCAGTAAAAGCTCTACCCAGGAAAACATGAAGCAGAAAAATGCTGTAACACCAATTCCCGATCGTATCTGGGGAATAAAAATGGTTAAAAAGAACCTGGGAAATTTATATCCGTCAATAAATGCGGTTTCATCTATTTCCCGGGGAACACCTGACATAAATCCTTCGAGAATCCAGACTGCCAGAGGCACATTAAAAAGGCAGTGGGCAAGCGCAACAGCAAGATGAGTATCAATCAGGCCAAATGTTGAATACAGCTGAAAGAATGGAAGGAGAAATACTGCTGCCGGTGCCATCCGGTTGGTCAAAAGCCAAAAGAACATTTGCCTGTCCCCTAAAAAATTATATCTTGAAAAGGCATAGGCGGCCGGCAGGGCTGTCACCAGGGAAATAGCCATGTTCATGGTCACATAGATGATAGAGTTGATATATCCCGAATACCAGGAAGAATCTGTAAATATTTTAATATAATTGGCAAATGTAATATTATTTGGAAAAAGAGAAAAAGAGCTTAAGATATCCGCGTTGGTTTTCAGTGACATATTGAGCATCCAATATATAGGGAGCATCAAAAGAAAAAGATACCCAATGAAAAACAGGTTCTGTTTTTTGATTTTCATGATTTTTCTCCTTTTCCAACATTTTGTAAGACCTGATAAAAAATCCAGCAGAACAGCAGGATGATGAAAAAATATACCAGAGAAAAAGCTGCTGCCGGGCCAAGGTCAAACTGGCCCACGGCAACCTTTACAAGATAAATAGATAAAAAAGTTGTGGTATTACCAGGGCCGCCGCCGGTCAGGACAAAAGGTTCTGCATAAATCAAAAAACTGTCCATAAAACGAAGCAGCGCGGCAATGGTAAGAACGCCCCTCATTTTAGGCAGTTGGATGTACCAGAAAGTAGCCCAGGTAGAGGCGCCGTCAATTTTGGCTGCCTGGAAATAGGCTTCAGGAATGGCACGAAGCCCGGCATAGGCTAAGAGCACAACCAGCGGTGTCCAGTGCCATACTTCCATAAGCATCAAAGTGATCCATGCCTGAATGGGACTTGCCGTATGATCAAATGCAACCCCCATCCCATTGATGGCAGCACCAAACAGGCCAATATCCGGCCGGGTAAATATAATCCAGATGGTTCCGATAACATTCCAGGGAATCAGCAGGGGCAAGGCAACAAGAACCAGACTGATGGAGGCAGCCCAGCCTTTTTTCGGCATCGTTAAAGCAATAAGAACACCAAGGGGGATTTCAATTAAAAGCACAAGCCCGGAAAAAATCAATTGTTTGCCTAATGCAGCATGTAATCTTTTGTCGGACAATACCTCCTCGAACCACTCAATTCCCACAAAAACACGCTGACCCGGACCAAAAATATCCTGTAAGGAATAGTTGACTACTGTCATCAAGGGAATGATGGCGCTGAAAGCAACTAATATAAAAACCGGTAAAACAAGAAACCAGGCTTTGTTATCTTTCCATTTGTCCATATTAGTGATGCTCCAAACTTAAGTTGTTAAAAGTATGTCGTCGCTGAATAATCTGATCCAGTGCTCGGAGAACTTGATCCAGGCTTTCTCAAAGGGAGCAGGTTTTCCTTCAGGCAGCCTGGCCCTTAAAATATTATTATTACCCAGAACCGCAGTAACAATTTTGTAATTACCTTGATCCTCAATTGATTTGACGGTTGTCGGTACACTTCCTTCAACTTTTTTATTATGTATTTCCAGATAAAGCGGCCGTATGCCAAGCTCAATTTTTCCTTTGGCTTTGGCACCGAGATCAGCCGTTTTATCATCTATCCTGATTGCCATATCGCCCACCATGGCCTGGTTGCCCTCTATGGTGCAGGGCAGAAAATTCATTCCGGGACTGCCGATAAAGTATCCGACAAATTTATGACTGGGGTTTTCAAAAAGTGAACAATCCCACCCTCATACATGACAATAACCTGCTCCGCGAAAGTAAGCGCTTCCGTCTGGTCATGGGTCACATACAATAAAGTAAGCTTTAATTGTTCGTGGACTTGTTTAAGTTTGCTCCGCAGGTTCCATTTCAGATGGGGGTCAATAACGGTAAGGGGCTCATCAAATAAAATAGCGGCAACGTCACTTCTGACAAGTCCCCGTCCCAGGGAAATCTTTTGTTTGGCATCTGCACTGAGTTGGGCTGCCTTTTTATTGAGGCTGTCTGTCAGGTCAAGAATATCTGCTACTTCCAGAACACGTTTTTCTATATCTGTTTTATTAAATCCACGATTTTTTAAAGGAAAAGCAAGGTTGCCATAGACGGTCATAGTATCATAAAGAACAGGAAATTGAAAAACCTGTGCAATGTTTCGTTTTTCAGGTGGAAGACCTGTAACATCTTTTCCGTCAAACAATACCCTGCCTTTGCTGGGAGTGAGCAGGCCTGAAATGGTATTCAGCAAAGTGGTTTTCCCGCACCCGGAAGGACCTAACAGTGCATATGCTCCCCCATCATTCCAGGTGTTATCAATCAATCTCAAGGCATAGTCTGCTTCACTTTTTGGTTTAGCAATATAACTGTGAGCTACATTATCCAAGGTTATTTTTGCCATTCATATCTCCTATTCCACTGCTTGTTCAACCAAAGTTTTTTCCGGCGATAAAATAAGTTCTCCGGTTTTTGAAAATACAAATAAGCTTGCCGGATTAAAATAAAACAGAATCTTTGAGCCGATTTTTTTAGAATATATGCCCACTTCTTGAACAACAAGCTTTGTGCTGGCATAATTTACATGAAAGAATGTTTCAGAACCGTTTATTTCCGCCAGATCAAGAATTGCCTCCATGGCAATATCTGTTTCATTTTGAGGATTCAAATACAGGTGATTGGAACGGACACCGACAATATATTCGCCGGATGCCAGGGATTTCAAATGTCTTGTCAAGGGAATGCTGACATCCTGTCCCATGTGAAATACTGATCCTTCAACATGACTGCTTATCAAGTTGATGGGAGGATCACTGAAAACTTCAGCCACCTTGATTGAAGCAGGTTTATGAAAAACTTCAGAGGTAATACCGGTTTGAAGAACACGTCCTTCGTCAAGAACGACAATGTTTCCCCCAAGTTTTAATGCCTCTGCCGGCTCTGTTGTTGTGTACACAACGACAGCATCCCTTTGTTTAAAAATATCCTGAAGCTCAATCTGGAGTTCTTCGCGAAGTTTATAGTCAAGATTGACCAATGGTTCATCAAGCAAAAGAAGATTTGCATCTTTGACCAGCGCCCGTGCAATAGCGCATCGCTGCTGCTGACCACCGGACAACTCAATGGGCATTCTATCCAGCATGTCCTCAAGATGAAGCATGGCAGCGACCTCTCTGACCCGACCGTCAATCTTGCTTTTTTCCATTCCAGCGACTTTTAATGGAGAGGCAATGTTGTTATAAACAGTAAAAGAAGGGTAATTGATAAATTGCTGATAAACCATGGAAATATTGCGTTTACGAACAGATACCCCGGTAACATCTTTGCCGTCGACCAATATTTTACCTTTGGAGGGACGATCCAACCCAGCCATAATTCTTAAGAGGGACGTTTTACCGGACAATGTTCTGCCAAGAAATATATTGGTAGAGCCGGAATCAAAACTTAAAGACAGGTCTTTTAAATAAATTTCATTATCAACACTTAAACTGATATTCTCAATTGAAATACTCATTTTGAACTCCAAGCTAACGTGAATTCGAGTCGTTGAATGTTCTAAATTGAAATAACATGTATTGATTCGTTCGGCAAGTGAAAAAAACGAAAATTTTAAAAATTAAAAATTCCGTTTGCGAACCTTTGTATCATTTCAGTAAAAATTTTAAAGCGATATTAAATTCTGCTTTCCAGGATATCTTTTAAATCCTCTTTTATTAACCTTACAGGATTATTTTTCTGACCTGTGCCGGATATGATTTTATTGATATCATCCCTGGTAATCCCGAATTGACCCAGCCGGGGAATTTTCAAAATTTCGGTCCATTCCATCAAAAGTTCTGAAAGTGCTCCGGCAGTTTCTATCGGGTTATTTTTTTTTATTTTCCCAAGTAATTTCCCCACATTGGCGTATTTCAAAAGTGACACACCTTCAGGGTCCAAACGGATCAATGTTTCAATATTTTTCCGGGTGACCTGTGCAAGCAATGTTCCGCAAATGATACCATGGGGGATTGGAAAATATCCGCCAATAACTGCGGCAAATCCATGGACGACTCCCAGCCCTGCGTTGGCCAGGGTTAAACCGGAAATATAGGAACCATAACACATCCGGGTGCGTGCATCCATATCTGCGGGGTCCGTGATCGCAGATGTCAGGATTGAATCCCCCATAATGCGCAGGCCTCCCAGTGCCAGTGAATCCGTCATTGGGGAGGCATTGGTGGAAACATAGGATTCTATCAACTGAGTTAAAGCATCCATACCGCAGGCAGCCGTTATTTCATTGGGACAGGACAGTGTCAACTCCGGATCAACCACAGCAATATCAGGAACTAATTTTTCATGGCGAAGAGATTTTTTAAATCCTTTTTCACTGACCTGGCCGAGCACGGCATTTTGAGTTGCCTCACTTCCTGTTCCAGCTGTGGTGGGTACTGCAATGAATGGAATTTTCTTTCCATTATATGTTTGGGTTCCCACACCTTCCAGGTACGCTGAAACCGTTGCCTTTTGGGTCAGCATGGCTGAAACTGCTTTTCCGGTATCCAACACACTGCCGCCGCCAATGGAAATAACCACGTGAATATTTTTTTCCTGATACAGCCGAACTATTTCATCAACTCGGCCTGGTGATGGTTCTGATTCTATGAATGAACAATACAGCCTGGTCGACCTATTTTTCAGGGCATTTAAAAGCCATTGATATTGACTGGTTTTTTTAAAAGATTCACCACCCGCTATCAATAGCAGATTCTTTCCAAAACTATTCATCAGTTTGGGAAGCAATTTAAATTTACCTGCACCGAAATACAGCTGATTATTTGCAGCAAACTTAAAATCAAAAAAATCCATGGCCATCTCCTTGAAATAACTTCATTGGAAAACAGCCTGAATCATTAAAGCATTTCCAGGACACATGCCATGGATACCCCGCCGCCGCCGCAAAGGGTGGCAAGGCCAAGGGATTTATCTCGATTTTTCATGGCATACATCAAGGATACCACAATTCTTGCACCGGTGGAGCCCACAGGATGGCCAAGGCCGATACCGGAACCGTTGACATTGGTGATTTCCCTGTTGAGTCCCAGTTCTTTTTCACAGCCCAGGTATTGCCCGGCAAATGCCTCATTCAATTCAATAAGTTCAAAATCATCCAGTTTAAATTTGGATGATTTTAAAAGATTTTTCACGGCAGGAACAGGAGAAAGTCCCATAACGGATGGGTGGCAGGCTCCTATTGATGTTGCTTTTATCCTGGCCATGGGTGTAAGACCCAAGTCTTTGGCTTTTGAGGCAGACATGATGATCATTCCGGTTGATCCGTCATTAATACCCGAAGAGTTCCCGGCAGTCACTTTACCGATTTTCGGAACAAAGGCTGCCGGCAGGGCGGAAAGCTGTTCCATGGTTATTCCCGGTCTGAAATGTTCGTCTTTATCAAAAATGACGGGATCTTTTTTTCTTTGAGGGACGGAAACCTGTACGATCTCATCCTTAAATGATCCGTCATTTGTGGCACGCTCTGCCTCATTATGACTTCTTAAGGCGACCTCATCCATCTCTTCTCTGGAAATATCAAGATGCTGGGCTATAAACTCAGCAGTATGCCCCATGATATAAGGTTTGCCCACAAAGTAACTCAAGGGTGGTTGAGTCTCATCCACAGGCCCGTCTTCGGGATGGGGGATAATATAGGAACCGCAGTGCAGGGCATGGATCATATTATCCACAAATTTTTGATCCTGGAGCCTGCATCCCCACCGGGCACCGGGAACAGAGTATGATATTGATGACATATGCTCTGTTCCGCCTGCAAGGATTATATCTGTCATGCCTGCCTGGATCATGACCATCCCGGAAATCATAGCTTCCATCCCGGAAATACAGACCCTGTTGATGGAAACCGCCGGAATTGTATCCGGAATACCCGCAAGCAATGCAGCAACTCTTGCCACATTAAGTGTATCACACGATTCCATACAGCACCCATATCGAATATCATCTATCATCTCAGACGTTATATTTGCCCGTTTAATAGCCTCTTTCATGGTGACTGCTGCAAGACTGGCACCATTCATAGGGAGTAAGGTTCCGCCAAAGGCGCCGATGGCTGTTCGACAGCCGGATACTATGACAACATCTTCCATTTTTATTCTCTCCTGTTCTTTAGTTTTAATCCTTAACTCTTTTTAAAATAAATTTTCTTCCATACTGGCTGCCGGATTATTTTCATATGTGACGGCAGTTAATTTTCCCTTGGTCACAGGGATGACAGTGGTGATAAAAAATTGTGCAGCCTTGATTTTACCCTGATAAAATGCACTTTCCTTTGTATCAAGTTTTTCATTGGCAATGACGGCCCTCCACAACAGCATCCATGCCATGATAATGTCGCCTGCTGCATCCAGCAATGGATGGGCACAGGCAAAAGCCGATGCAATGTGCCTTGAAAACAGTGCGCTGCTGGTATTTTTACATGTGGTTTCAAATAATGTCAGTGCAGCTTCCAGTTTTATTGCCAGATCCTTTAAATTGTCATGGGCCCGGGCTGTCTGTATGGTGACCTGAATCTCATTGATAAGTGCATCCAGCATCAATCCTTTATTTCCTGCAATCTTACGCCCCAGAAAATCCATGGCCTGAATACCGTTAGCACCTTCATAAATGGAGGCGACTTTACAATCCCTGACCATTTGTTCCACAGGATACTCTCTGGTATACCCATACCCGCCAAAAACCTGCATGGCTTCGACGCAGACATCAAACCCTTTTTCACTGGAATAGGCTTTAACCAGAGGTGTTAAAATTTCCACAAGGTTTGAATAGTGCTTAGCCTCCTTCTCATCTGCTGCCGTCTCGTTTTTATCAAAACAAAAGGCCGTGTAATAAATCAGGCTTCTCATGCCTTCTACATAGGATTTCATCTTTAGCAGCATACGTTTCACATCAGGATGCCGGATAATCGGGACCTGATTTGCACCATGATCGGCAAGTTTTTCAATACTGCGCCCCTGAAGCCTTTGTTTCGCATAATCAAGGGCATGCAGATAGGCCAGATTCGCACTTGTAAAGGCCTGGGTCCCCACTTCCAGACGGACCTCATTCATCATGTGAAACATGATTTCCATCCCCCGATTGGGTTTGCCCAGCAAAAATCCCCGGCACTTGCCTTTACTGCCAAGTGAGAGAGAACAGGTAGGACTGCCGTGGAGTCCCATTTTTTCCTCAACGCCCGTACAAACCACATCATTGGGTTTGCCTAAGGTCCCATCAGCATTGACCCATATTTTGGGAACAATAAACAGAGAAATCCCTTTGGTTCCGGCAGGTGCACCTTCAATTCTGGCAAGAACCGGATGGATAATATTGTCTGTAAGATTTTGTTCTCCGTTTGTAATAAAAATTTTGCTGCCTGTAATTTCCCAGGTGCCGTCATCCAGTTTTCTGGCAGAAGTGGTCAATGCCCCGACATCTGATCCTGCCTCAGACTCGGTTAACAGCATGGAACCGCCCCAGACACCGGTATAAAGTTTTTCCAAGAACAGATCTTTTTGCTCTCCGGTTCCAAAAAGATCGATCATTTTTCCTGCCCCGTGGCCAAGGACAGGATAGGTTGTTAAAATATAGTTTGCACTGGTAAGGTATTCCATGGCTGCCTGGGCAATGGTAAAGGGTAATCCCTGTCCGCCATATTCAGGATCTTCGGTCAAGGCACCCCATTCACCTTCCACCAGAAGCTTGTGTGGCTTTCTTAAACATTCCGGCACTTTGACAATACCATTTTCAAACGATACGCCGACTTTGTCACATTCCGTATAGGTGGGAAAAATTTCTTTAACAGCCAGGTTTTTTGCTTCTTTTACCACCATATCAAACATTTTCTTATTAAATAGTTTATATTTGTCTGATGTTAAAAAAGTATCCACCTTGAGCTGCTCATAAAGAACGAAATCAATGTCTCGTTGATCGGTAAGTTTGGGGGCCATATTCCACCTTTTTTAAATGTTGACTATTTGGCTAAAATTTACTTATCCCAAATAAACATGTCAAGGGAAAAATAATTAAGGATCAATCATGTAAACGATGTTTATAAAAATAGGACAAACAGCTCTTTTTAAAAGCAAAGCGTGATAAAGTACTGCCAGTTAACTTGTGGAATATTCTCTAATTTTTCTTGAAGTCTTCATTTCCCATTGCCAGAAGACCTGAAATAGTGATTTGATCCAGGCGGTCAAACATTGCACGGCTGGCCTCAAGCCATACCCATCTGGACAGGCAGTCTCCGGCCCTGTTACAGACACCGCAGACCTGTTTTTCCTGTTCTGCACAATCGGTAATGGCTGTTGATTCTTCAAGAATTCTTACAATGGATCCAATGGTTATGTCTTCAGGAGATTTTGCAAGCATATGCCCGCCAAAAGGGCCTCTGTGGCTATTGATAATACCGGCTTTCTTTAGTTTACCTGTCAGCTGCTCCAGGTATTTTAATGAAATATTCTGTCGTGTGGAAACATCACTCAAAGGAACCGGCTTTTCCTTACCATTAACAGCAATATCAAGAATAAACCTTGTGCCGTATCTGCTTTTTGTTGTCAGCCGCATCGTCTTTCCTTAATTAATTTTATATAAAAATATAGAATGAAACTCTAACTGTTTGCCCCGGGGAATACAACGGGAATTTCAACATTTTTTGCATTATCCGGTTTTTGAAGAGGAAGATAGATATAAAATTGACTTCCTTTGCCCGGTTTCGATTCAACATCAACTATTCCGCCATGATATTTAATCACCCTGTGAGCAATAAAAAGACCTAAGCCTGTTCCCTGGGATCCTTTGGATGTAAAAAAAAGTGTAAACATCTTATTTTTTGTTTCAGTGTCCATACCGATACCATTATCTTTAATGGCGAAACAAATTTGATTTTTAGAATTTTTACTGACCTTAAATTTTATGTGATGGTCTTTTTTATCCCTGTCAGACACACATGCATCCACAGCATTTTCAAGAAAATTAACAAGAGATGCCTCCATCCATTTTGGATCAACATCCATTTTCCCAAGGATTTTGGGAATGGAAATCTCTAACTTGACGGCGTGCTTTCTGGCCATTGGTTTTACAGTATTAACAACATTTTCAGCAAGGGTATCAATATTCATCTCTTCGTATTGAAGTTCCCTTGATTTGGCATAGTATAAAATCTCCAGCACCATTTTTTTAATTTTATCTGCCATGGTCTTAATCAGAGTTGATGCTTTAAAAACTCTGTCATCATCTTTTTTACTGAGACCTGTTTCAAGTTGGTAAATACCCCCATCCAGTGCTGTAAGCATGCCTTTAACCCCGTGGGACACAGAGCCCAGCATCAATCCAAGGGAAACGAGATGATCCTGCAACTGCCGGATCTGGGTAATATTGGTAGACATTTCCATCACCTGGGTGATTTCACCCTTTTCATTTCTGATGGGAGCTGTCTGGGTCAAAACATTGTATTGTTTACCAAATTTTGAGGTAACAATCTCTTCGGTACTATGGGATTTACCATCCAGGAATGTCTCTACAACGGGACACTCATGACATTGGGATGCTCTGTACTTATATATTTCAAAACAATGCCCGCCGATCTGGCTGCCGAAATGCTGCTTAAATCTTTTATTGGCTGCCGTTATTCTAAGATTTCTATCCTGCACCGAAATATAACAGGGAACTTCTTCGAACAACTGGTTGAGTAAATTTTGTGTGTTATAAAGATCGGCAAGCTTTTGGGAATATCGATTGATTTTTTTATTCTGGGAAATATTTTTGCAGGCTGCAATCAGGGCAAAATCCAGGGCTTTGCTGTTAACCGGCATCTCAAGATAATGGATGACACTGGATTCAAAAATATCCATTGCCATATCAAGCTTGCCCTTTTGTGCAAGGATAATTATCTGAATAAACGGGCAATTCTTTTTAACCGATTCAAGGCAGAAAACCATTTCATCATCAATGAATGGATCGCCAAGAATAATATCCCAAATATCATTTTCAAGCTTATGCATTGCCTCTTCAAAGCTAACTGCACAAGTAACGTCATACTGCTGGCGCTCAATATACGTTTTTAAAGCTCCGGCATGATCTTTATCACTGTCAATAAGTAATATCTGTTTTCCCATAATCAAATAAAAAATCTTAAATTAATTAAGTGTTTCTTTTACAATTTTCAACAGTTCATCACGGTCAAAAGGCTTTGAAAGAGAAGCCACCGCCTTGACAACCGCATATTGGTGACCTGAAAGACCACTGATAACGATAACCGGAATATTCTTAAGTTGCGGGTCCTGTGAAAGCTGACGGTAAAACCGCGGCCCCCATTCTCCCGGCATTTCAATATCCAGCGTAATAAGATCTGGTTTGATCTTATTTGCCTCCTTTATCCCTTCTTTTACATCCCCGGCAATATAGGCGTCATAACCATTATCATTAAACAGGGAAACAAGATAATCTCTAATATTCAAATCATCATCTATCACCAGAATTTTCTTTTTCATAACATCCCCTTACTTGCGATTCTTATTTGTTTATACTTATTACCGGACATCCCGCCCTGACGATAACCTGTTCTACATTTCCCCCCAGTATAGTCTCTCCTGACGGAACTCTTCTTGAATGATGGGCCATAATAAGCAGGTCTGCATGCTTATCCCTGGCATATTTAACAATTTCGATAAAGGGAATACCTTCCCAGACATCCATGGAATAAGCTTTCAGTTCTTTTAACCGGGACTCATACCTTGCCCGGATCTTTCTTAGAGATTCTCTTATCTGCTGCTCAATTTCATCCTGGCTTAACAGTTTCCCGGTATGCAAAGAGGTAATATCAAGGGCATGAAAGACACTGAGTTCACAATCAAGCGCTTTGGCAACCTTTATTGCAAAATCAAATGCCTTGTCAGACGTTTTTGAAAAATCCGTACCAAAAACAATACTTGACAGCCCCCCCCAGAATGAAGCGGCAGACCTGGTCACAACAAGAACAGGACATTTAGCTGCCTTGGCTACTTTTTGAAGGGTTGATCCTGCAGAACTCTTTTTATAAACTGTTTCATCTTCATCCCCGGTGCTTCCACCGAGCAGTATCAAATCCGGTTTCACTATTTTAGCCTGCCTCAATATCTCCCGGGCCGGCAGTCCCACTGTCACATCAATAATGTAATCAAGCTTCTCGTCCAGGTGGTTTTCATAATACGTTCTAATATCCTCGGTTACCCAGGCGATATAGTCTTCATCAACATCAACTCTTTCCCTGGATTTCACATCCACGATAACCTGGCTGTAACCCCTTGATGGCACTCCCATAACATGAAAAATATTCAAGTGAGACTGGTAACTTCTGGCAATGTTAAAGGCAACCCTTGCCGCATGATCGCTTGCTTCGGTTGCAGATGTTGCAAATAAAATTTTCTTAAACATATCAAACCCCATTTCATTAAATGATCAAAAGGCTCTATTCCTCAGGTCTTAAATGCTCTGGAATATCCAGCATTTTTATTACAATTGGTTTGAAAAACGACCATCGAATGCCGATCTCATATTCTTCTTCAAGATCCCGAATAGCATCCCAGCAATTATGGCAGGGTGCAAGGACAAGCTTTGCCCCGGTGGCAAGAATCTGGTCTCTCTTTGTGATCAAAGCAATGTTTCGCTGCTTCCTGAACTTACCGATACCATTAAACCCGCCGCCTCCGCCACAGCAATAATTGTGCTCTTTATTGGGAGACATCTCGATAAAATATCCAGGTTCAACAATATGTTTGATGATGTCCCGTGTTGCTTTCTTAAGGCCCTGATTTCTGATGTAATTGCATGAATCCTGGAGCGTCACAGGCTCTTTTATCCTTTTGGAAGGATCGATTTTAAGTTTCCCCGTATTAAGCGCTTCGGCAAGCCATTCCACATAATGAATGGATTCGGACGGCGGTTGGCCATTCTTTCGTCCTGCCCAATAAGGTCCTTCGATGACGGTGGCCCTGTGGGCATGTCCGCATTCCGTTCCTATCATCCGTTTGGGCTTTAATCTTTCCATGGCCTCATACACGCTTTCAACCTGCATTTTGCAGGCGGCCCAGTCTCCGGCAAACATGGCAAGACTGGTCTCTTCCCATCCCTTGGAAGGAACCGTCCAGTTCTCACCGGCGATATGAAAGAGAATGGCAGCTTCGGCAAGATCTTCGGGATAGTGCTTTACTTCCCTTGCGTTCACCGTGTACATGATGTCGGCACCTTCCTTGTCTACAGGGACCATGAGCCCGGGATAGTCATCTTCATACTCTTCAACCATCCACTCAAAGGTATCGACAAAATCTTCATCGGTGACATCCATTTGCGCCCTGTAAACCCTGTGCATTCCCGCACCGATTTTCAACTCCCACGGCACAAACCCCTGCTGGTACAAAAGACCCCTCAGATAACCAAACATGATGCCGGTATCAATCCCATGGGGACAATACATGCCGCATCTGTTACAACAGGTGCATTTTGCCCATGCTGTCTCCATGGTATCCCGCATAAACTGATTATCAACTTTTCCCTTTTGTTTGATAATCTCACCAAGGGTAGACTGGATCTTATAGGCCGGGACCTGTCTGGGGTCACGGCCATTAACCTGGTAAAGAAAGCAGGATTCTGCACACATTCCGCAATGGGCACAAATTTCAAACCAGGTTTTCATACGGGATTTAAAGGTGTTCTGTATGGTTTTCCATAAAAGATCGCTGTCAATATCCAGCTCTTTCATTTCCTGGTAATAGGTATTCCCACTGGTATCTGACAGCAGTTCGTTAATACCTTCTGCGGTATCAACAGGTTTTTTATTGCAAAATTTTCCTTCCGGCATGGATTGTTCTCCTTATAGCTCAGGCATTTGTGTATCTGTTACCAGGCCATTTTTGTTCCTTTCATTCCTCCCCTTTTAATTCCAAAATCCATTCCAAGCTGAGCACGGGATGCAAAAAACAAGAAAACATGAGACAGCCTGGTAAAGGGTATGGCAATCAAGAGGAGCTCTCCACAAAAAATATGCATATTCAGCCAAAACGAATAATCCCCGACCTGGTATCGTGCAAAAAGACCTGTGACAAAGGGGGCAATGGATATGCCTAAGATAAAATAGTCATACAGCGTGGTCATTATCCTGACCTCGGGCAGAACCAATCGCCTTAATACAAGGAAAAAGGCACTGATAACTACCGTCCAGGTCAATATGTCCGCAAAAGCAGCGTTTAAAGTAAAAAATGAAATTCCCAGTTTTTCCTTTAAAAACAAATTATGTCCCAACAGAAAAACAGGAATCAGAACAGCACCGATATGGAATCCGAAAAAGGCCACAGTAATGAACGGCTGGGTACGCCAGCCATATGTTCCAAAAGG
>NZ_JAIOSW010000483.1 GCF_021107415.1 Desulfobacula sp.
CATTACGTCCCCCAAAAGCAAACGATATAACCTCTATCATTGTTTTTAATTATGCTCAATGATAGAGGTTGAGGAATTTTGCAATGCGGGACAATTGATAAAACGCTATTAGTTAGACGATACATCATGAATTCTGAAGATCATAAGGTACACTCCGAAGTGTATCTGGGGGAATAAGGCTAAAAATGTGAATTTATTTGCTGGAGGTTCTATGAAAAAACTTCTCGTATGTGATGTTGAAGGTACAATTTTTCAGGCTAAATTTAAAATTGATGGAACCGATTACGCATCAACGATGTGGCAGCCAATCGCTGATGCTATACGGACGAAAAAGGAAACTAATAAAACAAGTATTTCCGCTTTTAAAAAAATGAGACGTAAGTTATACTTAATATGATCATGTTGGCAAGATCTCCCCTTTACTGATTCAAAGTAACAATAAATTTGGCAATTTTTATGCCTGTTTCTATCATTTAGGAGATGCACTATGAAAACATTAAGCAGCGGTTCCATTGGCAGGGAAGTAACAATATTGCAGACTGGTTTAAATCTTTTACCCAGTGCACTTGCACAGCTTGCTGTAGATGGAATATTCGGGTCAAAGACATACAATCGTGCTAAAGAGTATCAGGATTTGGCACGAATTATTGTGGATGGTATTGTTGGGCAACAAACCTGGACTACCATGGAATTGATATTGGGTCTGATTGAACGAATTGTTGAACAAAATAGATTGCGTGATAAAGTTGTTAGTGTCGCAAACCAGGAAGCAACGGGTCTTGGTATGACGGTACACGCTAAAATGCCCGGCACACTTGATGCCAGCAAGAATAAATATTTTCGAGCTGGGTATGTCCGATTATTAGAATATTTCAGAAAGGCAGCACCTGATCCAAAAAAACATGGAAAAACGCTGTTTAATGAAGATAATATCACCTATTTAAGCAAACCATTTCAACTGCCTCCATGCCCTCATTGGTGTGGCATTTTTGCATTGTGGGCACACAAAGAGGCAAACATTCAGGTAGGAACCTGGAAATTAGGAAGAGGAATTTTTTCAGTTCAGGGGTTTCATCCCACCCAAAATCCAAGAAAAGCAGACATCGGTTATGTTGGTGGAAAGTATCAACACATGGTGCTCATCGAACGGGTCTATCTTTTAAATAACCAAATTATGATCGACACAATTGAGGGTAATAGCGAACCGGACAGTGCTATCAAAAAAAAGCAACGACCGAAAATCCAGATTCAGGGATTCTTGTCAGCTTTTTAACCCTCTATTCTTTTATCAACTTGAATGACGAAAATTAGTCTATAATCAATTTTATGATGTAATAAGATACCTCCTAAACTTCTAAAGGACCCGGTAATGAATCGAATCCCTTAGAATTGTAATAACAGTGGAGGTGACGTGGCAAGTTCATTGGCGCCATTACTGATGAAGGTCATTCAACTTTATTTCCTGTCAACATTAATCAAAGGCATTTCCCCAGAGTGGTTTTTTTTCATGTGGTTGCCCTGAATTTGTTTTCAGCAAATATTCTTTATTGACTTGTCTTTCTCTAATAAATAGAGTCGTAATAGGATATTTTGAGGAGGGTCATGAAAAAAATACGAATTTTTGTAGTCATTGCAGTGTTATTCTTTTCAATTTCTTATGCAGCTGACAGGCCGGATCTGTCTTCAATGCTGGAGGAAGCAAGAAGAGGAGATGTTGAGGCCATGTGTGATCTTGGTATCGCCTATTTTTACGGGAAAGAGATATTAAAAGATCCATTTAAGGCCAAATGCTGGATACAAAAGGCATATGACAATGGATCCGTGCGGGCTGGAAAACTTTGGAACGATCTGGAATTGTGGAGATACTCGGGAAAATGTGAGACATCGTTTGATAACGAGATACTTCCAAAATACACCACAGGGGATATCTTTAAAGATCCTGTCACAGGAATGGAGTTTGTTTTTATACCCAAAGGTTATTTTATTATGGGATGTCATAAATTCGCAGAAAAATGTGATAAAGATGAAAGGCCTGCACATAAGGTGTGCGTAAATGGATTCTGGATGGGAAAATATGAAATTACACAAGAACTATGGCACCGTGTTATGGGCGGCAATCCTTCCCGGTTTGGTAGTGATTTGCGCCATCCGGTTGAAAATATTTCTTTTGATGACATTCAAAAATTTATTCAGATACTGAATTCAAAAACCAGAGATAAATTTTTACTGCCCACGGAAGCCCAATGGGAATATGCCTGTAGAAATGGCGGGGAAAAAACAAATTTTCCCTGGGGCAATGAAGCTAATCGTCCCGATGCAAACTGCGGTACCTGTGATTCAGGTGATTTTCATGGCGAAACCGCTCCTGTTGGCAGTTTTCCTCCCAATGAACTTGGATTATATGATATGGCAGGCAATGTCAAAGAATGGTGCCGGGATGTCTATCACAAGAAGGCCTATGCCGGACATGCCAAAAAGAACCCTGTTTATGAGGGAAAAGGATCTTCAAGGGTTGTCAGGGGAGGGGCATTTGTAGATAATATATCAAAACTTCGGTGTACCAACCGGGATAAATCCATATCAGGCATGAAAAGTTACTATATCGGTTTCAGGCTGGTATTGACAAGGGATGATTAAAAGGATTCACGGGAAGTTTTCTGCAATAAAAATGCAATCAATGATATCTTGACTTTAGATTTAAAGTGATATATCACATCCAATATGTTGGATTTCATTTAATATATTGAGAAATCAATTACAGGAGAGGTGCTTTATTCATGCCGGTTCCAGCAAAAAATAGTCCCATCACCCGTCCCAGCATGCGGGAGGAAGTTTACAACACCCTGCTCGCCTGGATTATGGAAGGCGAACTCCGTCCCGGAGAAAAGCTCCTGGACAAAGAACTTGCCGAAAACATGGGAGTGAGCCGTACTCCAGTTCGAGAAGCTTTGCGGCGTTTGGAAGACAAGAGCCTGGTAGAGTCTTCTGCCAACCGGTGGACCCGGGTCTCCGAAGTATCTGTCAAAGAGCCTGAGATGATTTACCCTATTATATGGAATCTTGAGGAGCTTGCAGTTGCCCAGGCCATGGAATATCTTACACAAGCGGATCTTAAAAAAATGAAAGATGCCAATACCGCGCTGGGTAAAGCTCTTGAGGAAGCAAATCCTGTCAAGGCATACACAGCGGATGAAAGATTCCATGATGTTTATATTCAACGTTCCCAAAACCCCCACCTGGTCAATATCCTCCAAGATTTGAAAATAAAAAGCCGGCGGGTGGAGGTAACGTATTTTAAAGAGTATGCCTGTGCCAAGTATTCCCTGGAGGAGCATTGCCGTATCATGAATGCCCTGATGGCAAAAGATCTTGACCTTGTCCGGTCATTGATTCGATCCAACTGGCAAAGCAGCCTGAAACGCCTGAAAGATATTGAATGCAGGGTTAATTTTGACGAAACTACAAATTAACGGAGTCACACCAATGAGCATTGATTTTCAAAAAGTAATGGAAAAGGCCGAAGAATATAAACCCCGGATATCTGCCTTTCTACGGGACATGATCGCCATTCCCAGTGAGAGCTGTGATGAAAAAAAAGTTGTGCAGCGAATCAAGCAGGAAATGGAAGGGGTCGGGTTTGACAGGGTTGAGATCGACCCCATGGGCAACATCCTTGGATATATCGGTACCGGCAGGCACTTGATTGCCATGGATGCCCACGTTGATACCGTAGGAATTGGAAATCCGGAGAACTGGGAACACGATCCCTATACCGGGTATGAAGATGATAAAATCATTTATGGCCGGGGTGCCAGTGACCAGGAAGGGGGCATGGCCTCAATGGTGTATGCAGCAAAGATCATTAAAGACCTGGGTCTTGATAATGATTATACGCTGCTGGTTACCGGAACCGTACAGGAAGAGGATTGCGATGGTCTCTGCTGGCAGTATATTATTGAGGAAAGTAAGATCAGACCCGAGTTTGTTATTTCCACAGAACCGACCTCTCTTGGCATATACCGGGGCCAGAGAGGACGTATGGAAATTAAGGTCTCTGTGGATGGCGTCAGCTCACATGGGTCTGCACCCGAACGTGGCGACAATGCCATATTTAAAATGGCCCCTATTCTCATGGACCTTACACAACTTCATCTTCGCCTGAAAGATGATCCTTTTCTCGGGAAAGGTTCCCTTACCGTATCTGAAATTTTCTATACGTCGCCATCCCGTTGTGCAGTGGCGGATGGATGCTCTATTTCTGTTGACAGACGGCTAACTCACGGAGAAACCTGGGAAAATGCTCTGGAGGAGATACGTCAACTTCCCTCAGTAAAAAAGGCCGGGGGCAAAGTGACCATGTACAATTATGACAGACCTTCCTACACGGGGCTGGTCTATCCCACAGAGTGCTATTTCCCCACCTGGGTTCTTTCAGAGGACCATGCAGCTTGCAAAACCCTTGTGGAATCATACACTTCTTTATTTAATGACGACCCTGTAGTGGATAAATGGACCTTTTCCACCAATGGTGTTTCTATCATGGGACGTTACGGGATTCCCTGCATTGGATTCGGGCCCGGCGCTGAAAAACAGGCGCATGCACCCAATGAGATTACATGGAAAAATGAATTGGTCAAAGCAGCGGCCATGTATGCCGTGATCCCATCGCTCTATGTAGAAAAATATGTTCAATAGTTGCAACCGTGGAACCCATATTGTTTCATAAAAAATATCAATCCGACGCAGGAATCAACACCTGCCAGGGAGGTTTTGAATGAAAAAAGAAGGAAAAAATTTGTTAAATACTGTGGCCGGCAGACTGAACTGGTTTGTGGAGCGTGTGTGTGCCCTGTTGATTGGTATCATGGTTGTGGTCATCTGGTTTGAAGTGATTGAGCGGTATGTTCTCCACCTGGGATACACCTGGACTGAAGAGTTTTCCAGGTATGTCATGATCTGGGCAGCACTTCTGGCTGTTTCCTGTGGTGCCTATTACCGGGAGCACATCGGCCTTAATATTGTCAAAAGGTTTTTGCCGGAAAAAGGAGCCCGCATCCTTGGGGTCAGCCTTGATCTTATCAGCCTCTCCTTTTTCCTTTTTCTTGCCTGGTACGGCATAGACATGACAAAGGCAGGTCTTGGCCAGTATGCAACCATTTTTGGTATTACCATGGTGGTGCCTTTTGCTGTGGTTCCGGTCTCGTCTTTCTTGACCGCCTTTCAGATATTTGCTGCCATGTTAAGAAGCCTTGAGCCTTCTGTCAACGGCATGTCAACTAAATAGGGGGGTATGATCATGATAATAGTTCTTTTAATCTTTTTCTTTTTTATCTTCATGGGGCTTCCCATTGGCGTAACATTAGGCGTTGCAGGTATTGCAGGCCTTGTGCAGATCGGGGGAGAAAATTTTTTAGTGATGGCCCCTAAACGGTATTTTGAGGGTCTGGATCTGTTTACTTTCATGGCCATGCCGTTTTTTATCCTGGCCGGGGAGATCATGAACCGATCCGGCATTACTGAAAAACTTGCTGCTTTTGCCGATGCCCTGGTGGGTTATCTTCGGGGAGGACTTGCCCATTCCAATATGATTGCGTCCGTATTGTTTGCCGGAATGACCGGTGCTGCCGTGGCTGACACGGCTGCATTCGGAAATATCCTGGTCCCGGCCATGGTCAAGGAAGGATATACCCGGCCTTTTTCCTGTGCCGTGACGGTTGCAGGTTCTATTATCGGGCCCACTATTCCGCCGTCAAATCTCATGGTGATCTATGGTTCCCTCATGGGGGTCTCTATTGCAGGACTCTTTGCAGCAGGCATTCTTCCCGGGCTTTTGATCTGCGCCCTGTGCATGGGGGTTATTGCCCTTCTGGGAAAACGCCTGAACCTTCCAAAGAGCAAGGAAAAATTCAGTCTTTTACGTATCTTCTGGGCATTTAAATCAAGCTTTCTTGCCATTCTGATGCCCGCCATTATTCTTGGCGGCATATTGTTCGGGATTGTCACCCCCACGGAAGCTGCAGCCATTGCCGTATTTTACGCCCTGTTCATCAGCGTGGTCATTTACCGGGCTCTGACCTTTAATGATATTGTACAGATGTTGATCCGTACAGCCAGAATCACGGGCATCGTGTTTTTGATCATTGCCAGTGCCTCTATCTTAAGCTGGTGGATGACTTTTATGCAGATTCCCCAGAAAATAGCAGCTTTTATCCTGTTTTTGTCCAGCGATCCAAAGGTGGTCATTGCATTGATCCTCTCCCTGCTTTTGGCCGTGGGCATGTTCATGGATATCAATGCTGCCCTGATTATCCTGGCACCCGTGCTCGGGCCCCTGACAAAAACCATTGGAATGGATCCCGTTCATGCCGGAATCATGATAGTTCTTGCATTGAATATTTCCTTGATGACGCCGCCGGTGGGCGCCTGCCTGTTTGTGATGTCGTCGGTGACGGGAGAAAGGATCGAAAAGATCAGCATGTCCCTGATCCCGTTTCTGGTGGTGGAAGTCGCCATACTTTTTTTAGTGGCATTCTGGGATGATCTGACCATGTTTATTCCAAGACTGCTCATGTAATTGTCGTATCAATACTCCATGACCGGCGGATATCAAGTGACTTGCCGGGAATTGGAACCTATAACCCAACGGCAACCTTAGGTTGCCATAATTTCGGAGGATTAAGATGAAAGTTTTAAAACAATTGACGATTGTACTGATGGTAGCTCTTTTTGCTGTAGTAACTATCACAGGAACAGCCATTTCAGCAAAAACCATTAAACTGCACCACCTGAACAAGGATGATCCCTTTGATAATCCAACAGGTGCCATGGCAACGGTATTTAAAAGCCTTGTTGAAGCATGAACCAATGTTTCAGTGATGGTCCAGACCTTTCCCATCGGACAGCTTGGTAAAGACAAAGATGCCCTGCAGCAGGTAAAAGCAGGTGTTATCCAGGCAGGTATCCATTCTGTTGGTGGGTTTGCATCGGTTTATCCGCTCATTGGAATTCTGGATATTCCCTTTGCCTTTCCTAACATCAGTAAAACCTATGAGGTATTTGACGGTCCTTTCGGAACAAAACTGGCGGATAATATTAATAAGAAAACCAAACTCCATGTTTTGGGTTTTGGAGATTCAGGTGGATTCTTCCATCTGACCAACTCCAAACGCCCCATCCATACCCCTGCTGATATGGCTGGCGTTAAAATTCGTACTATGGGCCTTGATACCCATAAAGCAATTATTTCTGCAATGGGCGGACAGCCGGCAGCCATCTCCTGGTCAGAAGTCTACACAGCGCTTCAGACAGGTGTTGCTGATGGCCAGATGAACCCTATCCCCATCATTGCTTTTGCAAAGTTTCAGGAAGTTCAGAAATATCTGACCCTGTCAGGACACATTTTTGCCCCCTATGTCTGGGTGATGAATCAAGATTTCTGGAATAGCCTGACTGACGGTGAAAAGCAAGTTGTTTCCTATGCTGCCAAATCCGCCATTGTTGCCGGTCGTGGTATGGGACGTGTTATTGAAGCTTCTGACAGGGGCCTTATAGAGCTGTCAAAACACATGAAGGTCAACACCCTGACGGCTGCTGAAAAAGAAGAGTTTAAAAGGGTTGCCGTACCTGTTGTTAAAAAACTTATTATCAATAAATTCGGCACCGAAGGCCAGGAAATGCTCAAGGCTTTTCTTGATGCTGTAAAATAGGCTGACAACAATAAGCCAAACCCAGCCTCCGGGGATTGCCAGTGCAGACTCCGGAGGCATTTTAACAAACCGGAGACAGCGTACCATGGAGTTTCACTATGGCTGTAGTATCTGTAATAAAACATTTGATATAGTACCGGAATTGACCCTATGTCCGGACTGTTCAAAAAATCAACAACCAGACCAGCCCCTTTCAGGTGTTCTGGAGGTGAAATTGAGCGGCAGCACTCATGAAGATTTTACCATTGCTGACCTGCTTCCCGTGGAACCTGAATATTTTCCACCCTCACCCGTGGGTAATACCCCTTTGTGGAAACCTGCAAATTTGAGGCAACAAACCGGGTTCAAAAATCTGTTTATCAAGGATGACGGCTTAAATCCAACTTCCTCGTTCAAGGACAGGGCTTCTTTTCTGGTCTCAGCCTTTGCCAAAAAATTCAACATCAATGACATTACCCTGGCCTCCACGGGAAATGCCGGCTCATCCATGGCCGGGATCGGGGCTGCAGCCGGTCAGGCCATCACCCTGTTTTTACCAAAAACAGCCCCTGTTGCAAAGCTTGTCCAGGCGCTTCAGTATGGGGCCACAGTTTTCCGGGTTGATGGCAACTATGATATGGCCTATGATCTCTCCCTTGCATATTCACAAAAAAAAGGCGGTATGAATCGAAATACTGCTTACAATCCCATGACTATTGAAGGCAAAAAAACGGTGTCCCTGGAGTTGTTCAAGCAGCTTGACCAGGTACCGGATATGCTATTTGTATCAGTGGGAGACGGATGTATTCTTGCCGGTGTTTATAAGGGTTTTAGGGACTTAAAACAGTTGGGGCTTATCCGGGATATACCCAAAATAGTTGCTGTTCAGGCCCAAACATCAGATGCTCTTTTTCGGGCATATACCACAGGAAAATTTGAAAATATTCCCACAGCCACAGTGGCTGATTCCATCTGCGTTGACGTACCGCGAAACGGGATACATGCCCTGGCCCAGATAAAACAATATAACGGAGAGGTCATGACTGTATCGGATGACGAGATCATACAGGCCCAGGCTAGTCTCTCCAGAACCACTGGCCTTTTCACTGAACCGGCTGGTGCTGCATCATTTGCAGGGTTTCTAAAGGCCGCACCCGGGCTTGACCCGGATGCTTTGATTGTGGTTTTGACCACAGGAAACGGCTTGAAAGACAGTGTATCTGCAAGCCTAGGGATTCGTGTGCCAGACACCTTGATTCATTCAGTTGATGACATTTTATAAAAAAGGATTTATCCGTGATTGATTTAACCATTCATTCCAAGACCCTTGAAAAAAATATTGCCTATTGCCGGGAAAAGGGAATTACCCTGCCCACATTTGCCATGATGAAAAATCCAGACACGGTTCCGGAAAAAATAAAAGATCAGCTTAAAAACATCGGGCTGTGGGACGTCCATTCGGCGAATCTCTACCGGATTACCTGGAACAATGAGTCTAAAGATAGAGGAGGGCTTTTTGGTGGTGTCAATCACTTTGTTTTGCCGCCGGAACTAACCGGATGCCGGGCCAATATTATCATGCTGGCCGGCCGCTGGTTCCCCACGGGTGCCCATAAGGTCGGCGCCACATACGGCTGCCTTGCCCCAGGATTAGTCACAGGCCAGTTTGACCCCCGGAAGACAAAGGCGGTTTGGCCTTCCACAGGAAACTATTGCCGCGGCGGTGCCTATATATCAGCTCTTCTGGCATGCAATGCCATTGCTATTCTGCCCGAAGAGATGTCAAAGGAACGCTTTGAATGGCTGAGCAAAATTGCCGGTCAGGTCATTGCAACCCCGGGCTGCGAATCCAATGTCAAAGAAATCTTTGACAAATGCTGGGAACTTAAGAGTTCAGGAGAAGACTTAAAAATATTCAACCAGTTTGATGAAATGGGTAACCCCATGTGGCATTATACAGTGACGGGTAAAGCCATTGAAACACTTTTGGAACAATACCTGACACCGGGTAAACGTTTTGCAGGGTATGTGTCCTCATCTGGTTCCGGCGGGACCCTGGGTGCGGGTTACTATCTGAAACAAAAATTTCCCCGCACCAAGATCGTGGCAGCCGAAGCACTCCAATGCCCTACACTTCTTAACAATGGATTTGGTGCCCACCGTATCGAAGGTATTGGTGACAAACATGTCCCCTGGGTCCACAATCTTAAAGAAACCGATTTTGTGGTGGCCGTGGATGATGAAGCTCCCATGAGAGCCTTGCGTTTGTTTAATGAGCCCCTGGGAAGACAGGCCCTGGTCAAAAGCGGGGTAGATAAAATCCTTGTGGACAAACTTGATCTTCTAGGTATTTCAGGAATTGGCAATATGATTGCTGCCATCAAGTTTGCAAAATACAATGAACTGACCGAAGATGACTTACTGGTTTCCATTGCAACAGATTCCATGCAGCTGTACGATTCAAGGCTCAGTGAACTTGAACAGGAGCGGGGGGTATACACAGACAGCGATGCCCTAAGGGACATGGAGCTTATCAGCGCCATTGCTATTGACTATACAAAAGAACTGTCCTATTACGACAGAAAAGCCATTCATAATCTTAAATACTATACCTGGATAGAACAGCAGGGACGTGATGTGGAAGAACTGAACGATCAGTGGTATGATCATGACAATTACTGGTATTCCATGTTTGATCAGGTACATGCCATTGACGAGCTGATTAATGAGTTTAATAAGCGAGTGGGCCTGCTTTAGATCAGATCGAAAATCCGATTAATTGAGTTGACAGCAAGATAAACAAAGGAATTTATAAGACCAGGATGGAGAAAAACATGGACAAAACACATATAAAAGAACAGATAAAACAGCTTGCCCTTTTAAATACCAAAAAAATGTTTCTGGATGATTTTCTGCTGACCTGGGACAGGAGCGATGATGAGATCGCTGCTGTGTTCAAGGTTGCAGGAATCCTCATGAACATGCGTAAAAAAAACATATCCACACGGTCCTTTGACAGCGGCCTTGCCATTTCGCTTTTTCGTGACAATTCCACTCGGACACGGTTCAGCTATGCCAGTGCCAGCAACCTCTTGGGCCTTAGTGTCCAGGATCTGGATGAAGGAAAATCCCAGATTGCCCATGGTGAAACCGTTCGTGAAACCGCTAACATGGTATCCTTCATGGCTGATGTCATCGGTATCAGGGATGACATGTACATCGGCAAGGGTAATGCTTACATGCGCGAAGTTGCAAAATCCGTCAACCAGGGGTATGAAGCTGGTATTTTAGAGCAGCGCCCTACTTTAATCAACCTCCAGTGTGACATTGATCATCCCACCCAGTCCATGGCAGATGCCCTTCACCTGATTCAGCATTTCGGAGGCATTGATAAGCTTAAAGGCAAAAAAATCGCCATGTCATGGGCCTATTCACCCTCCTATGGAAAGCCTTTGTCAGTTCCCCAGGGGATTGTGGGGCTCATGACCCGGTTCGGTATGGATGTTGTCCTGGCTCATCCGGAAGGATACGGTATTATGCCGGAGGTAGAGGAAATTGCCAATAAAAATGCTGAAATTTCGGGCGGCTCATTTACTAAAACAGATTCCATGGCCGAAAGCTTTAAGGATGCCGATATTGTTTATCCCAAAAGTTGGGCACCTTTCAAAGCCATGGAAAAACGCACCGATTATTACGGCAACAACGACATGGAGGGTATTAAAGCTCTGGAAAAAGAGCTTTTAATCCAAAATGCCAATTTCAAGGAATGGGAATGTACACAGGCTCTCATGGATCTGACCCGGGATAAAAGCGCCCTTTACATGCACTGTCTGCCTGCCGATATCACTGATGTCAGCTGCAAGCAGGGTGAAGTGGCTGCATCTGTTTTTGAGCGGTACCGCAATCCCCTCTATGTTGAGGCAAGCTATAAACCCTATGCCATAGCAGCCATGATCTTTATGGCCAAATTCAGCAACCCGGCTGAAAAACTTATGGAGCTTCTCAAACGTGACCGCAGTCGCATTTATTAAGACACAACCGGTTGTAAAAAAAACCGGATAATTGAAGCCATGCCCTTTAATCGTCCGGTTTTCATAGTAAATTTAAATTATTGCTTAAAGAGCAAAGTTATGAATTTGTTCATTTCTTCAAAGCTGATTTTTTCAACCCTTGCTTTTCCAATCTGTTCAAGGAAAACATAAAAAAGGTCGCTGCCCTGCTTTTTTTTATCTTTTTCAGCAGCCCTGATAATTTCTTTTGCATTATAATCAAGGGTTGTTGGAAGGTTAAGATCATTTAAAAGCTGGGTGATTCGTAAAACATCTTCCTGATTTATCAGGTGTTTAGCCTGTGAAAACTTGGCTGCAGCCACCATTCCCATGGAGACAGCCCTTCCATGGCCTGGTTTTTCGATTTTTTCAATGGCATGGCCAATGGTGTGACCGAAATTGAGTTTTTTTCTTTCGTTGGATTCTTTTTCATCCTGCTGGACCACTTGGGATTTTATTTTCACGGAATCTGCAACAAGCCTGAAAATGGTATCCTCATCAAGATCAAGGGCTTTTTGTCTATTATTTTCAATAAAATCAAGTAGATCCATATCTGAAATCAGTGCATGTTTGACGATTTCGGCAAGGCCGTTTGAAATTTCTTTTTTTGGCAGGGTTTGTAAAAGATCTATGTCACAAATCACAAATTCGGGCTGATTAAAGACTCCCACCATATTTTTATAAGAATCCAGGTTGACCCCGTTTTTTCCACCGACACTGGCATCCACCTGGGATAAAAGAGAGGTGGATACA
>NZ_JAIOSW010000270.1 GCF_021107415.1 Desulfobacula sp.
CCCGCAGATATGGCCGTAATCAGTGCTGAAAGCGGACGAACAATGGTCATGATTGGATCCATGAGAGCGTATGTCAAACTGATGGAATCTGCACCGGTCTCAGGTGTTGATATTAAAAAGGACAGCGTTGATCCTTTACTGGCCCCATGTTTCCTCAAGGATATTGCCGTGGGAAGAACCGAACAGGAACAAAGCGGCAGAGGTATTCCAGCCAGTGCCGCCAGAAATATCGACCGAATGCTTCTACCTCCCAGGTAACGGGTAATCACCTCGGTGGTAAAAAGCGAATGTAAAACACCAGCGATAAAAAAGCCGAACAGGATGTAAATAGCGGCTTCATTGAAAACCCTGACAACTTCGATTCCAATCTCTAATAGAATATCCATATTTCTACCTAATTGTTAATTGATCTTCGATTACTCAACATGGGAGCTTCGGCCTGATCATTGCTGAGAAAACCCAAATCAACCGGTGTTTTGCTGTCAGCATCAACGATATATTTTTTCATTTCCGGCAGAATCGCCTCCATGGCTTCAATATATATCCGTGTTTCGGTAATATTTTTAGATTTATTATATTCTCTTAGAATGCTCACAAACCTGTCGGCTTCTCCGACAGCCATATTAATCGATTCAAGTGCATAGGCCTTGGCTGTTTCTTTAATTTTATGGACTTCCCCCCGGGCCTTGGGCAGAATTTCACTTTTTCGTCCCAGTGCTTCATTAATCAAGCGCTCCCGGTCGATTTTTGCGCTGGAAACATCATTGAATGCTTCAATTACAGCGAGTGGGGGCTCCACCGATTGCAGGTTGGTATCAATAATCTTTACCCCTATATGGTATTGATCCAGCATTTCCTGGGTTTTTTTCTTTGTCATCTCCTGAATCTTGATTTTGCCAACAGTTAGAACATAATCCACATCCATTTTCCCGATGATCTCAATTAGCTCCGATTCGGCTAAAATGGTTACCAATGAAAAGAAAATCCGAGGGGTTCTGAATTATGTACTGGATATTCAGTTGGACCCTCAGAATATTTGTGTCTCCTACCAGGATTTCGGAAAACTTTTTTACTGATCCTTTCTTCTGAGTGCCTGGTTTTTCGACAACACCAATACTCACCTGGTTGACTTTCGATGTCTTGGGGGTATCCACCTGATCGACAGGATAGGGAAATCGATAATGAATTCCGGGTAGAATACCATCGGGTGTAATCACCTTGCCAAAGCGTCGAATCACAGCCAGTTCATCGGTCTTAACAATATAAAATCCGGATAGAACATAGATCACTACCGCAACCGGGAATGCCCACTTCAATAGCTTATTGGCCGGCTTCTTGTAATCCGGAAGTCCGAATTTTTTAAATAAATCAATGATGAGTGAAACCATAGTTAGTCCCTTTTTCCCTTGGTATTCGGCCCTTCATTCAACAGTCTTAACAAATTGGAGTCCGAAGGAAGTACAATAGTGGTTTGTTTATTCAATATCTTTTTGTACGATTCCAGGGTCCTCAGAAAATTATAAAACTGGACGTCTTTACCAAACGCTTTGGCGTAAATCTCTATAACTTCAGCATCAGCCTTTCCTTGTATTTTCTGTGCTTCTTTGTAGGCTTCCGAGAGAATTTTTTTCTGCTCCCGGTTGGTATCGGCTTCGATCTTAATGGCTTCCTCTTCGCCTTCCGAGCGGAACTTTTTAGCGATCCGCTGCCGTTCTGCCCTCATCCGTCCAAATACACTGCTTTTATTCTGTTTTGGAAAATTGAGGCGTTTAATGCGAACATCAACGACCTTAATACCGTAATTTTCACTAGCCAAACGGGCACATTCGGTCTTTGCCTCCTCCATCATCGTTTCCATCTTCATCTCTCCCGGTTTGTCTGAAATAAGCGCCGATTGAGGGTATTTCCCCAGAACAGCCCCTACCTGTGAGGAGAGAATATCGGAGAGTCTGGCTTCCGCCCCTTGCGGGTCTTTTACCCGCTCCAGAAACAATTGCGGGTTTTCCACCTGCCACAACATGAAATTATCAACCAGAATATTTTTTTTATCCAGGGTCAAAAGTTCGACAGATTCCGGATCATAGACCGTAATTCGTTTACTGAAACGTGTCACCGTCTGGAATGGATCGGGCAACTTCCAATACAGTCCTGGCTGCTCTCTGACATCGACATATTTGCCAAACTCGGTAATGATAACATATTCCGCCTCATCAACAGTATAAAATATCAGGTAGATGGAGCCTATCACCAAAATGACCGGAATGATAAAGAGTTTTAAAATTCGTTTCATATGTGACTTCCCTATTACTTAAATTGTCATAACAACATATCCATTCTTATTCTTCGCTGGGATCTATGGATATTATAACAGGAGCCTAAGAATAAACAATAACAAACTCCATGCCACGGTTTTGCATCCTTTTTTATGAGATATTTCAGCTAAATCGTTGAACTTTTCTTTTCCTGGATACGGGTTTCGGAAAGTCGACTTGCTATGATTAAGTTCAGCACAATCATGCAGGTAAAAACCAAAAGAAAAGGTGTCATCGCACCGGACTTTGACCGAAAAAAATCTGTCAGAAAAATCATGATAACGCTGAGCCCCTGCCCAAACATCAACAATACCCCCTGAATGGTCGCTTCGGTTGACGGTCTGCTGATGTCTGCGGCAGCCTCCATAATAATCGGTGCAAGTCCAAGCTGAAAAAACCCCAAAATACCACCAACCACTAAAATGATTGAAAATGTTTTAAAAAAGGTAATACCCAATAAACAGGGGATCATTACCAACATTCCTGTTAATATAAACACCTTCCGCTTCCCGGTTTTATCTGAAATTATTGACAGCAGGATACATCCCAATATCGCACCGAGCATCATAACTCCCCCCAATGATCCAGCCTGTATGGATGTAAATCCCCGGGGAGCTAAAATCTGTTCAATCCAGGTGGAGACGGTATTAAAAATAGCCAGACCGATACTGAAAATAATCAATATCAATATTGCATCATGGGTCTTAAATATATTTTTTAGCCCCTCCCGCATATTGAGTGGCTCATTCTCCTCCTCAGTCAGGGAGGGCCTTGTCGGAGGGTGTTCCCGGTAAATCAAAATAAATAGGACACAAAGCACGGCAACAAAACCACCATAATAAAGCAGGGTGGTTTTTATGCCCACAGCTTTGGCTAAAAACGGGGTTATCACCATCCCTGCCATGATGCCGATAAACTGGGCCAACAAAGCAATGCCGGTAGCAGTGGCCCGCTCATCTACCGGGAACCATCGCGCTGTAACGGTTGTGATGGAATTTACAATCAGAGGTTGAGCAAGTGATAGAGCGACGGTGCAGATGACTACTCCGGTGTAATTTTCCCCGAACACACCCCGGAGTAAGCCGAAAATCCCCATGGTGATAACCCCCAGGCCAACCCCCTTGCGTATCCCATAACAGGAAATTATCCAGGAGCACGGTAGGCTGGCAAACACATAAACGATCATGAACATCATGGCCAGAAAACCAATGGCCAATGGGGTAACATTGTAAAACGCTGATGCATCACCGGTGATTGGTAAAAATGTTGACCAAAGAGTATGGAACCCAAATTGAATCAACGCAAATACAATTAATACGACCCATCGATAGCCATACACCTTTATCTCTTTTTGAAACATAGGTCTCCCATTTTGCTTCTCATTCTTTTCGGATGCTGAGCGTCTTTTTTGTATCTTATTTCCGGTTTTGCCCGCTTAGAACATTGCTCCCAGTGAATCATCACAGGCTTCCAAGGTCTTTTCGATATCTTCATCTGAAAGCACCGTGCTGATAAAAAAGCGGCCATCGGGATGAATGACAATCCCCCTCATGGCAAGTTCCTGGAAGAAGCGGATTCCGCTACTCTTATCTAACTTGAGATCTCTGTCAAAATAAAACACGAAGTCCGGGTCAACGCCAAATATGGGGTATAACACACCTGTTTCATCCTGAATACCGATCTTAAGGTCTCTCCTTTTGATGATTTCCAACAATCCCTTCTTAATATACTGGGTTGTTTGCTCCAGCTGTTTAAATACAGCGCAGTCATCTCTTTCCATTATTTTAATGGACGCCAGTGCGGAAATGATCGACAATGAAAATCCGTTGAAGGTTCCGGGACCGAGTACCCGGTTCTCTGCGATGAGTTTCATGATTTCCATTTTTCCGGCCAGAACCGAGAGGGGCAGTCCTCCCCCAGCGCATTTGGCAAAGGTGGCAATATCCGGCGTGACACCATAATAGGCCTGAGCACCGCCAATGTCCAGCCTGAAACCGGTTTGAATTTCGTCAAAGCATAATACCACACCATATTCATCACAAAGCGAGCGCACTTTTTCAAGGTAACCTGGATAGGGTTTCATCCCTCCGTGGTTCAGGACAAGGGGTTCCATCATGATCATGCACACTTCATCACCATACTTCTTGAGCGTTTCCTCAAGAATTTCAATTTCGTTAAAAGGGATCATAAAGGACTGTTCGTTGGCACCCGGGGCTTTTCCTTCGGTGTACCGATAATCATCAGGATGCCCCTGCAAGGCAAACGGCCTTCCTTCGGCGTTTTCATCGTAACGACCCCCCATTGTGTTGTCGGCCCAGCCATGATACTGGTCGTGGAATCGGATGAAGCGGGGACGTCCCGTATAAACCCGGGCCAACCGGATAGCCAGCTGTACCGCGTCTGTTCCGGTAATGTTCAACTTGACGGTCTCAGCGCATGGAATATGTTTGACAAGCCGTTCTCCCAGCTCAACATCTTCAGGGGTAAACAACGCACCGCCGCCAATCATTGGCGGTCGGGTCTGGAGGAATTCTATCATGGCCTGGCTGATTTCTGGGTTATGAGCACCCAGAATATTGGGCCCGAATGCATGCATGTAATCAATAAATTCATTGCCGTCCGCATCCCACATATGAGATCCTTCGGCCCTGGCTATAAAAAATCGCTGCCCAAAGGAATCCAGGGAAGCCCGCATGTTGCTGTGGGCGTTAACATAAACTTTGTTAAATCTTTCGGTTAGCTCTTTGTTGTTCATACTGTCACCTCATTAGGATAAATGGATTATTGTCAATTATGCCAATACCTGTTTTTTATTTTTACAGCCTAACCTTAAAAGCCAAGTCAAAATTTGTCATATAACAAAAGATATATTTTTTGTAATAAAAACAGTTGAAAGATACGTCCAAAGAACCAACCAGTGGTTTACTAATGGGCAGAGATTTAAAGACATTCTATTGCCAACCGGGTGATAAATCTATCAATGAGAGGTTGTCTTCTGAAAAAGGAAACCAAATAAACCCTGTAAATATATCTTTAGATGTTTGAAAAAATCAGATAAACCATACAAATATATGTTCAGGTAATATATTTTTTCACCAGAATGAAGCGGAGGTAATATTATGAAAAAAAAAATAGGCTGGATTCTTGGTATTATTCTTATAGTTGCTGTGGGTTATGGTTGGCATACCTATAAAAAATTTGACGCCAAGATGATACGTCTCACACCGGAGTTTATTAAAGAACTTAATAAACAATCAGCCGCCCAGAATGAAGCGGCAATAAAAAAGCCTGAATTTCGAGAAAGAACCCTTCAACCACAAAATCCCTTAAAGAATGTCTATTTTGGTGATCTCCATGTTCACACATCATTGTCCCTTGATGCGTATATGTGTGGAAACACCAATTATACACCCGACCAAGCCTATGAATTTGCCCAGGGGAAAAAATTGGAGCATGTATCAGGAGAAATTCTGCAGCTGAGCGAACCCCTCGACTTTGTAGCCATTACAGATCATGCTGAAAGCTTTGGTATTTTTGATGGATGTAAGGCGCCAGGTCTTACTGAAAAACAGAAGGAGTTTTGTGCTAAACTTGACAGCCCGTCACTTGCTTACTATTACAAACTTCGAAAAAATGTATTAGAAAGACCCCCGAAAAGACCCGCCGACTATTGCGGTGAGGATGACAGCTTTTGTATTGAGCATGGAAAAACCACCTGGAAACGAATTCAGAAAGCAGCTGACAAAGCCTATAAACCCGGAGAATTTACCTCGTTTTATGGATATGAATACTCACCGCTCTGGCCAAAAGCGGGGATGACCCACCGGAATGTTATTTTCCGAAACAAAACGGTACCGGAAACAGTGATTTCCGCCTTTGATGCAATGACCGCACTGGATCTTTGGAAAATACTGGAAGATACCTGTACCGGAGATTGTGAATTTTTGACCATTCCCCATAATATGAGTAATTTTTTTGGAAGGGCTTATTCTCGTAATGATGAAGATGGTGCCCCTTATACCCCAAAGGATTGGGAACGAAGAGATCGATATGAGCCATTGGCGGAAATTTTTCAAGCCAAACGCACTTCTGAGTGTGCCTTTGGGGTAGGGACGACTGATGAAGAGTGTTCTTTTGAACTCTTTTGGCCAATTTGCGAGGATGACAATTTAGTAGGGTGTGCCAGTAAAGGATCATATGCCCGGGAAGGCCTAAAGCTTGGAATTGAACTGGAAAAAGA
>NZ_JAIOSW010000120.1 GCF_021107415.1 Desulfobacula sp.
CAGGGCCTTGTGATGCCCACAATATCCACTTCCTGGAATGCATCATTCCCGATCAGCCCTGTGGGAACCTGACCTGTAAACACAACAAGGGGAATGGAGTCTGAGTGTGCAGATGCTATTCCCGTTACCGTGTTGGTGGCTCCCGGGCCTGAAGTTACCAGGGCAACACCAACGGATTTGTTGGCCCTTGCATAGGCATCGGCTGCATGGACTGCTCCCTGCTCGTGCCTGACCAGGATATGTTTAAGCTCATTTTGTTTTGCCAGTGCATCATAAATATCAATGACAGCACCGCCCGGATATCCGAATATTGTGTCAATACCTTCTGCCTTAATCATTTTGATAAGAATCTGGGCACCTGTAAGATTCATTTTCTATCTCCTAATAGTGTATCTTTAAATATGGCACCGTTGCCGGCGGAACTCACCATCCCGGCATATCGGGCCATATATCCTGTTTTAATTTTAGGTTCCGGTTTTTTCCATTTGGAAAACCGGGTCTTAATGTCATCTTTGGGAACCAAAAGCTCAATGGTTTTACCCGGAATATCTATTTTGATCTGATCATTTTCTTCAATAATCGCAATAAGCCCACCTTCTGTCGCTTCCGGGGAGATGTGGCCGATGGAAGCCCCTTTGGTTCCGCCTGAAAATCGGCCATCAGTTATGAGAGCTACAGTTTCATCAAGTCCCATGCCTGCTATGGCAGATGTGGGGGTCAGCATCTCACGCATACCCGGACCGCCTGCAGGTCCTTCATATCGGATGACAATGACATCTCCTTTGTTGATTTTATTATCAAGAATTGCCTTAGTGGCATCTTCTTCACAATTATATACCCTGGCAGGGCCCTGATGCAGAAGCATCTGGGCAAGAACAGCGGATTGTTTGACAACACAGCCTTCAACGGCCAGGTTGCCAAAGAGTATCGCCAACCCTCCTTGTTTGTGATAGGGATTCCCAACAGATCGTATCACCTGCTGATCTTTTTTAATTATAGTCTTAAGATTTTGTTCAACAGTGTTTCCTGTAGCAGTCAAACAATTGCTAATGAGCATGTCATGGTCAAAAAGTTCTTTCATGACAGCCGGAATACCACCGGCAAAATTTAAGTCTTCAATACGATCTTCACCCCCGGGGCTTAAAGAACATAAGTGAGGGGTTTTTTTGCTGACTTCATTAATAAGGTTCAGATCAATATCCACATGGGCTTCATTGGAGAGCGCCTTTAAGTGAAGCACTGTATTGGTTGAACATCCCAGGGCCATATCAACCACCAAGGCATTCATAAAGGCATCTTTGGTCAGAATTTTATCAGGTGTGATTTCTTTCTTCAGCAATTCCATGATTTGTATTCCGGTCTGCTTGGCCAGTCGGATTCTTTGGGACATAGGTTCGGGAATAGTTCCGTTTCCAGGAAGAGCCATTCCAATAGCTTCTGTCAGGCAATTCATTGAATTTGCCGTAAACATCCCTGCACATGATCCACATGTAGGGCAGGCTGCATTCTCAATATCGATAAGCTGTTGCTTTGTCATCCTGCCGGACTGGACTGCACCCACGGCCTCAAACACTGTAACAAGATCTATCTTTTTATCTTTATTTTCAGGATGAATGCCTGCGAGCATGGGGCCGCCGCTGATAAATATAGCCGGAATATTCAACCTTGCTGCGGCCATGAGCATGCCCGGGATAATTTTATCACAATTGGGAACCATGACAATGGCATCAAAAGGGTGGGCCATGGCTGTGACTTCTATGGAGTCTGCAATGAGTTCACGGGAGGCCAGCGAGTAGTGCATGCCTTTATGGTTCATGGCAATACCGTCACAGATACCAATGGTTGAAAATTCCATGGGGGTTCCGCCTGCCATGCTGATACCGGATTTAACAGCTTTGACAATATTGTCCAGATGCATGTGACCGGGAATTAATTCATTGGCAGAGTTGGCAATACCGATAAAGGGCTGGCCAATTTCCCTGTCTGTATAGCCCATGGCCTTCATCAGGCTTCTATGGGGTGCTCTTGCAATACCCTTTGTTGCAATATGGCTTCTCATGTTTTGTATGTCTCCAAACAAAAAAAGCCGTTATCTGCCCTTCGAGGGCTGATAACGGCTTTTAAAGTTTATTTAAGGTTTATGCCACTACGAGCCCTTTCGCCTGGAGGTGTTAATAATCACCTCCACGATAATAAGGGATAGTAGTATGTTAATAATAGTTGTATTCATAATTTTTACTCTACTTAAATAAGATTTATTATATATAAATTTTATGAAAGTCAAGAAAAAAATTTTTATTTTCCATTAAAATTTTATTCTACAGAATAAATTTGACAACCTGTGGAAGATTTCTATATAACTTTGATATGTCAAATATCTCCAATATAGTTGTAATTGTGATCAATTTTAACAGCACAATAAAAATTAACTAAGTCAACAATGAATGATTCCGGGAATGATTCCAATAACCTAAAAGCATTTTCTTTGCTTTTTTCAAGCTTAATCGCCCTCCAGTCGATCTTATTTATAAAAATTGGAGCCGTGTTCCTGCTTGCTTTAAGTTGTTTTATTTTTTTAATAAATATAATGAACGCATATTCCATAAAAGAAGATAGTAACAGCTTTCCCGGTCATATACTGAACATTTCTTTTCTATTTTATCTTGCATGCCTTTGCTATAAAACCGGGGGTTTTTTCAGCATCTCCATGATTTTATTATTTTTTGTACCTTTATTTACAACGGTCTTCTCAAATAAAAAGATTAGATTGTTTTATCTTGGGCTTGCTTTTTTGATTTTCTTTTCTTTTTATTTTGAACAAAGGTTAAATTTAGGGTTTTTTGTTGCACAGAGAATAATTAATATCAGTCTTTACAGGTTTTATAACCTTTTAGCCATTTTAACTTGTTTTTGCGGGATCATCGCAGTTTATGCAAAAAAGAATGATCAAACAAGAATATTACTTGCACAATCTAAGGCTGAGTGCCGGCAGATTTCTGAAAGTGCTGATCAGGCAATGAAAATCAAAGATGAATTTCTGGCAAATATGAGTCATGAAATCAGAAATCCAATGAATGGTATTATTGGTATGATGCATGTTTTACTTGATTCTGATCTGAATAAAGAACAAAAGGAATATTCCAAGATAGTTTATAGCAGTGCTAAAGCATTATTAACAATTGTTAATGATGTCCTTGACTTATCAAAAATTCAAGCCGGTAAGCTTAAGTTGGATATCAGGGATTTTGATCTTGATATTGCCATAAAAGATATGGTGTCTCTGCCCCAACTTCAGGCCAGGCAAAAGGGGATTGATTTTTCATATTCCATTGATCCGGATGTTCCATGCCTCTTACAGGGTGATATCGGCCGAATTCGACAGGTCATTAATAATCTTACCGGAAATGCCATCAAGTTTACAGATTCGGGAGAGGTGATATTAAATGTCACTTTAAAATCCGAAGATGAAAATTGTGCAACCCTTTATTTCAGTGTGGAAGATACCGGAATCGGCATTAAAGAAGATCAGTTAGAGGCACTTTTTGAATCCTTTACCCAGGCGGATTTGTCCATCACTAAAAAATATGGGGGAACCGGCCTGGGATTGTCCATATCAAAGCTGCTGGTTGAAAAAATGGAAGGGAAAATAGGGGCTCAGAGTATTGATATGATCGGGTCCACATTCTGGTTCACCCTGACGTTGAAAAAACAATCACAAAGAGACAAAATTTTTGACTTTTCCACCCAGGATATTTATGACTGCAAGGTTCTTGTTTTAAGCGACGGATCATCCCTTGGAACAAATTTTGAGAACAATCTGAATGATTTGGAAATAGACTATGATCAGGCATTTGATGAAACAGAAGCCATGGAAATGCTTAAATGGGCCATAGATGAAAACGATCCTTTTCATCTGGTAATCATGGAAGCCAAAGAATATGATATGACGGCTGAAAACCTGGGCAAGAAAATCAAACAGGATGATCTTTTTGCACATACAAAATTGATGCTGCTGACATCCATAGGAAAAGAGGGGGATGCCAGGCGGTTTGAGAAAATAGGGTTTTCATCTTTTTTAAGTAAACCCGTGGAAGAATCACTTCTTAACGATTGTATCAAAGCAGTATTGTCCCGGCCACATATGGAAGATGGTAAAAAAATACCTATTATTACCCGGTACAGCATTATTGAAAGTAAAAAACAGAACAGGCAGATCCTGATCGTTGAAGATATGGAAACCAATCGTTTAACGGCAAAAGCGCTGATCGGCAAGCTGGGATATAAAACAGACGAGGCAAAAAATGGGGTTGAAGCCGTTCAAAAGCATAAAGATAATCAATATGATCTGATTTTGATGGATTGCCAGATGCCCGTGATGGATGGGCTTGAAGCAACCCGCCAGATAAGACTAAATGAGAAAGCATTCAAAATAGCGCATGTTCCGATTATTGCCATGACCGGGAATGCATTTGAAAGTGATCAGAAAAAATGTTTTAAAGCCGGAATGGATGATTTTATTTCAAAACCGGTTGAGCCTGATATTTTAGCACAAAAGATTCGTTCAAATTTGACGGATAATTTGTGTCATGCAAAAGAAGACTATCCTGAGAAATCTGAGAATGAGCCAAAGCAAGCTGATGTTATCGCTGAACTATCACAAGTAAATTTGCCCGATGAAAATTTATCTGGTGAAGATTCAGAAATGGATATCTGTTTTAATAAGGATAAATTATTTGAAAGATTTGGAGGAGATGAGGAGATCATCGAAGTCGTATTAGATTCTTTTCTTGAAGAAGCACCGGAGTTGATAAAGAGGATCAGGCATGCAATTGATGAAAACGATGTCGAAGGTGTAAAATTAAGTTCACATGCGCTGAAAGGATCTGCTGCAAATGTCAATGCAGATTTATTGAGAAATGCTGTTTTAGATTTGGAAACCCAAGCAAAGATACAAAATTCTGATTCATTTGCCTCAAAGTTTGAGATTATTCAAAATGAATATAAAAAGTTTATCAGGGAAGCAAAGTTATGATCAATATTGAGAACCTGTCGATCCTTGTTGTTGATGATATGAAAAGCATGCGTTTAACCATCCGAAAGATGCTTAAAAATTTAAAGATTGGAAAGAATTTACGGTTTGCCGAAGATGGAAAACAAGGTCTGGAAGTGTTACATAACACCCAATGCGATCTTGCAATCATTGATTGGAATATGCCTGTTATGACCGGAATTGAAATGCTTGAAAAAATTCGAGATGATAAAGCGTTTAGAGATTTGCCGGTCATTATGGTAACAGCGGAAGCAGAGCGGGATATTGTTTCCGAAGTTGCTGAAAGTGAAATTGATGGTTACCTTCTCAAACCCTTAACTCTTGCAGCCCTGGATGGGAAAATTAAGGCAGTAATCGACAAGGCCAATCATCCCGATGTTGTAGCAAAACATCGGCTAAAAGCAAGAGATCTTGAGGAAATGGGAGATTATGAAACAGCCATTGAGCAAATAAGAATTGCATTGGTTCATAAGCCGTCTGCTTCAAGGCTTCTTCGCCAGTTAGGACTATTGCATTTTAAAATTAAGAAAAATACTATTGCAGAAAAGTGTCTGCTAAAGGCAGTGTCGGTGAACAAACAGGATACGATTACAAGAGTATACCTTGCTGATTATTATTTGCGTATGAACAGGCTTGAAGAGGCGGGAAAATATTTTCTTGAAATTCTATCTTTGAGTAACCGGTATAATGATAAAGCGTTTGATCTGGGTAAAAAATTGTTGAAAAATAATTTCAGGCGTCTGTCTCTTGATATTTTTTCAAGAGTCATTGCCCGGTCAAAGAAACAGAATGCCGCAAGGGAAAAAGTGATAGATATTTGTCTTGCCAATAATGAGTTTGAATATCCCAAGGCACTGCTTGACCAGAGTATCAAAGAGAATCCTTCAAATTATGATATGATTTATAAGACAGGACTAATATACCAGGAGGTGGGGGACTGGGAAAAGGCCCTGAAGTATTTTATTGATGTTGATCGTCATGTCAGAAGCCATGTTGAAGCAAAATTTCAAATTGCAAAAATATACTTCATGAATCGAAAGGTCCTTCAGGCAGATGATTACCTAAATCAAATCCTCAGGATAGATCCCAGAAACGAAGAGGCCCTTGCACTTCGAAGAGAAATTTAATTTTTTTATTTCCTGGTTTAATATTCCGGAGGGGAAATGACCAAAAAAATTGGGACAAAAGATCCAAATAAGAAGATTGCATATCTTGAAAACCGGATTAAACAGCTTGAATATGCAGAAAGAATAAACAACACCCTTTTTGAGATTTCAAATGCAGTCAACACCACACCAAATATAGATGATTTATTTTTGTCCATCCATCAATCTCTTAATCGCTTAATTCACGTCCCCAATATATATATTGCAATTTATAATAAGGAAAAAGGCTCATTATATTTTCCATACCGAGTAGATGAAATCGATTTTGATTCTTATGGGGTAATCAAGATATTTAAGAAAAAATCTCTGACCGCGGAGGTTATTAAAAGTAAGGAACCGCTTTTGCTTGATGCGGTCCAGTTAAAAAAGAGAGAGAAACAAGGCCGAATCATCGGGGCAATACCTAAAATATGGCTTGGTGTGCCATTGATTACCGATGAAACAATTATTGGCGTTTTAGCTATCCAAAACTATACTGATCCTGATGCATACACAAAGAAAGATCTGGATATCCTCATATCCGTTTCCAACCAGATTGCAGTTGCCATAGAACGCAAGCGTATTAATGAAGCACTCAAGGAAAACGAAGAACGGTACAGAACGCTTTGTGAAAAATCTCAAGATATCATCATGCGGTTTGATAAATCCTGCCGGCATCTTTATGTCAATCCCGCAATCGGGCAGTTGGGGTTTACACCGGAACAAATGATAGGCAAAACCCATAAAGAATTAAATTTCCCAAAAGATCTGGTGAAAAAATGGGAAGTTTCAATTCTTAAAGTGTTTGAAACAGGGCAGGTGAACCGAATCGAATTTAAACTGCCGGACAGGCTATGGATAGACTGGCTGCTATGCCCTGAATTTACTGCTGCCAATGAAGTAAACTCTGTTATTACCTTTGCAAGAGATATCACTGAAAGAAAGCAGATAGAATCCCATAGTGCCTGCTATGATAAAATTAACAAAATAATTATCAGTGCGGCAGATATTGAGCAGATGTTGAATCGTATTCTTGATACAATGATTGATATTTTTAATTGTGACAGGGCCTGGATTCTTTTTCCGTGTAATCCAGATGCAGAATACTATTCAGTACCATTTATGAGATGCAGGGCAAAATGGTTTTTAAGTGCCGGATATAAAGTAGAAATTACACCTGAAACCAGTGAAATATTAAAAGAAGTTATTCAATCTGATGATCCCATTGTCTATGATTCAGTTACAAAAGCAAAAATCAGAACATATGTACATGACGTCTATTCCGTTAAATCTCAGATAGTTATGGCACTCTTTCCCAAAACAGGTGATGCTTGGGAATTCGGGCTCCACCAATGTTCCCATACAAGAGTATGGACCAGAGACGAGAGTCAGTTGATTAAAGGAATTTCTCAAAGGATTGCTGACGGGTTAAGCAGCATGCTGCTTTTTAAGGAGCTGAGACAGGCGAAAAAATATATTGATAATGTGATCAATTCCATGCCTTCAATCCTGATGGGAGTTGATTCGGAAGGGAGGATCACACAATGGAACCATCAGGCACAACTGGATACCCAAATAAAGGGAAAAGAGGCTTTAGGACAATATTTTTATTATTTTTTCCCCCATCTGAGCCAATTTGTTGACAAGATAAAAATAGCAATTAATGAGCAGAAAGTGATTGAAGAAATCAAGATACCCCGTTTGATCAAGGATAAGACCCGGTATGAGAATATCACGATTTTTCCATTAAAAGGCACCCAAATCCAAGGTGCAGTTATCAGAATGGATGATGTTACCGAGCAGATTCAAATAGAAGAGATGATTATTCAGTCGGAAAAAATGCTTTCTGTGGGTGGGCTTGCAGCTGGAATGGCTCATGAAATTAACAATCCCCTCTCAGGTATGATGCAGAATGCTCAAGTGGTAATAAATCGCCTCTCCAATAAAATACCCGGTAATGAGAAGGCTGCAAAAGAGGTCGGGATATCAATGGAAGCCATTAAAGCATACATGGATAAAAGAAAAATCTTAAACCAGCTTGAGAATATCAATGAAGCAGGGAAAAGGGTAGCCAAAATCATTCAAAATATGCTCTCCTTTGCAAAAAAAGCAAAAGGTTCCAAGACTTATGAAAATCTGCCTCTATTGTTGAATAGAACAATTGAACTTGCACAAAATGATTATGAATTGAAAAAAAGGTTTGATTTTAAACAAATTAAAATTATTGAAAATGAGGGTAAGGAATTTCCCCTGGTGTTTTGTGAACCCAGCAAGATTCAACAGGTTTTTTTAAATATCATAAAAAATGGCGCGGAAGTCATGGTTGAATCAAAAGAAAACATGTCAGAATCGCCTGAATTTTTTATCCGGTTTTCCATTGCAGATAAAATGGCGATTATAGAGATCAGGAACAATGGCCCCGGGATGACGGAAGATGTCAGGAAAAGGGTGTTTGAACCTTTTTATACGACAAAGTCACCCAATAGAGGCACTGGATTGGGACTCTCTGTTGCATTCTTTATCATAGTTGAAGATCATAAAGGAGAGTTGAGTGTTGAATCAGCACCGGGACAAGGAACCAATTTTATTATTAAGCTGCCGATACATGATTAATAGATGAGGCCATAAAGCCAGCCCCAAATCCATTGTCAATATTTACTACGGCAATATTGGAACTGCACGAATTGAGCATTCCTAAAAGAGCAGTCATTCCTTTGAAACTCGACCCATATCCAATGCTTGTAGGGACCGCAATAACAGGCGCTTTTACCATTCCGGCGACAACACTGGGCAATGCACCTTCCATCCCGGCCACAACAATGAGGACTGTTGCCTTTATAATTTGTTCCTGGTAAGCAAAAAGCCGGTGAATACCGGCTACTCCAACGTCAAAGATTGAGTCAACTTCGTTTCCCATAGCTTTGGCTGTTAAAAAAGCTTCCTTTGCCACAGGAATATCTGATGTCCCGGCAGAGATCACAAGAATCTTCCCTATGCCTGTGATTTTTGGCTCATTTTTTTTAAGCCATAAGAGTTTTGCATCCTTAAAATAATCGGCTCCTTGAAATTTTGAAGTTATTTTTTGCGCTTTTTTTTTTTCAAGGCGGGTCACAAGAATAATATCTTCATTGATGATCATTCTCTCCATGATACCGATGATTTGATCACTTGTTTTCCCCTGTCCAAAAATTACTTCGGGGAACCCCTTCCTTAAAGACCTGTGATGATCTATTTGAGCGAAATCAATATTTTCAAAAGAGATATGCTTAAGTTGCCTTTGAGCATTCTCAACAGATAAGAACCCATTGGCCACCTGAGAAAGAACTTTGGTTAAATTATCCTGGTTCATAGCCGATACCTGCTTTAGCTCTGACGGCGCAGCCAGGAAAGCCCTTTAGACGATTTTTCAGTTTTTGCTTCATCATCGTCAGGGGTGTTTGTCATGTCTTTTTTCTCATCCGCAGAAGGTTCTTTGCTTTCTTTCTTGTTGTCAGATAGATATCTGGAATATCCCCATTTATATCGGCCAAATTTACAATATCCCTGGACATTATTAAATCGCGCATCAATATTTTTTCCAATGGGGACCACATTACCGTCAATATTGGGACTCAGATACTCTGACAGCTCGACACTTCCTCCACCGGAAAGGATGATGGAATCAATATCCCAGTCATTTTCCCACAGCCGGTTGAGATCAGATGCAATGGCTGATGAAGCATGGTTGTAGACCCGTTTTTTTAGATTTGAAATATTATATTCCTTACCCTTGATCTTGATTATTCCCGAGTCAATAAATTTGAACATTCTGTAAAGTTCAATAGTAATATTGCTTTCCTGCCTTAATTTATTGGCAATCACAGAAAAGCATTTCGAAATACCAGTGTCCATTGTGGAGGACCCTCTTTCAATATATTGAAGATGATCAAAAATACTAAAATCCGTGGTTCTAAAACCAATATCAACAACACCCAGCTTTTGCGTTGCAAGCCCCTTGTCTTTTATTTTTCCATGGTCGTCAAAAATAAGATTGAAAATCGAACCAATGGGTTGCGGGATAATATGAATTTTATCAATGTGGATTTTTTTTGTAACATCTTGACCGTCTTTATTATGAAAGGTTATTTCGTGAACCCCTTTGATCATCTCTTTGAATTTTTTGGTGTCTCTTCTTAGATAGCCGACAGGTAACCCTGATACAACATTAATAGGTGCAGAGGTATCAGTACAAATACCTGCGGCTGTAATGGCAAGAATTTTGACAAAATCTTCAAGAAGTTTCTCCTGGTCCAGGGTAAACTCCCGAATGTTTGATTGGAGTTCTGCATAACTGCCAAGAAAATAAGATTTGTCTTCCAGGGTAATATGCAGATTTGATGTCGAAGAATCATCACCCAGAATAGAGCGAAACTGAATATCCGTGGCATCGCCAATGAGTGATTTGAATATCACGGAATTTTTACCATTATATGCTTTTGTAAAACCAAACCCGACATCAATTCCAACGATTTCCATCTTATTCTCCTCTTGCAAGTTTTAGGCTCTATTATCGGATCAATGAAGACTTAACTTCAATGTTAAATAGCATTATGAAACAATCCTAGTCAAGGGATAATGAAATGGATGCAGGCATTCTTGCACTTCTTCACTAAATAATATAAAACGGACAAAATAATTTTTTTTACGGAAAGAAAAAATGGAGAAAGACCAAGTATTTGCAGACAAAAAATTCAGAATTAAACCCTTTGAATTCAATGAAGAGGTGACCAATGTTTTTGATGATATGTTGAATCGATCGGTACCTTTTTATATGGAAAGCATTAAACGACAATCCCAGCTTACCGCTGAATATTACCAGGAGGGCAGTCGTATTTACGATCTGGGTTGCTCCCATGGAAATGTGGGGATGCTGATTCTGAATCAATTAAAACATAGGAAGTTCTCCATGGTCGCCGTGGACAGCTCCAAACCAATGATTGAAAAGTATTTAAAACGGCTTGGAAAACATGATAGTACACCACAGATTGAATTGGTCTGCGGTTTTTTAGAAGATATTCAAATCAAAAAAGCATCAGTGGTTTTAATCAATCTGACACTGCAATTCCTGGATAAAGAAAAACGGGATGATCTTATAAAAAAAATTTATCAGGGAATGAATCCAAACGGCATCCTTCTCTTAACAGAAAAAACGGTTCACACATCAAAGGTATTGGATGATCTTCAAACAAAATTTTATAAAACATTTAAACTTGAAAATGGTTATTCCCAGCTTGAAATCAGTCAAAAAAGGGATGCCCTGGAAAAAGTTCTTATCCCGGATACCATTGAAACCCATAAAAACAGAATTTTGAACACCGGGTTTACAACATTTGATGTCTGGCTGAAATGGTTTAATTTTGCCTCAATGATAGCGATAAAAAAATAAATGGAAAAAATTCTTCAACAATGTCACCATCTGAAAATAGACCATTATTATAATGAGTTTGAAGTACTTATAAAAGGAAAAAGAGCTTTTCTGGATCATGCCCGGGGTAATTTTTTAAAATTTAAAAAAATCCTTGAAAGTATCCCTGAATTTCTTCCTTCTTTCATAGAGCTTGAAGGCCGTGCCGTTACTATCGGTGATAAATCGGATTTAACACAAAAAGAATATCTTTTGTTGAGGGATAAGCTCGAACAGCTTTGTCCCTGGCGAAAAGGACCTTTTAACCTTTTCGGGATTGAAATTGATTCAGAGTGGCAATCCTGGATAAAATGGGAAAGACTTGAGAATCATATTGGCAATCTTAAAGGCCGGCGAATTCTTGATATCGGTTCCAGCAACGGATATTACATGTTTAAAATGGCCGCCTGTAATCCATTAATGGTGCTGGGCGTGGAGCCCCAAAGTTCATTTTATTTTCAATATCTTACCCTGCAAAAGTTTTTAAACCAGGATAATGTTTTCTGTCTTCCCATTCCCCATGACCAACTGCCAAAAATGAATCAGTATTTTGATACAGTGTTTTGTATGGGGGTTCTGTATCATCGAAAGTCACCGGTCCAAATGCTGAAAAATATTTGTGATTCCATGAGATCCGGGGGTGAACTGATCCTTGAAAATCTCGTTATTAACTTAAAACAAAACATCTGTCTTTTTCCGAAGAACCGGTATGCAAAAATGCGAAATGTTTTTTTTATCCCGGATCTTCTGGCAATGGAATCCTGGCTTTTAAGAGCAGGCTTTACCAATATCAGATGTGTGGATGTCACAAAAACATCTTTTCAAGAGCAGAGAAAAACCCAGTGGATTCACACGGAAACATTGAAAGATTTTCTTGATCCCAATGATCCTGATAAGACTGTCGAAGGCTATCCCGCACCTGTCCGGGCTATTTTTATTGCAAGGGCAACTTGAGATATAAAATCGTTATCATCGGTAGGTAAAACTTTTATAGCTCAGATGCCGCTTCCACTCATCCTTGAATTCAGGAGTAGTGCCTTCTCCCAGCGCCTTGCGGGCTTTTTTCGAAAATTTTTCAGATTTTTCAATATACCCGGGTCCGCAAAATGCAAAATTCTGCATGACCGTCCCATAAATTCGTCCCAGGGGAAGATCCAGTGAGATATCCTTAAATTGAATTGTTTTTCTGGCACTTATCCAAGAAACCTTAATTTTATTTCAATGTCAACCTTAAACTTTTTTTGAAAAATTCAGGATTATTTTTTGAATTTTTTGTTTGACAATTTAATTTTGTGAAATTATAATTACATATATCACGAATTAGAGAAGCTATAAAGGCACAAAAATGAGTAAGCGAAGCAAAGGTATAGCCGCACTCCCAGAATCAATAAAACACGCACTTATCCTGGTAGGCAAAAATATTCAGGTTGCCAGAAAGCGTCGTAGAATCCCTTTGAGAGAAATGAGTGAGCGAACACTGATAAGTGTTCCCAGCTTAAGAAAAATAGAGGCAGGAAGTCCATCTGTCAGCCTGGGAATTTTTTTACAGGTTCTCTGGACTCTTCAACTTCATATGGAATTTGAATTGCTTGCTGACCCGGCAAAAGATGTTGTTGGTATCCAAAAAGAAGAAAAGCGGTTGCCTAAAAGAGTACATTCAGCAAAACCGGATGTCGACCTGAATTTTTAGAGAGGATTTTGGTATGCAAAGAGCTTATGTATATCTTCATATTAATAATGAATTTATCCCTGCCGGCGTTATGGAAACCAATGAAGAAAAACGTTCCGGATATTCTACATTTCAATATGGCAAAAAATATCTTGACCGGGCCGATGCAACGGCGATTGACCCCATTACTCTGCCCCTTTCTGAGATACTCTATAATACACCGGATTACCTGGTTTTATTTGGCGCTATCCGTGATGCAGCCCCTGATTCATGGGGAAGGTATCTGTTAGATAAAGAGGCAGGAAAAACATTGTCAGAATTTGATTATCTTGTTGCCGGCGGTCTTGACCGAATAGGAGCTTTAGGATTTGGACCTGATCCTGTTCATGGCCCAACCCGTATGGGTACATCTTCAAAAATTCAATCAAACTTAAATCTGGACGAACTTGTTATAGCTGCACAATTTTATATCAACAATGATGAAAAAATTAGTGACTACTTTTTGCCTTTTGTAGAACAGGGTTCTTCTTTTGGCGGCGCCAGGCCAAAAGCCCTTGTAAACTATAAAGATAAATCCTGGGTTGCAAAATTCATCGCAAAAGATGATCGCAGGGCAGAAACAAGAATTGAGTATGCCAATATGCTTTTGGCAAAAAAATGTGGCATATCAATTCCAAACCTGGAGCATGTAACAGTGACTTCAGGTCATGATGTCTTACTTATTGAACGATTTGACCGGGAAAATAATAATGGAAAAATAAACAGGAAGCATTTTGTATCAGGCCTTACGATGTTGAATGAGCATGAAAGCTATGTGGTCCAAATTGATCCGGAAAAACACAGCTATGGATCACTGGCTGATATAATCCGTCGATACGGGTCCCCGGGTTCAATAAAGGAAGACATGAAAGAACTATTCCGGCGAATGATTTTTAATATTATATGCTCAAACAGCGATGACCATCTTAAAAACCATGGGTTTTTATATGATTTTCAGACAAGCGGCTGGAGGTTGTCACCCTGCTATGACATCGTGCCAGACGTTAAACCATATAATTTACTGGGCCTTGGGGTAGGGCCTGAGGGCAGGCAGGCAACAATGGAGAATGCTCAGGAGGGGGCACAACAATTTGGTTTGGGGGCAGATGAAGCCAAAACCATTATAGAAAATATGTGTAATATTTCTAAGAATTGGAAAAAACACTTCGCAGGGTGCAAGGTACCGGATCAGGATATTCAAAAATTAGAAAAAAATTTTTTGAAAAATTCAAAAAAAAGTCCGTTCACCAAGATAATGTGAAATATTAAAACGATTTTTTTACATAATTGTTTATGATGGATATAGGAATGATACTCAGGGAGATAAAAAATAATGATTTTCGGAAAATACACTTTCCAGCTCAAGCTTAAAGATGATGCCATTCTCCCCTTATATAAAGGTTCAACCAGCTATCCTGGTTTGACTGGCAGCGGTATTCAGTTTTTTAGGGATTGGGTCGGAAGGTGACGGGTATACCAGTTTGAAATACAGATTTAAGGATATACCACTCAGCAGCCAGACCTCATATGTTCAAAGGGCTGAAATACAGGCCATTGGTCCCGAAAAAGTGTGCGGGCTTGACCCTTATCTGGGCGCGTTGCACGAAATCAGTTATGGCCGACCTTCCCTTGGCTGTGATCTGGTGGAAGAATACAGGAGCCTGATCGGTGACCGGTTTGTACTGAGCCTGTTGAATCGAAAGATGATTAAGCCGGATGATTTTTTTTACCGGCATCCAAAACAAAAGGTCTTTGCCGATGAAAAGGAAATGTCCAAAAAAAGGCCTGTGGAAATGAAACCCCATCTTTACAAGACATTCCTGGCATCTTATGAGGAGATGATGCGGGGTACCTCCTCTTACCGGGGAATGATTCGTGATCAGGTCCGGGCTTTTGCTGAGTATATCCAGGAACCGGAAAAAGGGTATCACCCGGTAAACATGTAAAAATATCAGATGGTGAGTTTTATTGACATTGCAATCTTTAAAGCATATGATAATGGGCATAAAGTAATTTAATCAATATTATTACGGGCACTAACTATGAAGAGAAAACTGCCTATCACAATAAGCAGCGGATTAAAAAAACTGGGGTCGGATCTCAAGAAAGCGCGTCTCAGGCGGCGTTTAAAGATGAGTGTAGTTGCTGATCGAGCAGGAATAAGCCGGGAAACATTAGCAAAAATACAAAAAGGTAATTCCGGAGTAGGCATAGGAAATTACGCCGCAGTCATTTTTGCGATTGGATTAGGTATGGAGTGGACGAATCTGGCTGATATAGAAAAGGATACAATGGGCCGGATGCTTGATGAAGAACGGATTCCTCTTCGAGCCAGAGATAGTAAATCATAAGGAAGTTTATGCCTGAAAAGATATTTGTACATATTGACCTTGCGGGTAAACCTCATTTTGTCGGACGCTTATGGTTGCATGCGCGTCGTGGACAAGAGAGTGCATCTTTTGAATACTCAAGTGGGTGGAAGTCCTCTCCTGTTTGCTTTTCTCTTGAACCTGCTTTGATTGTTGATGAGGGAAAGTTTCATATAGGGAAATCTCTTTTTGGATCTATCAGTGACTCTGCTCCTGACAGGTGGGGCAGGAGTTTAATGAACCGTATGGAAACCCGAAAAGCCAAAATAGAAAACCGGAGAGCTCGCAGGTTAAAGGAATCAGATTATCTGCTTATGGTTGATGACCGGACAAGGCAAGGTGCTTTACGTTTTTCAACAAGCAAAGACGGTCCTTTTTTGGCCTCCTATACTGATAATCATATTCCTCCTTTAATACAACTGGGGAAATTATTGAATGCTTCAAATCGAATAGTTGTTCATAAAGAAATAGACCAGGATCTTCGAGACATTGTTGAACCCGGTTCATCTTTAGGTGGAGCAAGACCAAAAGTTGTGGTTACTGATACTAAAACAAATTTGTTGATTGCCAAGTTTCCAAGCCCGAAAGACGAATGGGATGTAGGGTTATGGGAATTTTTATCCTTACGAATGGCCAAAAAAGCGGGTATCCCTGTTCCGGATTTTCGGATAGAAAAAGTTTTAGGAAAAAATGTTTTGCTTCTTGGTCGGTTTGATCGCAAAGGGGAACAAATCAGGGTACCATTTTTATCGGCCATGAGTATGCTTGGCGCTTCAGACGGGGATACAAAAAGTTATATTGAGATAGGTGAAGTTCTTAAAGAGTATGGGGCAAGTACCAGTGAAGATTTAATAGATTTGTGGCGTCGTATCGTCTTTAACATCATGATATCAAATGTAGATGATCATTTGAGGAACCACGGGTTTCTTTATGAAGGAATTTCAGGCTGGCGATTGTCTCCGATATATGATCTGGAACCTACGCCAGATCATATCAAAGCAAGAATTTTACGCACTAATATTGATTTATATAATGGCACTGCTTCATTAGACCTTGCATATGAAGTAGTTGAATATTTTGGATTAAATATTGTAGAGGCCAGAAAAATTGCAAAGGAAGTGGCCAACGCTGTAAAGAATTGGGACAAAGAAGCCTCTCGATTTGGCGCGAGTAAACAAGAGATTGATTTTATGAGATCTGCGTTCGACCATGATGATTTGAGGCAGGGGCTTGGCAAAAGGATGTAAAAGCTCTTTTTTGAACTGAAAATCAAAATATTGACAAAAAATTATATTTCTGCAAGATATTATGCTGCTTATATTGATAGAGTATAAAATGGAAAAAGAAAGGGTGATAAATGACAGAAAATACAAGTTTCCTTGAAGATCTTCAAGATGATTTAAAACAGATAGTCCAGCCGTATCAACGGGATCTTAATCAGAAAATAAAAAAAGCGGAGTTTATAAAACAATGTATCAGGTACGCTGGCAGGGACGATTTTCTCAAGCTGGATGAATTGCTTAAAAGCAAAATTGCAGAAGATATCAAAGCAGATGAAGTTCTTGAGAGCTGTAATCCGATTTTTGAATCCTTAGGCAAATATGCAAATGAAAAGGTGAAGCAATACAGGATTGAGCTTGTAAAAGATTTGACCCAACTTTGCCGGGATGCTGAAATTGAAATCCGGATAGATTTCCCCAAATTTGCTGTTCTTAAGGGTATTAATGGTGAAATTAATTTTAGCAATCGTTACACTACAATTAATAAAAAAGTACTCAAATCCATTGATCCCAGGCGTATTTTAACAGCAATTTTAAAACTTAAACGGCAGCTTTATGATCGGCCCTATGATCCTCAAATATTTATTGATTCCCTGTGTCAGGTTTACCTGGAATTGATTGAAAATAAAAATTCAGGGTTTGGCACTTCAATTCCCATTCAAGACTTTTATCTTGAGTATGTCCTGTCTTTGCAGGCAAAACCTTTTTTCCAGAACATGGACAAGACCAAATTTAAAGGTTACAGCCTGGATCAGTTTTCCGTTGATATATGGCGTTATTTTCAGGCCGGCATCGGCGGGACATCCCAGGGGTATGAGCTTGAACTTTCCTCCGGTCGCGGCAAAACTCTGTGGCTCATTGACAGCCAGGGAGAATCAAGGCGGATCACATCAATCGCCTTTCATAAACAACAGGAATAATACACAATGATATCAAAAGAAGACGTCAATCAATTAGAACCCTTTCAGGCACGCTCTATTATTGAACAGCTGCGCAAGGGCAGTGTCCCCATTGAGTATGTTCCCTTTTTTACCGTGGGACGGAAAAACTGGCTTACCTATATTGAGGAAGATCTGGAACATTACATCGGCCAGGGGGGGTCCAAGGTTCGTTTTATCAGTGGTGATTATGGTGACGGCAAAACGCATTTCATGTCAGTGATCAGACACCTGGCTATGGAAAAGGGATTTGCTGTCTCTTTTGTGGTCCTCACACGGGAAGTTCCCATACATAAATTTGAAACCGTTTACCAGACCATTGTACGGCAGCTTCAAGGTGATTTTCAAGGGATCGGTATCAGAAACCTGCTGGAGGCATGGCTTGAAAAACTTGGACTGACACCCATTCAGGCTCAAAAGAATAAAACCCAAAAGGATGAAGCCCAGAAGAAAAGGATTGCTCTTACTGATGAGTTCAGAAATATCCCGGGCATGGATATCAACTTTGCCAATGCCCTGATCGCACTTGTAAACAATCATTTTACCCCTTTCCCCCCGGACGAGGAGGAAAAACGTGATGCGGATCGTGAGGTTCTTCTTCACTGGTTTGAAGGTGGCAAGGTTACCAAACGGGAACTCAAACCGTTTCAAATCTATGAGTTCCTTAACAAAGCCAACAGCAAGCAGTTTATGAACTCTTTGATTCTGTTTTTACGCCACATGGGCCAACAGGGTTTAATCCTGCTCTTAGATGAGATGGAAACCGTGATGGCCCAAAGCGCTTCCATTCGAAATGCCGCCTATGAAAATGTCCGTCTTCTCATTGATAACAGTGAATCATCTCAATATCTTCACATTTTTTTTTCCATTATTCCTGATGTATTGATAATGGAAAAGGGATTTAAATCCTATGACGCTTTGTGGAGTCGTATACGATCCATTGGTGAATCCGGAAAACTCAATTATAGGGGTGTCCTGGTGGATATTCATCAAACCCCCCTTAAAACAAAAGAGCTGGTTGAGCTTGGCAGGTGTTTGAGAACCATCCACGGCATCTCCTATCGCTGGGAACCAATGGATTTGGTCACCGATGAACTGATAGAAGAGATATGCACAAATCAGAAGCAAATGGGTGTGATCAGCGAAGTCCGTCTTTTTATTAAACAATTAATCAATATCCTTGATATGGCTGAGCAGGGAGAGTCTCCTGAAGATATGGATATGGGCAAGCAGATTGTGGAAACCATACGCGAAATGGAGACTGAAAAAATGGAACAATTGCAGCCTTCATGGGATAGTTGACCCAAGACATAAACCGGAGACATATAAATGGATGATTTTGATTTTGATACCCTGTTGAAAAATGCAGGCGGTAATTTTGAACTTCGCAGAGTAGTGGAGCGTTTGCGCGAAGGGCTTTTTGACCCCCTGGGAGTGCGGTTGCTCACAACAGGCGAGACAAAATTAAATAAAGTTTTCGATAAAGGCGTCAAAGCCCTGGACAGGGACAAACCATCCCATCTCTGCATTTGCGGTGCCTATGGACAGGGGAAATCCCACAGCCTTAATTATATTAAACAAAGGGCATTGGATCAAAATTTTGTGATAAGTTATGTTAATCTTGATCCACGGCAAGTGCCCTTCCATGACTTTAAGGATGTTTACAGGGCAGTGATGGCGGCAATGGAATTTCCAAATGGGCAAAATTCTTTTGTTACTGTCTGGAAAACTTTTGTCAATAAATGGTTGGCAATGCCTGAAAATAAGAAAAAAACCTGTTCAGATCTTATTCCTGAAGAGATTCCCCACCGCTTTAAGGCAATTTTAACAGCCATGGCCCAGAAAAACATTTCAATCCCTCCTGAAAAAAGAAAATTAAGAAAACATGACAGGTTCAAACCCCGGGAATTTTCCTGGATTTTAAAAAATGCTCTCATGGGAAAAAATATTCCTGCCTGGCGGCTGCGGTCTGTTTTTTATTATCGCCAGGTATCTTTTTACAAGGAAAATTCTTTGGTCTGCAAGAACCAGGATCAATACCTTGCCATGGTTCAAGGGATGGCAAAATTGTTTCAAAAAATTGGATTCAAGGGATGGCTTGTATTGTTTGATGAAGGAGAATCCATTGCACAAACCCGTATTACCAGTCGCAGTAAAAGTTATAAACTCCTCAATAAAATTTTTTATCCCGAAATAAAAACCAATGGGTTTTATCCTGTTTTCGCTTTTACCAATGAATTTTTCACCTGTCTTGCAGATGAAGCATATGACCGGGTCAGGATCAAAAAAAATAGTAAAAATGGAACTCCTCCAATAAAGATTCCCTATTTTAACAAGAACTACAGCAAGGCGTGGGAAAATATCAATATCCACAAGCTGCATGATCTTTCATCAACTGAATGGGAAACCTTGATCCATAAACTTATTGCCGTCCACGCGGGTGCCTATAAGTGGAAGCCTACTGTCGCTTTAATGCAACGTCAGATGAACCTGGAACTGTCTAAGTTATCAGGTGTTGAAGCACGCCTGAAATTAAAATTTTTAGTCAATCAACTTGATCTGGAACAGCAAAAGAAGGTTAATGCCTGATTCACTGCTTTTACAACTTCCCAATACATTCCGTGCTTTTTATGGTGCTTTTATAAGTCTGCACAGCGCTCAGAGAGAAGCTGCTGCGCCTATACTTTCGGGCTGTGATCTGGTGCTGCAGGCTGCCACCGGATCAGGTAAAACCGAGGCAGTGCTTGCTCCTTGTCTGGAGCGGGTAATCAACTCCGGCAGGAAAATTGCTGTTTTATATATCATCCCCACCCGAGCCCTTGCCATGGATTTAAAAAGGCGATTTGAATCTGTTATCACAGAGCGTCTAAGGCTCAACCTTGCCATTCGAACCGGTGATATCAAGCGCGCAGGAGGAAAACGTCCGGATATCATGTTCACCACCCCGGAATCCCTGGATGTGATGCTGGGAAGCGCCAATGCAGATCTTAAGGGGTTTTTATTTCGGGTGGGAATAGTGATTATTGATGAGGTTCATCCCTTGATCCACCAGTACAGGGGACACCATCTTGTCTATCTTTTTACCCGCCTTGAACGTAGAACAGGAAGGGCACTCCAGAAAATAGCCATGTCAGCTACCATTGCCCAGGTGGATTCCGTCATTGATTTTTTTGGTTTCAGGGTAGATACACAGCGTATCATTACCAGTGTCAAGAGAAACATCATTGCACGCCTGCTTCATATTAAACAGGAAGAATCAGAGTTCCCGGCTCTTCTCAATGATCTGTATGAGTCCTGGCAGTATCGGAAAATACTTATTTTTGTCAACAGCCGGTCTGCCTGCGACAGGTTGTTTGGTATTGTCAACAGGACCGGAAGATTTCAAGGGGTTTGTGAACTGCATTACTCTAATCTCAAGCCCCGGGAACGAAAGAAGGCTGAAAACAGGTTTCGTATAAGCTCCTGTGCCCTGTGCATTGCCACCAGCACCCTGGAGCTTGGCATTGATGTGGGGGATGTGGATGCAGTGCTTTTATATGAGCCGCCGGGTTCTGTATCGAGTTTTCTTCAACGAATCGGCAGGGCCAATCGTCGTGAAAATCAGATCAATTTCTGGGGGCTTTGTTGTGGCGGAGGCGCAGGAGACCAGGTGGTGCGTTTCCTTGCCCTCCTTGAATTGTCGCGCAAAGGAATGATTGAATCTCCCTGTGCCAGGACATTGCCCAGTGTATTGAGCCAGCAGGTGATATCCTGTCTTTATGAAAAAAAAGAGATTTCCCTGCCTGCCCTGCAATCTCTTTTTTCAAACCAGCATGATATTTTGCCCTCTATCTTTGCATCACTTGAAAAGAAACGCTGGTTAAAAAAGTCTAGAATGCCTGGTCTTTTTGGAGGGGGGTGGCAATATCACAATTACCTTTTTGATTATAAAATCTGGGGAAATTTTCCTGAAGCAGAAGAGGAATATATTTTGCTGGTATCTGATAAGGCTGTTGCAGATATCCCACAATCCATTGTTTCCCAGATGGAAATAGGAGATAGAGTCTATATTGCCGGAAGGCTTCTTAGAATTTTAAAAATTGATACACGCGAGCAGAAAAAGGTGCTGGCAAGGCCTTCTAAAGGTCAAGATGAAAAACAGCTGGCCTGGATTGGCATGGGCCCCCATATTTCCTATGAAGTTGCAAAGGCCATGGGTCATATCCTTAAAACAGGTGAAATAGAAGATAAAACCCGTCTTTTTGCCCGGACCCAAAAACTTTTTCTTGGAGGGCTTAAACAGGGTGAAAAAAAAGTTGTTCTGGAAAATGGTATTGAAGTTGTATCCGGCAAAAATGCACCTTTTCGGTATAGGACATTCATAGGTTCGGCAGGCAACCTGATACTGGAGTGGAGTATCAGGGAAAATTTCATGGATGATGAATTGTTTATAACATCCGATGAGATCGGTATGGAATGCTCACACTGGATCATGTTTGAGGAGTTAAAACTACCGGTAAACCACGAAGAGTTTCAAACCTGGGTCAAAAGACATTTTAAAATACTTGGCAGCCTTATTCCTTTGAATCTGTTTTGTAAAACTCTGCCAAAGGACCTGCTCATACAGGAATTAACGGATTTTCTTTTTGACCATCGGGTGGCACGTGCTTTTGCCCATTATCGTGATACCCCTTCAAAAATTATTTCCGGTGACAAGGCAAATCTTGTCCCTGGGGCTTTTATTCAGGAAACCATAGAACCCTGCGCCATTGATATCATGATCAAGGATTCTTTATTGGAGACCGAAAAGAAAAAAGTCAAAAAAGATGGGCTTGAAAAAGTGCGTAATTTTCTCCAGTCAGATCAATGCAGGCAAATCTGTCTTAATCTGGACCCTGCTGCTACCCTTACTGCTACCATGGTCAGTGATTACTTTTTCCATGCACAGTGTCAAAGGCGGTTCTGTTTTAAATTCCTTGGTCTTGCTTCCCCGGCTCAAAATCATGATAAGCTTAGAACCCTTTCCATGAACCAGGGGATCATCCATGAAAAACAGGTTCTGGCGCATCTGAAGGAACAGGGCGCAACTATCATCTCCATAAAAAACACAGAATCGCAGGATTCGAGATTTAAAGCATTTATAGAACAGTTGAATACGTTGATACAAAAGGTAACATCCCGGGATATTGCCAACAAACCGGTTTTTCTTTCACAATGCCTGCTCAAAGTGGATGACCTGAAATCCGACAGCCTGGAACCTGACAGTTTCAACATGAATGGAATCGGTATTCCTGATCTTCTTCTCTTATCTGTAAAAGAGTTTAAAGGGGAAAAAAGAGCTGTTATTGAAGTGGGAGATATCAAAAGCACACTCTCTCCGCGTTTCCACCATAAATGGCAGGTTACATTTTATGCTTGGCTTTTGGAAAAAATAATCAATTGCCATGGCATTTGCGCCAGCGTGGCCGGCACTGGTTTTTTAATCACCCGGCCATCCGGAAAAAACATACCATATGAAAAACATGGATTTGATCTAAAGGCGTATCTGGCAGCTTTTCCCATGCTTTTTAAAGATCTGCACACTTTCTTGTCCCGATCGGCATCTGATGCAGATCACAGGCTTGGATCCCATTGTGTATCCTGTGACTGGTTTTCAGTGTGCTATCATACTGCCATTGAAAACGAAGAAATACAGTTTTTACCCGGATTGACTCCCGGGGAATTATTGAAATTGCGGCAAATGGGATGCGCTACCATTGCCCAAACCCATACAACTCTTAAAAAAATATCCTCTGACGCTAAAGAAAATTTCTGTGACAAAGATCCAGATGGCATGGAAACAGGATTTACTTTGGAACAGAACAAACAGCTTCTAGGGCATTGTGAGGCTTTTCTAAAAAACCAAATTTTTCTGGTAAGAAAAAATACCCGGTTTTTTCCCGGTAATATTTCCCGGGCCTTTTTCATCCATGTAACCAGAGACCCTTTGACCGGACTTCCACGAGCCCTTGGATACCAAGTGATTGATCCTTTAGGCACGCCAATAGAATCTCATGTGTGGATAATGGAAAATGATCAGGATCGAAGAAGTGTCTGGCAAGAATTTGCAGACCTGATTTTAAACTCATGGGAAAAGAGCATATCCAATGGCAAATGCCCCCATATTTTCCATTTTGCTTCAGGGTCCCGGCTGGCTCTTCTTCAATGGGGAGAGGCCGAGCAAGGGAAAAAACCTTTGTTTTTATGGCAGACCCAGCCCAGTCCGTGGACAGATCTGCGAAGGGTTTTTAAGGCACATTTTTATATGCCCGTCCCCGGAATTGTTTCTTTGTTTAACCTAGGTCATGTATTTGGGTGTACTACTAAAGTGGATCATCCCGAAACTCTGTTCCATTATCATGCAGCAAATGGTTTGGAATTATCCAAATTAGAAGTGCCCAAATTAGAAGTATACAGTCTTAAATCAATGGTCAAATCCAGCCTCTCCATCATGGGCGAACTATATACAAAGGCCTGTTCTTATCTGGAAAGTCAATGGATAAAAGAATTGGATACCGGTATGGAAAAAAACGTCATGGTTTTACCGTATCTCAGATTCATCAAAGAGGAGCAACGATTACAGGAGAATGATATATTAACACTCCAGGAGCGGACGCTTCAGGAAAGGATGCTGCGATTCAGGGCCATTGGGTACTTAAGTTTTGGTCACACAAGGCTGGATCATGAAGGCCGTTTTCTTTATATTCTTAAAACCTCCCGGGAAACCCGGTCATCGAAATTTCGTGAAGGAGATTTTCTCAAACTTGCTCCCCATGGTATCTTTGATATTCAAGATGGTTTTTCCGTTATCCTGGCTGAATATGATATGGAGGCAGGAGAAATATCACTTCTTTCCAGATCCGGGAAAATGCATTTAAGTAAACATTTTTTATATTCCCTGGAAGAGGATATAAGCGACTTGAACCAGGCAAAGTTGACCCATGTTGCAACGACTCTTTTTGCAGGGAACCGGCCCCATTCTTTGCTTCAACTGCTTACAGGGCAGGCTTTGGGCCGGCAGTCTTCTGATTCGGTCTCCTGGCTGAAAAAATGGCTGATCCGCAGTCATCACGGCCTTAATTCTTCCCAGCAACGTGCGTTGGCCCTTGTTTTTCAATACCGGACAAGCATGATTCAAGGTCCTCCCGGAACAGGAAAAACCCATCTGCTGGGATGGATTTTAATCGCATTGATCCTGCAGGCTCATGAGGCTCAAAGGCCACTTCGAATAGGAGTGAGCGCCTTGACTCATCAAGCCATTGATACGGTATTGGAAAAGGTGGTCTCACTTACGAACCTTTATTTCCCGGGTATTTTTCCTGGCCATTGCATCAAATGGGGCCGTCCCCAAAAGTCTGAAAAAGGCCAGTCTGAAAAAATAGATGTCAATAAAAAAATGGATGAACAGACCCACAGAGGCATGCAAGTGGAATTTTCTGATGATGCAAATGATATCCTGGACAGACCCTGGCTGATCCTGGGTGCCACAGGGTATGGATTTTACACCCTTTTTAACAGCAAAAATAAAGAATTTCCCCAGACCCTTGACTGGGTTATTTTTGATGAAGCCTCCCAGGTGCCCGTACCCCAGGCTCTGCTGAGCCTGATTTACAGCAGGGGCAATTTTTTATTTCTGGGGGATGTCAATCAGCTGCCGCCCATTGTTTTAGGAGATTATGGAGAATATCCCAGGGAGGACGCTGGTCTGATTTTGGACCGGTCTATTTTAGCAAATTTTCTGGACATATACCCAGAGTCGCATCATGAAACCCTTAATATTACCTATCGCATGAACAAAGAGATTTGTGCTTTCTCTGGCAGAACCTGGTATAAAAACATGCTGTACCCGGCACCGGCTAATGTCAATGCCAGACTTGTCATGGATAAGCCTTTAAATAAGAGCCCTGAATATGACAAAATTTTAGATCCTGCAAAACCGGTTGTACTCGTATTGGCTGACCACCAGGGATGTTCCCAGAAATCGGATATGGAAGCAGACCTAATGGCTGCACTGGCCTACAGATTGATGATATTTCATGGATTGTCATTGGATCAAATGGCTTTGATTTCACCCCACAGGGCTCAGAACAATACCATTGTTAAAAAACTTGGAGAAAAACTGCCGGAAGATATGGAACTTCCTTTGGTGGATACCATTGAACGGATTCAGGGAGCAGAACGGGATGTTATTATTTTTGGCATAACTTCCTCAGACCCGGATCATCTGCTCACTGATTTTTTAAACAGCCCCAACCGCCTGAATGTAGCAATGACCAGGGCAAAAACCAAATTGATTGTTATTGGAAGCAAGGCCTTTTTTTCAGCCATACCTGATTCGGAAAACATGCTTGCGAAAAACAGCTGTTTTAAAGAATTATTGACCCATTGCAAAAAACAAAATGCCGTTTTCCATTTTCCGTCAAAAGGTTTAGAATAATTAGCACTTGAAAAAATATTAGATTTGTACGTGTGCTGCACATGTGCTATATTTTGTTTGTAAGCTACCTTTAAGATGAAAAAATACATGGAGATCTGTAATGAGTACATCAGCACGACAAGAAACAATGCTAAGAAAACCGATTCTTATGCCACCTGTCATGATTAAAAGAGTCGATCAGATTGCAAAGACCAAAAAAGTTTCTTTTGCAAACGTTGTGAGGGAGGCAGTTGATGCTTTTAATAGTGAGTCTTCAAATGAAGATGATGCTTTTTTGGAGGCTTTAGCAGACACTATGATAAAGACAACACAAGAACTCGTTAAAAAAATTGAAGAAATTGAAAAAAGACTTGATGATACTCATGCCATGCTGGAGGCTCAATAATGGGTGTCAGTGAAAAAGTTATGGAGGCTCTGAGGGCAGGAATACTTTTGAACGAAAGATTAAGCATCCTTATGGACAAGGTAGATCGTATTGATCAAGATGTCCGCCGGATGAACGACAGGCTCATTCGAGTGGAAACCATGATTGAAGTAGCAAGGATGCAGCAAATTCCTAACAAAAATTAGTCAGGTGCTTGTGTAACTCAAATCAGGACATCAATAATTCCTTCAAAGCCGTCTGTCTTTTGCTGATATCCTGGTTTTTAACAGCCATTGCAAGGGCTTTTCGGGTGCCCACAAAGATTGCCAGTTTTTTTGCACGGGTTAACCCGGTATAAATTAAATTTCGAAAAAGCATTTTAAAATGCTGGGTAAGAACCGGAATAATTACAATTTCAAATTCACTGCCCTGGGATTTGTGTATGGTGATTGCATAGGCCAAATCAAGTTCCATGATATCATTTTGTTTGTAGTGAATCAGTCTATTATCAGGATGAAAAGCAATGGTGCAGGTCAAATTAATATTATCAATATCCCTGATAACACCAATATCACCATTGAAAACGCCCAGATCATAATTGTTGCGCCTGTGAATGACCCGGTCGCCAGTCCTGAAAATTTTTTCCCCAACCTTTAACTGCCGTTTGCCTTGAACAAAGGGGTTTGAGGTCTCCTGAATTACTTTGTTTAAACTGAGTGTTCCAAGGCTTCCCCTTGTCATGGGAGAAAGGATCTGTATTTCATTATTACCATGATATTTTGGTATCCATTCCTGGTAAAGCTTTCTGACTATATCCAAAGCTGAAAGTCCATAATGAAGTGATGACCAGGGGTGAACTTTCTTCACAACGGAGAGTAATTCTTCAACCTTGGTTTCAGCCTTATACACTTCTTGCAGATTTACAAATTCAAATTTTTTAGGGATAGTTATTTCTGTCTCATAAGGAATAATCGGTTCCTGGACCCGAAACTCAAAAAGCTCAGACCCATCAGATTTTTCAGATATATTGCTTTCCAATTCAGAAAGCTTTAAATCATAAAACCTTTTTACCCTTGTAATAAAGCTTATCTGCTCTTTAGTCGCCTCGTCTGCATCAAGAAACAGGCAATCGGTTTTATCCTGCCATATACCCGGCTTTTTGAATGGCGATTCAATCCAGGGCATGCCTCCGTTGTTGATTTGATGAGCATATTTAATGATGAGAGAGTTTTGGGCCTGCCGAAATATCTTTGTCAGTTTAAAACAGGGAACTACTTTTGATGCTATGATATCTTTTAAAACATTGCCGGCACCCACTGAAGGTAATTGGTCGGAATCTCCAATAAACAACACCTGAGCGTTTTTAGGAACTGCTTTAAGCAGTGATGCTGTCAAGTTGATGTCAAGCATTGAACATTCATCCACAATGAGAAAGTCTGTTTTTAAAGGTGTTTCTTCATTTTTTTTGAATTTACCGCCTTGCCATCCCAATAATCTATGGATTGTTTTAGATTCTTTTCCAATAACATCGGTCATGCGTTGAGCTGCTCTGCCTGTTGGTGCTGCCAAAAGAACCGTTAACCCCATGGCCTCAATTAATTTGACAATTACAAGAGTAGCGGTTGTTTTACCGCATCCCGGCCCACCGGTAAGGATTGAAAATTTCTCATCAACAATGCCTTTAGCAGCGGCAGCCTGTTCATCACTTAAAGAAATATTTTTTGCTTTGCAGTACAAAGATATCCAACGTTCCACTCTTTTTTTTTCCACTTTTGCTTTTTCATTCTTTAGCGGATTGCCAATATCAGAAATTCTTTTTGCAACATAGAGTTCATCAAAATATAAAGATTTTGAATAATAGCATTGCGCGCTTGTACCATTGGCCACAAGAAGATCACGAACCATGAGCAGCTTTTCTTTTTCCATATATTGTAACAGCTCAAGCAGTTTATCAGATAGATCCAATTGTAATAGCTCTTTGACCTGGTCATTGATTTGAGATGTTGTCAGATAGCAGTGTCCGAAATTTCTGCTTGCTGCCAGAACATGCTTAATACCTGCCATTATTCTTTGCTGACTGTCAGGTTTAAGCCCAATACTTAATGCAACTTTATCCGCCGAGAAAAAACCAATCCCGTAAAAATCATTTGCCAGCCGGTAAGGATCTGCCGTAACAATTTTTATGGCATTATCACCGTATTCTTTATAGATCCGGACAGCAAACAAGGTACTGATGCCATGGGACTGTAAAAACATCATCACTTCCCGAATTGCTTTGTGTTCTGTCCAGGCTGCACTTATCATATCAAGTTTTTTTTGAGCAATGCCGGGTACTTCAGTGAGCCTTTCAATATTTTTTTCAAATATATCAAGCGTTTGTTTGTCAAAATGCTTAACTATTTTTTTTGCGGTTTTAGGGCCCACACCTTTAATAAGACCTGAACCAAGGTATTTTTCCAATGCAGCAATTGTTGCCGGTTTTTTTTCTTTTGCAATACTTGCCTGAAATTGGCGGCCATATTTAGGGTGAACTATCCAGGACCCTTGAAATTCCATTGTAGCACCGGCAAACACTTTTGTTTGATGCACAATAACAGTTTCTTGGCCCTGGGGATTATTAAAGGGCATCACCCTGAGAATTGACCAGCCATTATCAGGGTTATGAAACGTAACCCGATCCACAATCCCTTTTAAGATTTCATTTATTATACCGGTTTGATTAACAGCCTGCTGTCTCATTTTCTCCTGATAAATTTAGAACCAGGCGCTCCATCCTGCATTGGCAAAGGCAAATTTATCCTTAAACCGGTCATAGCAGGCAGCAGCGGCCTCATTGCCCGTGCAGTGGGAAACACCGATGAGGTTAAGATTATATTGTTCAAATGCATCCATGGTTTTTTTAAGCTGTTTGTCGGAATTTAAAAATCCCAGGTGGGTTCCCCCAATAACCGCATAAAAGGATTTGTATCCTGTTTTTTTAGAAAAATGATTCATGATGTTTACAATGCCTGAATGGGCACATCCTGTCAGGATGACAGGGCCGGATGATGTCTCGATCAAAAGAGATGCGTCATCATGTAACGGGTCCTGGATAAATGAGGACCCCTCTTTAACCAAAAGTCTCTTGTCTGGTTGTTCAAAGTCTGTCTGCCTGGGTATAACACCTGAAAAAAAGATACCGTCAGATATTTCAGAAAATTCTGTTTTAAAATGAAATCTGGCATTCAAATTGGATTCAAGGTATTCCCGGCTGAACCGGTTTCCGATAAATACTTCTTCTTTTTTGTTCTCATACTCGTGGCGAGCATATTTGGGAGCAAAGATATCCGGATGGGCATAGACGTCAATTATTCCTTTTGGGGGCATTAAATCTGCAAGTCCGCCTGTATGATCAAAGTGACCATGGCTCAAGACAATTTTCCTGATTTCAGACAAATTGATTTTTAAAGCATTTGCATTGGCTTTCAGGGTCAGGCCCTGGCCGGTGTCCATGAGGATCTTTTCATTGTTTTTTTCTATGAGTGCAGAAAACCCATGCTCACCCATGACCCCAATTGTTGCACCGGCCTGATTTTCGCACACGACAGTTATTTTTGTTTTTTCCAAAATGATTTCCTTGTATTTAATTTATTACAATAATATTGGGTTTGTCTGGTAATTGGTAATATAGTATTGATTCTCTTTTTCAAAAAAGACAAGCCCGTCGAGGTAATCCACATTTCCTGTGGTTTCATGTTTAAGTCCCAATTTAAATTCTTTTAAAAGGTAAATATTCCAGTCATGGGATACGCAGATGGCCATCTGGTTTTCTTTGAGATTTTTTATTTGCTCAATCATAAATTCACTTAAAAGGTCTGATGTCCTTTGTGGATTTTCCATTATACTTTCATCAATATGGTTATCAAACCAGTTCCGTAAAAAAAGAGTATTTCCTTGTTCTTCAATACAAGGAACGGCTTTTTCTACATCCTTTACATAAAAGGGTGAAAGCATATCATTCAGGCAATTGTGGTCAATGGCCCGGTTGTGTTTTTTTGTATAGCCTTTATCAATCAAATAGGCGGTTTCAACGCATCTGCCTATAAAACTGGAAGTCAATTTCGGCAACGGGTTTGACCCGAGGGCAGCGCCGAAATCAACGGCAAAATCCTTGCCGTCATCTGTTAATCCCATAAAGGGTTCCCATCTGGCATCTTCTGGGAAGAATCTGTCGGAATGGCGGATGAGGACACTGATTCTTTTTATTCCATCATCCAGCAAATGATTAATTGTATCAATTGTTTTCCTTGTTTTAATTTCATACTTTTGTGTCATCTATGAGGTGCTCCTGAAGCCTTATGGAGGTTTATCTTTGCTTGAATAGTTTTCATACTCTATGCTATATGAGCTGTCAAGCTGGGAAACAATTTTTAAGGAGCCTTTTGTGAGTCTGGACGAATATATTCAATCCCTGAAAAATTATAAGGGATTTTCCGGGGATATTGTCTGCCACAGAATCCTTCCGCCCAAAGAGGCTGTTTTTGCTTCTAGTGATTCTGAACTTAAAAACAATTTATCTTTTTTATTAAAATTTTTAGGTATCAAAAGGCTTTATAACCATCAGAAAAAAGCCATAGAAATGATCCATAACGGTATTCACACTGTTATTGCCACACCCACAGCCAGTGGTAAAAGTCTTATATATAACCTTCCCGTGATAGATGAACTCATTGAAGATCCGCAATCCCATGCCCTTTATTTGTTTCCTTTAAAAGCACTGGCCCGGGATCAACTGGAAACGGTTCAAGGTTTATTGCGCGCTGCCGGGATAGAAAACGGGACTGCTCTGCAATTAAAGGCTGCTGTATATGACGGGGACATTTCCTCCTATCAAAAATCAAAGATCAGAAAGGTACCTCCCCATATTCTATTGTCAAATCCGGAAATGCTCCATTTGGCCATGCTGGCCCACCACCATTTGTGGGAAACCTTTTTTAAACATTTAAAATACATTGTCATTGATGAAGTCCATACCTATCGGGGTATTATGGGCTCCAACATGGCCTGGGTGTTCAGAAGGCTTCAAAGAATTTGCCGTCTTTACGGGGCAGATCCCGTGTTTATTTTTTGTTCTGCCACCATTGCAAACCCGGCATCCCTGGCCCAAAAATTAACAGGTCTTGATGTCAGTGTTGTGGATGAATCCAGTTCTCCTGCAGGCAGAAAAGATGTTATTTTAATGAGAGGCATTGAAGGGGCTGCCCAGACAGCGATTGCCTTGATTCATTCAGCTATTCATAGAAATTTGAGAACGATTTGTTATACACAATCCAGGAAAATTACAGAACTGATCGCAATCTGGGCATCTCGGAGAGCCGCTTCTTTTTCAGACAGGATCACTGCCTACCGGGCAGGGTTTTTGCCCGAGGAAAGACGGTCTATTGAAAAAAAACTTGCCACAGGAGAGCTTTTAGCTGTGGTGTCCACCAGTGCCCTTGAACTGGGAATTGATATTGGAAATCTGGATATATGCATATTGGTCGGATATCCCGGTACCATTATGTCCACCTGGCAGAGAGCCGGCCGTGTCGGCAGGGACGGCAAGGATTCGGCATTGATACTCATTGCCCATGAAGACGCATTGGATCAATATTTTATCAACCATCCAGATGTTTTTTTTAAACTGCCACCTGAAAAGGCCATTATCAATCCCTGGAACATGGTTATACTCAAACAGCATCTGGAATGTGCAGCAGCAGAAATGAGCCTGGACCGGTTTGAGGCGTTCTTAAGTGATAAGACAATTCAAAAAGCCATATCAAAACTTGAATATTCCGGCAGGCTTTTAAGAAGCCGTCAGGGGGACATGTGGTATGCAGCCCGCAAATCACCCCACAGGGATGTTAATTTGAGAGGAACCGGAAAAAATTTTCCCATCTTTCTTGAGAAGACAAAACAAAGCCCCCAAAAAAGTATTGGAGATATTGATAAACACAGGTCCTATTTTGAAACCCATGAAGGGGCCGTCTACCTGCACAGGGGTAAGTCCTATGTCATCACACGGTTTGACCATGAGAATGGGGTTGTTGAGGCAAAAAGAAAAGATGTGCATTATTTCACAAAGGCGCGGTCTTCAAAATCCACAATGATTATTAAACAGCTTGATTCCTGCAGGGTCAAAGGCACCAGGGTCGGATTTGGGAAATTAAGGATAACAGAACAGGTGACCGGGTATGACAAAAGGCTTGTGTCTAATCAGAAATCCATAGGTATCGTACCATTGGATTTGCCAAAACTTGAATTTGAGACCCAGGGGCTCTGGATCGAAATCCCCGATTATGTGAGAGATAAAATTGAGTCTGACCAAATGCATTTTATGGGCGGGATTCATGCGTTGGAGCATGCAGCCATTGGAATAATGCCGCTGCTGGTTATGACGGACAGAAATGATTTGGGGGGAATCTCCATTCCTTTTCATCCCCAGACCGGGAAAGCAGCCGTGTTTATTTATGATGGTGCTCCAGGAGGCCTTGGATTGTCTGAACAGGCATTTCAACATTCACAAGAACTTCTTGAAAGAACCGTTGATGCCGTCAGATCATGCAAATGTGAAACAGGTTGTCCTGCCTGTGTGCATTCTCCCAAATGCGGGTCAGGAAATCGGCCCATTGACAAGATAGCGTCTTTAAAGATTCTTGATATGATTTTATCCGGTAAAGAAAAAGAAACGGTTTATAAAATCAATGAAGCCCGTTCTGAGTCCGATTTTGAACCCGGTGTTGAATCCATATCTGAAGAAATATCAGATTTTAATTTAAAAGTAACCTGCAAAGAAAATTTGCGATATGGAGTTCTTGATATAGAAACCAGAAGATCCGCAAAAGAGGTTGGCGGGTGGAACAGGGCTGAAAAAATGGGGGTCAGCTGTGCTGTGCTGTACGATTCAAAAACCGATATTTACCAGGAATATCTCCAGAAAGATATTGAATTGCTTTGTGAAGATCTTCAAAAATTAGATCTGGTGATCGGTTTTAATATTATCAAGTTTGACTATAAGGTATTGTCAGGGCTTTCTAAATTTGATTTTTTTTCACTTCCCAGCCTGGATATCCTGATAAAAGTTCATGAAAGATTAGGCTATCGGCTTTCCCTTGATCATCTGGCAACACAGACCCTTGGGTGCAGCAAAAGTGCTGATGGCCTGATGGCACTTAAATGGTGGGAACAAGGTAAAATTGACAAGATAATTGAGTATTGCAAACAGGATGTAAGGGTGACACGGGATTTATATCTATATGGAAAAGAAAACTTATTTTTGATTTTTAAGAATAAGGCCGGCAATCAAGTCAGGATTCCGGTTAACTTATGAAAATACTTAAAAAATTCTTGATTTTCGGAATACGCTTTATTATGTTATCCACACTTGTCTCAAAGCATGTTGAGTAAGTTTTAAAATTGGAACAGATTTTAAAGAGGGGTAAAATGAAAAAATATATTATTATCGGGTTGTTTTTTTTGTGTTCATTTTGTATCAGCAGCAGTTCGGCAGAGGACAAGATGTATGTCGGCTCTGAGGTATGCAACGATTGCCATGAACATGAGTATTCCAACTTTATGGAATATTCCAAAAAGGCTAAATCTTTTGAAAGCATAAAAAAGATGGAAAAAAAGTTGACGCCTGAAGAGTATCAATCCTGTTTTGAGTGTCATACAACAGGATATGGTAAAAAAGGCGGGTTTATCTCGGAAGAAAAAACGCCACAATTAAAAGATGCCGGTTGTGAAGTCTGCCATGGCCCAGGGAGCCTCCATGCTGAAAGCGAAGATCCGGATTTAATTATCCGGGATGTCAGCATGGAAAATTGTAATACATGCCATAGTAAAAACAGGATAGAAGCTTTTGATTTTAAGCCTCTTTTATTTGGTGGTGCACATTAAATAGTTTGGAGAATCTAAGAATATGTTTGATAAAATATTTAAATTTATAAGTAGTCGATTATGGCTCCGGCTGCTAATTCCGGTATCTGTCATAGTGGTTGCCGTTGTGTTTACAAACCTTTGGTTCAATATTTCATTTCAGATTAAATCTGCTGAGACTCAGATGAAAGCCCAGAACAAGATGCTTGCCCGGGCTGTTGAAGGCGGCATGTTTGATGCGCTCGCCATTGGAGATAATGATTCCGTCAGAACCCAGTTCAAGCGCCTTAATGAGCAGATTAAAGATCTTAAAGTATTTGTATATGATTTTAATGGTGTGATCTCTTTCAGTACTGATATCAATTCAGTGGGTAAAAAAATGGGTGATTTTCTGGATGATAATTCAAAAAAAGATATATCTTCCATGCTGGGAAGCGGCCAACCCTCTAATCGGTCTTTTCATGTACCCTTTGCCGGTACGCCATTCTTATTGGAAAATGATCCCATTTTAAATGAACAAAGATGTTTTCACTGTCATGGTGAAAAACGAAAAGTATTGGGTGGCATTTCCGTATTTTCTTCTGAAATGGCTATTAAACAAGCGATTGCTGATGGCAAAATGGTCAGTATTATTATCGGGCTTGCAGGGCTTATGGTTATTATTCTCTTTATGTGGTTATTTTTTCATTTTCTGGTGAACAAAAAAGTTCATATGGTTCTTTCTGCCACTTCAAATTTGCGGCAGAAAGATTTTACCCATACCTATGATGTCAAAGAAGGGGATGAGATAAACCATATTCTTTCAAAAATTAATCTGGTAACAAAAGACTTAAGGAAAATGATCATACAGGTTGTAAAAAACTCTGATACCATATCCGGTTCTGCAACTGAACTCAGCCATATTTCAGAGAATCTCAATACTGCCAGTACAGATACATCTGAAAAAGCAACTACTGTTTCTGCTGCGGCAGAAGAGATGAGCAGTAATAACCAATCCATAGCAACCTCCATGGAACAATCAACAGATACCTTAAATGCCATTGCCTCGGCTATTGAAGAGATGAGTGTAACTGTCAGTGAGATTGCTAAGAACGTCAGCTCGTCTAAAGAAATTACCGAACAGGTTGTTGAAGGGTTTAAGGTTATTACCCAAGTGGTGGATGAGTTGGGGGGAAGAGCAAATGATGTGGATATCGTGACCGATGAGATCCGAGCCATTTCTGAACAGGTCAGTATGCTGGCCCTGAATGCTAAAATTGAAGCTGCAAGGGCAGGGGAGGCTGGAAAAGGCTTTGCCGTTGTTGCCCAGGAAATCACCGAGCTTGCCAGTGAAACCAATGAATCAACTTTGCAGGCCGATGAAAAATTGCGATGGATTAAAGAAAAATCCAAAGAAGTAACCCAAAAGGTGGTCGGGCTTACAGTTATCATAAAAGAGTCTGATGAAGCTATTTCAAGTATATCAGCCGCAGTGGAAGAGCAGAATGTGACCACTAATGAAATCGCTAAAAATATTAATGATGTTTCAGCTGAAATATCCGAGGTGAATAATAATGTGAATGAAGGGGCAAGTGTTGCCGCTGAAATTGCAAAAGAGATCACAGTGGTGGAAGAGGGATCCAGGCAGGTTCAGGAGAGCAGCCATAAACTCAATGATAATGCAATGGCCCTTTTAACAATAGCTGAACACTTTATGGAGTTAATGAAGAAATTTAAAGTTTAAAATTTGGATGGGAATTTAGTCAGGGATGACCTATGCTATGACCTGGTCCATAATTTTCTTCAGGACATCGCCTGCCTTTCCCCTGATCAGCACGTCACACACCTTATCATAGGGTGTTTCAGAAAGATTGATGATGACAAGAAATGCGCCGGCATTTTTCGCATATTCAGGCATCAAGGCTGCCGGTTGTACCAGAAGTGTGGAGCCCACAACAATAAAGACATCACTTTTGCTTGACAGCATGGCAGCTCTCTGGGTTTGTTCGACCGGCATGGCCTGACCAAAAGAAACCGTGTCCGGCTTTAAAAAACCGCCACACGAACAAACAGGCGCCTTGTCTCCTGCATCTATCATGGCCTCGGCCTTTTCCCAGGATATCAGTTTTTTACAGCTCATGCATCTGACACGCCGGGTATTGCCGTGAAGCTCAATAATTTTCTCTTTTGGAATACCTGATTCTTCGTGTAATCCATCAATATTCTGGGTGATCAAAGCTTTTAGAATCCCAAGCTCATGCAGTTTGGCAAGGCTTTTATGGCCTGTATTGGGTTTGGCGACTGACAGGCTTTTTTCCATGTCAAGCCGTTGCTCCCAGTATTTGATCCTTGATGCCTTAGAAGACATGAATTCATCAAAGTATACGGGTATAAATTTATCCCATATACCGCCCTGGCTTCTATAATCAGATATCCCGCTTTCCGTGGAGATACCGGCACCAGTAAAGACAATCAATTGTTTTGAGCCTTTAATTTTTTTAGCAACTAAGGTAATTTTTTTGTCCATGGGAAAATCCTTTTGCATGTGACCTTCAGGTTAAAAATGGTTTCAAAGAGAGTAAGAATTTCGGGTATTTTAAAAATAAACCCGGTTAAGAAAAATAAAGACAAAAATTCAATTCCGATAAGACAAGCAATGGTAAAAGAACCTGCAAAGGTGGAGTGATTAATAAAATTTCTTGCGGCAACAGCAGTGACAAAAAGAATGCAACCAATCACCAGGCTGATGGGTACCATTTTAAGAAAAAAGAGATAAACCTCTTTTTTCCCGGAATTTAAACTTTTTTTGTTCCAGCATTCAAACAAGACAAATGCCTGAATGATAACAGATAGCGATAATCCTAACGCCACTCCTTTAGGACCCATTGTTTTCATGAACCAAAAAATCAAAGGAAGGGTGACTATAACGCAAAGACTTGTAAAAATGGCGGGAAAAACAGTGTTTTGAATGGCATAGTATCCCCTTGAAACAATATTCTGAGCTGAAAAGGCAAAGGCACCCACCATGAAAAATTGCAGAACCCCTGCAGTTAAGACGGTCGCCTGGGCATCAAATTGACCTCTTTGAAAAAGAATGGTTACGATTTCATGGCTTAAAACAATAAAAAGAACGGAAAAGGGCATAACAAGAAAAATAAATTTCAATGTTTTGTTTAACAGGCGGTTTAACTCAAAAAGGTCACCTTTTTGGGCAAGTTTGGCCATGAAAGGATAGGATGCGACCCCGATGGCCTGCCCGAAAAGTCCCACAAGAATAAACATCACTCTGAGGGCATAATTCATAGCAGCAATACTGCCCTCATTTAAATAAGATCCGAAAAATTTTAAGAGAATTTCCGTTGAAAATGTCATGGTAAGGCCTATCATCAAAGGAAGTGTGAGCTTAATATATTTTATTAAATCAGGGTGAGTAAAGCTCAGCATTGGGTAATATCGCATCCCCAGTTTTTTAGCACCCATCAGCTGAAGTCCGAAATTACCAATAAATGCTCCGATCAGTACTCCCCAGGCAAATCCTTCCATACCCATGAAAGGACCCAGAATGAGTCCGCCCAAAATAATACTTAAATTGTAAATCAAAGGAGCAAGGGCAGGGATGAAAAATTTTTCCTTTGCAAACTGAACGGCCATAAGAAGTCCGCCAGTAAAAAAGAAAAACTGGGCGGGAATGATAATCCGGGTCATCTTTACGGCAAGGGCAAAGGTGTCAGGATCTTGAATGCCCGGCGCAAAAATGTTGACAAATTTTGGCGCCCATATCATGGTGACCAGAATAAAACCCACAAGAAGAAGCCCGAAACCATTCATAATAATAGAAAGAATTTTATATCCTTCATCTTCTCTGTTTAAGGAAAGATAAAGGGCAAATATGGGAATAAAGGTGATGGAAAGAAACCCGCTTGCAACAATATGGTTAAGGATTTCAGGAATGATAAATGCAATCTGATAGGCATCAACCCCTGCATTTATTCCGCCAAAGCCTGCAATGGCCATTTCACGGAAAACACCGATGACACGACTGGCAAATACGGATGCCATCATGATAAAGGATGCAAACCCAACTTTTTTTAATATATTCTCATTTGCCATAGCTTATAATATGGATAGGGTTTATTATTGAGGGTTGAGTGTCCACACTGCCTTGGGAGGGTCATTGTTGTCCTCTTTTTCTTGTTGTCCTTTGTTGAGAAACTCTATGGCTTTTATCTTATCGATAAAGATACCTATCTCTACGATTGGAGAATTCAGAAGTGATTCTATTTTGTCAAAATCAAAGCTATCGGGAATTTCCTGGAATAGTATGGCTATTTTTTTTGGGCGCAACACCTTGGCTTCTATTTGCACGGCGTTCAGAACTTTTTGTGCATCCTCAAGATCATAAGAGAATTTTTGATCTGTCATATCAATCAGACGCCGGGTGATACCATCGCCGCGTTTGGTCGTAATCGCTTTTTTGATTTCAGTCATGATATCTGGCACAGAAACATCCCCAATAGATTTCAAGACCACAATATCCCTATTATCATCTACTATATGTTGGAATGGCATAGGTTTTCCTTGTCAGTAAAGAGATTAAAATTTTTTTGCGTGCATGGCAACAATAAAAGCATGTTAGACAAAATTAAGTTTTGATGTACTCAATATTTAATATTATTTTCAGGCAAAATCAATTAAAAGTAAAAACAATTGTTTTATATATTAAGCTGAATGCACAAGAACAATCGGCAATAGTGTCTCTGGCTCATATAATTCTTATTTTTTGCCTATTTGCAGTTAAAGTATAGAAAGTACTTTCTATTTTCATTTAAAATAAAGTAAAATAGCGCTCAACTTGACACCAATTAAACCTGCGCATTAGCAGTATCAATTTAATGATGTTTGATTATGGGTTTATTGTATGAAATGAAAAATTGGCTTCGAAATTGCTCGGCAAAAATAATTGAAGCCACTGCCACGGCTGCGGCTGAAGAACAAGCACTAAAGGAGAAATAAAATGAAAAATTTGAAATTCGGACTATTTTTACTGATAATTTTGTTTGGATTGAGTTTATCACCTGTTGCGTTTGCTGACAATTATTCAGATACCATCAATATCTTTAAAAAGTCAGATGCAACAAAATCATTTTTCAAAACCTGTTATGGATATGCGGTTTTCCCAACCGTGGGAAAAGGAGGTATCGTTATTGGCGGTGCCTATGGGGAAGGCCGGATATATGAAAAGGGTAAACTCACTGGAACAGTTTCTCTGGCAAAACTCAGCATTGGTTTCCAACTGGGGGGCCAGGCATTTTCCGAAATTATCTTTTTCCAGGACAAACGGTCCTATACTGAATTCACCAGTGGTAATTTTGAATTTGATGCCACTGCATCTGCCGTGGCCATCACCGCCGGTGCACAGGCAAAAGCGGGGACGGAAGGTACCACTGCAGGGGCAAGTGCCGGGCCTGCCACAGGGAACTATGCAGATATAAATTATTCAAGGGGAATGGCGGTTTTCGTCCACATAAAAGGCGGTTTAATGTATGAAGCAGCCATTGGCGGACAAAAATTCAGTTTTACCCCCAAATAAAAACATGAAAATATGAGTCCGGAGGAGGAAAAATTTGAAAAAGACCAATGGGCTCAAATATAAAGAGTAATTTTTATTTTACATGTGATTGCCCCGGGGAAAATAGTTTGACTTGAGCAATACTTGCAGAATATATTAAGGCATGGTGTATTTACAAATTAGGAATAAGGAAAAAAGAATATGATGACGAGACTTGGGATTTATTCCTTACTGGCAGGCTTTTTTCTGGGTATTTTCGCTGGTATCTCCGGGTTTATGGAAAGCAAAAATTTTTGGGTTGAGTTAACGATTTCAAAAATGATTGGAGAAGACAGATCTGAGGCCATTATTGAGCTGATAGATGTTGCTGTTATACAAAATTCAGTGGATTTTTTGATTTATGAACTGCCGTTTTTTTGTTTTTTACTTGGACTGGGCCTTATTTTATTAATTATCAGTCTGTTTGAGAAAAGCCATTAGTTCCATCTCTATAAACTGACAGGTTGTACAAAGGATAGGACTAGCAAAGAAAAATGAATAAAGCAATACCAATAAATCGGATTTCAAGAAGACTATTTTTAAAATACGCGGCAGTCATGTCTGCATCCATTGCAGGCCCGATATTTTTTACCGGGTGTGCCGTTGATCCTGTCACCGGGAAAAAACAGCTGATGATGGTTTCCCAACAGCAGGAGGTCGGGATAGATAAACAGCATTCACCCTTCCAGTTTTCTTCAGATTATGGCATTACCCAGGATGCTAAAATCAATCAATATATCTCAGATATCGGCAAAGGATTGCTGCCAAATGTTCACAGATCTGAGATGCCCTATAATTTTCAATGTGTGAATGCAACATATATCAATGCATATGCGTTCCCCGGAGGCTCCATTGCCGTTACAAGGGGGATTTTATTGAAACTTGATAATGAGGCGGAACTGGCCTCTTTGTTAGGCCATGAGCTGGGTCATGTCAATGCAAGGCATGCAGCAGAGCAGATGTCCAAAGGCCAGCTTTCTTCAATGCTTGTGAGCGGCTTATCCATTGCAGCAAGTTCTCAAGGGGCCGGCCTCGGCCAGCTGGCGCAACAGCTTGGCATGCTGGGCCAGGGATTGCTCTTGTCCAGGTACAGCCGGGATAATGAAAGAGAAGCAGATTATCTTGGCAACGAGTATATGGTTAAAGCAGGCTATCCTGCCAAAGGATTTGTGGGGCTCATGGAAATGCTTGAGTCCCTTCATAAAGAAAGCCCAAGCTCTGCCCAGGTGCTTTTCTCAACCCATCCAATGAGTGCGGAACGGTTAA
>NZ_JAIOSW010000391.1 GCF_021107415.1 Desulfobacula sp.
TTGAGGAACCGGTTATATTGCAATATATTCCCCGGCCGTTGTTATCTGTTATATCTGTATTATTGATATCAAGGGATATTTTTGATCCGGCTTCCCCATAAATATATATGCCGTTGCCTGAGGTGTGATTTACCTTGCTGTTAGATATGCCGACTGAATGCATCCCCTCATTAATTTTCCAGATAACTCCATGAGATGCATATTCAATCTCGCAATACTCTAAATTAAAGGTTTTAAATCCTATGTTCCAGGTAGTTTGAATTCCTCCCCAGTCGCTTTTACTCTTGGTTGCAGCATCTGAGCTGAAAATAATAGGGTTCACATCAGTACCTGCAGCAATCAGGGAGCCATTGATTAAAAGCTCAGACAGATTGGAATTCTGGCCGCCGGCTGTATCATCGGAACCGGCTGGAAAAATGATTTGTGTCCCCGGTTCTATGGTGAGCGTTATCCCATTGGGCACGGTGATATCACCGGTGACATTAATAGTCCCGGACCAGGTTTCATCTTCTGTAAGAATTCCGGATGTTGTTTCAGCATATAAAATGGTAGTTATATTAAAGAAAAACAGTAATGATATCACCAAAATTATTTGATATGCTTTTATAGAATTTGTTGAGAAAAATTTTGGAATAAAACTCAAAATTAACTTTTGCCATTTCATAATCAAAAACAAATCAAGCATTTTTACCATAGTCTGTCTGCTCCTGTTTACCCATTCATCCTGACTTTCAGGCCTGAACCGTTTATTCTAAATCGATGATGATCTCCCATTGGATTTAACTGATTTCCTGCAATCACCTGCATGGCAATATAATGGGAAGGATTTTTTAAAAATACTTTATTCTGAGGATCAATGGTTTCCCATGTGTCTCCAAGATATATCTGTGCCCAGTTGTGAAATCCACCAGGCTTTAAAATACTATTTTTTGTAACAATATAACCAGCCATACACCGGGCTGGAATTTGACTCGCACGACACATGGCAGCATACAGGTGCATATATTCTGTGCAGTCACCCTGTTTGTTTTTCATGGCAAACAGTGCTCCCCGTTCATTGCCGGCATATCCTGTGTAGACCAGGTGGGTTGATACCCATTTAAATAATTTCTCTGCGGTTTGAATCGGACGCTCTGATTTGAAACCCAGAGCAGTTTTACGGATGTCATCATGGTTTGATTCAACATACTTCTGGGGAACAAGAAATAGATCAATATTGTTAGCTTTAACTTTGTTCGGGGTTTTAGATAATTTTAAATCTGCTGTTATAGTTATGATTTTGGTGCCATGGGGCGGAATAACATCAAATTTAAAGATCAATACCTGATTTGCAAATTTATCCGTGACAAGATTGTACTCATGGGAAGCCTTAATCTTTTCACACCATTGGATCGGAGTCTTTTTTACAGGGCCATAGGTTATAAATTCGGCATTCTTAACGGGATTTGCTGTTTTGTTGGTAATGGTAAAACTGTATTGGATTTGTCTTGAAATGGAATAGCTTGGTTTTCCATTCAGTCCATTGACATTCTTTAGCCGATATCTGCTAACAGAGTAAACAACAGCACATATCAGGGTGATGGAAAAGACGATAGCAACACATTTTTTATAATCGAGCATCTTTTTCTGTTTCATAAATCAAACTCTGACAAAATCAAATATAGATACAACTATAGATCAATCTCAAAATAAAAACTAAAATAATTTCACACTAAAAGAGAGCAATATTCGCGCCATGACCAATAGCAAAATCCTGTATATTTCTGATAGAGCTACAACGATGCATGTTATGGTAATAATATAAATAGTAATTAATCATTGAATCTTATTCACTTAACTCAATTGAGAAAAAAAGGTGCTATTTTGAGAAAAAAATGTACTAGTATAGGAAATATTTGTAATAATTTTCATAGCAGTGCTTATAAACTATTTATTCTCAAATGAGCCGGCACTTTAAAGCAATTATACTCTTATAAATCCAGTAAAAAATTTTCAAGCTTTTTCAATAATCTTCAGCATTTTATCAATCACTTGTTCGATGGTCATAAAAGAGGAATCAATTTGGATGGCATCAGCTGCAGGCTTGAGAGGGGCTGATTTTCTTTGAGAATCGTTACCATCCCTTAACTCCATCTCCTTTTGAACCCTGTTGATATCCTTTGACTCATCCGGCATTTCATCAAATCGTCTTTTCGCCCGAACACCTAAGTCAGCAAAAAGAAAAAATTTTACTGTGGCATCCGGAAAAACTATAGTTCCCATATCCCTACCCTCGAAAACCGCATCCTTTGTTTTGGCGATATTTCTTTGAATATCGAGAAGGGCCGCCCGAACCCGCGGCTTTGCAGAAGAAGATGAAGCCAGCATTGAAATCTCAGGTATCCGGATAAAGTTTGTAATATCCTGACCGGATGACATTAATATCAGTGAATCTTTTTCCATTACAAAATTCAGATCAATATCTCTTAAAAAATTTTCAAGCACTGCATCATTTTTCCAGTCAATATCCTGCCGTTTGATTTCAAAGGCAACTCCCCTGTACAGGGCACCGGTATCCACATAAACACAGTTAAGTTCTTTTGAGAGCAACTTGCTTACAGTGGATTTGCCTGCACCTGCAGGACCGTCAATGGTAATGATTCTTGTTCTCATTTGTAGTCCTTATTTTTTTAAAACTTTTTTAATGGCCTGAATAAAAGTAATATTTTCCTCTGGTGTACCAGTATTTACCCGCAAAAATGTATTAAATCCATATGATTTCATTGATCTTACAATAACACCCAGTTTCAGCATTTCTTTAAATACCTGTGTTGCATCTGTTTTAAGGTCTATCATCAGAAAATTGGATTGGGTCGACAGACAACAAAGCCCTATCCTCCCAAGTTCAGCAGATAAAAAATCAAGACCGTCATGAATGGCTTGGATACTCTTATTTAAAAATTGTTCATCGTCCAATGCAGCAAAAGCCGCGGCCTGGGCAAGAGTGTTCACATTAAACGGCTGTCTGATCCTGTTTAAAATCTGGGCAATTTCAGAATTCATTATTCCATACCCTACTCTGAACCCAGCCAGTCCATAAGCTTTGGAAAATGTTCTCAGGGTCACAATCCTTGGGTCCTGTAAAGGATTTTTTAAGGAATTATAAACCGCATCATTTCTGACGAATTCAATATATGCCTCATCTACAATAATAATGACATCCTCTGGTACTTTGTTTGCAAATTCATCAAATTCATCATAGGTAATCGTGCTGCCGGTGGGATTAAACGGATTGGTAATAAAAATTAATCTGGTTTTAGATGATATTTTCTCAGCAAGGCCTTTAAGATTTGTTGAAAAATCAGATAAGGGAACCATAACAGGTATACCTTTAGCTGTTTTAACACTGATTTCATACATTAAAAAGGACGGCGACGGCATTAATGCCTCATCCCCGGGATTTAAAAAACCATGGGCCAACAGTGCGATAATATCATCAGATCCGTTCCCTATGACAATATTGCCTGGTACAACATGAAATTTTTGGGCAAGTTTATTGCACAGCAAATAATTAGAGGATTCAGGATACCGGTTCATGTCCTTCATGTTTTTTGCAACTGCATCATAAACCTTTGGGGAAAAGCCAATTGGATTTTCGTTGGAAGCAAGCTTGATCACATTAGAAATTTGATACTCTCTTTGGACCTCTTTGAGGGGTTTACCGGCTTCATAGGGTTTAATTGTCGCTATCTGTTCACTGATTTTAAATTTCATGCCCTGATTTCTCCTAATGATGAAAAGAATAATATTTAGTTAGGATTTGAAATTTTGTCAATGGTTATGATAATTAGGAGTGTGAACAAATAATATGAATAAGGATTTGTATGAAATATAAAGTGACAATCGGACTTGAGAACCTGATAACAGACCCGCCTGAATACCTGATGGGAAAGCGGCTGGGTCTGCTATCCAATCCAGCATCGGTTGACCATCATTTCAATCATGCATCAAGACTCATTCATGAATTTTTTCCGGGACAATTAAAAGCATTGTTTTCTCCACAACATGGTTTTTATGCTGAAAAGCAAGACAATATGATTGAATCGGGTCATTTTCTGGAACCTGAATTAAACATCCCTGTGAACAGCCTATACAATGATACAAGAATCCCCACAAAAGAAATGTTTGATCAAATAGATGTTTTACTGGTTGATATTCAGGATGTCGGAACAAGGGTGTATACATTTATTTATACGGTATCTTACTGCCTGGAAGTGGCAGCAAAGCTTGATAAACAGGTCGTTATTCTTGACCGTCCCAACCCCATCGGCGGAACACAGGTTGAAGGTAACATTCTTTCAAAAGAGTTTGCATCCTTTGTAGGACGGTTTCCTATCCCCATGCGGCATGGCTTGACCATTGGAGAAATTTTACAATTTTTTAATCAGGAGTTTCATATTGGATGTGACCTGACCATCATCCCAATGACCGGCTGGAAAAGACAAATGGTCTGGCAGGACACACGACTTCCATGGATAGCCCCTTCCCCGAATCTGCCAACACCGCAATCCTGCATGGTCTACCCCGGACAGGTTATTTTTGAAGGTACGAACATATCTGAAGGACGCGGCACTGCTTTGCCCTTTGAACAATTCGGAGCTCCTTTTCTATACACGATAAAAATTAAAGCTGAGGCAGATGAAATGATCAAAGGCGCCTGTCTTCGTCCGGTCAATTTTGAACCGACATCGGGGAAATGGCAGGGCAATGTTTGTAAAGGCTTTCAAATTCACATCACTTCAATGGATGAATTTAAGCCTTATTTATCCTCTTTGCTATTGATGCAGTTGATCATCAAACATCACAGGGATGAATTTAATTTTACCCCCCCCCCGTATGAATATGAATATGAAAGAATGCCCATCGATTTGATCCTTGGAAGTAAATCACTTCGCAAAAAGTTGACAAATTTGGAAGATTTAACTCTTTTATCAGATCAATGGTCCCAAGAGCTTGCGACGTTTAAATCCATATCAAGGAAATATCATTTATATGAATGATCAGCATCAGGCCAACTCCTGGAAAAGGATGAGTTTTAAGGGCAACAAGGTTTGGGTGGCAACAGACGCTAATGGGAACCTTCTGCTTGAAAAAAAAAGGGTATTGATAAAATACAATTTAAAACAAGACTATGAATATAGAGTCAAACCAGAGAGTTTAAACCCTGAAGACCAGGCTGTTCCTGCCAGAAAAAAGCCAGAAAAAAAATCAGGTAAGTCATCGAAAAAGCCCGGTATTAAAACATCACTGCCGGATAATTGCATTAAAATATATACTGATGGGGCTTCATCCGGTAATCCGGGCCCATCAGGAATCGGTATTCTTTTTATCTATGAAGAAAACAAAAAAAAGATATCAAAGTATATTGGCATGGCCACCAATAACATTGCAGAACTTACGGCAATAAAAGTGGCCTTGGAAGAATTAAAACGGGTTGACTTGCCGGTTCGTATTTTTTCAGACTCAAGTTATTCTATCGGCCTTTTGACAAAGAACTGGAAACCCAAAAAAAACCAAAAGCTTGTGGTTGAAATTAAAGCATTAATGGGCAAATTTAGCGATTTGGCTTTTATTAAAGTAAAGGGGCATTCAGGTATTAAAGAGAACGAAGTGGCGGATTTTCTTGCTACTTCTGCAATTAAAAAAGACCTGCTGTAAAACAGGTCTTTTTTAAAATACTATAATAATTCTTTATTTTTCTTTTTTCAGATCATCCAGTTCTTTTTCAAGTTCTGCAATTTTGGCTTTGTCATCCGCAGGTGCAGGTGCATCAACGCCCTCATCTTTTTTCCAGGAATCTTTGAGTTCATCAAACCCAAGATAAAGTGCAAGGCCACCGCCCAAGAGAAGAACAGGTGGTATGCACCCGGCTAAAAGTATTAAAAACTGATTAAACCAGACAGCCAAACCCACCACACCCAGAAGAACTGCAATAGCTCCACCGATTAACGTTTTCATAACGAGATCCTCCTAAAAATTTGATTCAAATAACACATTATTCTTTTACAATTAAACAAATTTGGAAATTGTCAATATAGGATGAAAAAAATAACATACACCTTTGATTTTATCAAGGCTATTTTAAGATTGCCATTCCTACTAACCTTTGATAGTTAATACCAGATAAATCATTTACTGGAAAATCCTTTAAAGGAAGAATTAATGGAATTATTTCAAAAGCTTAAAGGCGTTGTTGTAAGATTTCGGCTTAAGCTTCGCAGTATAATTGTCTGCATACTGGATAACACCTATGATTATTATTTATGCTTTTATCCCGGCAATTCAGGATATTTTATCAAAAAACTGATTAAACGATTGATCACCAGGCTAAATTTCGATGATCACAATATAGAAAAAATAAAGAAGATTGATAAGGACAGTATTATTGTTTATGCCAGTAAAAATAAAAGAGTTTTAGATTTTTTATATTTTCATACCAAACTTAAAAGCCTTGATCTGCCTTATCCCCAGATAGGGTTTGATTTCAGGTTCTTTTTTCTCATGCCGGTAAAACGGCTGTTTCAATTTTTTCTTTGTCATATGGATTACTTTTTCCATCATTTTTATTTTAAAGATGCATATACAACAGGTTATACTACAAACGAGTTATTGAACGGCAGATCCGGGTTTGTCTGCCTGATTGAAGAAGACGATTTCTATCAACGATTTATTAAATCAACCCCTGATCCCCTCTTTCTTTTGATAGAGCTTCAAAAGAGCATTGACAAATCCGTCATGATTATTCCTGAAGATATTATTTATGTTACTAAGCCAATGAGAAAGGATTTGAGTATAGCTGATATTCTTTTTGGAACCCACGAAAAACCAGGGAAAATAAAACGCCTTTTAACTATATTGAGACGCCCTGAAAAAATCAGGGTTGAACTTGCAGACCCTGTTAATCTGAATGAGTTTCTTGCCATACCTGAGATTGAACAGCTTGATTCGGAATTTCAAACCCACAGATTAAGAAAGCACCTGGTTGATATATTAAACCGGCAGCGAAAAAGTATTACCGGCCCTGTATTAAAATCAAGACAGGAAATGACCGAAGATATTTTAACCCGAAAATCTTTACGTGAATATCTGGCTGAATATGCCTCGGAAAACAATCTTACTTTAAGCAAGACCCATAAGAAAGCTGCCGGTTATATCAAGGAGATTGCCGCCAATTACAATCTGCAGATCATCAATATAATAGAGAGAATCCTAACCTGGGCGTTTAAGAATATCTTTGATGACCTGGTGCTTAATCAGGAAGAAATCAATCGAATGAGAGAAAAATCAACCAAAGCACCTCTCATACTTGTCCCCTGCCATAAAAGCCATTTGGACTATCTCCTGCTGCCCTATGTCATGTTTAGAAACAATATGCCATGTCCCCATATTGCTGCGGGTAAAAACTTGTCGTTCTGGCCTTTAGGCCCTTTGTTCAGGCGAGGCGGTGCTTTTTTTATCAGGCGTACATTTAGAGGTGCCCCGCTTTATTCAAAAATTTTTGCAGCATACCTGGAAAAACTTCTCTATGAAGGTTTTAATATAAAAATTTTTATCGAAGGGGGGAGAAGCAGGACAGGAAAGCTTTTAGCTCCAAAACCGGGTGGTCTTGCCATGCTGATTAATGCCTATAATAACGGGGCCTGTAACGATCTTTATTTTGTCCCTATATTTATCGGTTACGATCGGGTCCTTGAGGAAGATGCATATCTCAAGGAGATTGAAGGCGGCAAGAAAAAGCCTGAGACATTAAAGGGGCTGATTCATGCCCGAAAATTTCTAAAGAAAAAATACGGCAAAGTATATATGAGGTTTGATGAGCCCCTTTCCATTAAAGATTATATTCAGAAGAAAAACATTGATATTTCCAAGGCGTCCAGCGAAGAATATATACAATTTGTAAAAAATTTTGGATATAAGCTGCTCCACTCAATTAATACCAGTGCTGTGATCACCCCCCATGGTATTATAGCCAGTGCTGTCTTAAATTGTTCAAAAAATACCTTTGCAAAAAAGCAAATGATTGCCAGGGTGAACACCTACATGAACATGCTGACCTTCATGAATGCAGAACTTTCCGATACACTTTTGATTGATCCTGATTCAACTTTAAACGCTGTAATTAATAATTTTATTTCAAGAAACTTTATCGAACTCGCTGATGAGGACGATACCGATATTACCGACCACACTGTTTTTTTTGTCAAAGATAACAAGCGTGCCATCCTGGATTACTATAAAAATTCAATTACCTCCGTTTTTATCCCGTTTGCATACACGGCTGTGGCCATACTTGAAACCGACAGATTTCAATTTTTTTCTTCAGACCTTGTGGTCAGATATAAATTCTTAGAAAAAATATTTACAGATGAATTTTCCTTTGATGAGGAGACCACCTATGAAGAAGATATCTCCTTTTGCCTTAAAGGGTTTATAAATGACGGAATACTCGTACCTGATTCACCTGAATCTGACATGTTTCGCATTACTTCCAAAGGGTTAAAAAAACTCAAATGGTTTGCCGCTTTTTTACAACCCTTTTTTGAATCCTATAAAACTGCTCTTGTTTACTTTGAGAAATATGAAGCCGGGAAACATGAAGGAAAAGACAGGGTCAAAAAAATCCATTCAATCGGAACAAAGCTTTATAAAGGGAAAATCATTACCTTTAAAGAATCCTTATCTCAGGTCAATTATAAAAATGCTGCCAACTATTTTACCAAAAATGGTGTTAGTGGATCTGAAGATCATATACAAATTGAATACTATAAAAACATTCTTGAACGATTAATTCTTCTGCTCACAACCTGACAACATGAAAGCACTCATTCTTGCAGCAGGATTCGGTACCCGTTTATTACCCTATACTGAAAAAATTCCAAAGCCCTTATTTACACTGTTGTCTAAACCTGTGATAGAACATGTCATTGATAAACTTGTTGAAAATGGGTGTAATCAAATCCTGATCAATACCCATCATTTGCATGTACAAATAAAAGCTTTTATCGAGCAGAAAAAATATAATGCTGATATTCAGACAATATATGAGCCTGTTATTTTAGATACCGGCGGTGCTATTGCCAATGTAAAGCCTTTTATGAAGGATAGTCCTTTTTTTGTTATTAATTCTGATATTATTTTTAATATTAATCTTAAAAAAGTTTACGAGTTTCATAAAAAATCAAATTGCCTTGCAACCCTTGTTCTCCATGATCATGATAAATTCAATAAGGTGAAAATTGATACCCGGGGATATATCCAAAATTTTAATTCAAAAAAAAACGGACTTGCATTTACCGGTATCCAGGTTTTGTCTCCTCAAATTTATGATCATTTTCCCGATAAAAGAATATTTTCAAGCATAGAGGTCTATCAAAGCCTTTGCAAAAAAAAACAGGTAAACGCATTTGTAGCAAAAAATATCTTTTGGTCGGATATGGGTACAAAAGAGTCTTATTCAAAAACATCACTTCTTGAATTGGCTGCATCTCAATTTCAGATCAAACAGGAGCAAATCAGAAATATTCAAGTTGAAAAACTTGCCGGAGATGGATCAGAGCGACACTGGTACAGGGCGACCTATAAAACCGGATCTTTTATTATTTCAGACCATGGTATCTGCATGCCCGAAAGTGAGCCGTTTTTGCAACTCAACGCTTTTATTTATATTGGGAACCATCTCTTTTCAAAGGGCCTTCCTTTACCCCGTATTATTGATTATGACACTCTTTCAGGAATGGTCATTCTCGATGATCTGGGAGATGTTCATCTTGAGACACAGATTAAAGAAAAAAATACTGATGCCTTCACCCTAAAGATCTATAAAAACGTGATTGACCTTCTTATAGATTTTTCAACCAAAGGCCTTATGGGCTTTAAGAAAGAATGGACCTGTCAGACCGAAACCTATTCAAAACAATTAATTATTGAAAAAGAATGCCGGTATTTCATGGAGGCATTCATTCAAAACTATTTAAAACTGGATGTCACCTTTCATAATTTTATAAATGAATTCGAATATATTGCAGATCATGCTCTGAAACACGGATTAATTGGCTTAATGCACCGTGACATGCAGTCAAGAAATATTATGATATACAACAGCCTAATTTATTTTATTGACTTTCAATCGGCAAGATTGGGCCCGTTACAATATGATCTTGCATCTTTATTGATAGACCCTTATGTTATTCTTAAAGATCAAATAAGAAACGATCTTTTGCAATACACTATGATAAAATTAAAATTGAATAAAATAGAAACACAAAACTTTTTAGAATCTTATCAATACTGCTGTTTGACCCGGAATTTACAAATTCTCGGGGCCTTCAGCTTTTTAAGCCGGATCAAAAAGAAAAAGGGGTTTGAGCAGTATATCCCTGATGCGGTAAAATCTTTAAAAAAAATCATCGCTGATTTAAATACAGATAAAATTCCAAAGCTGTCAAAACTTGTTCAAAGCCTATAAGGAGTTATTAAAAATGGCAAAAATAAACATCATGATCAACGGCCTGCCTGGAAACGTTGCAAAAAAAATGACCGGGTTTGCCATCAATGATGACAGATTTAATGTGGTCCCCGTTTCCCTTACCGGTCAGGAAATTGAAGAAAAAACCATCACCATTGACCAGACAATATTTGAACTGGTAAGACCCGACACAAGGGATGATAAAATCGATACGATTAAAACTCAATTCTCCTCTTTTATCGCAATCGACTATACGCATCCGGCTGCTGTGAATTCTAATGCCCTGTTTTATACTCAAAATCATATCCCGTTTGTCATGGGAACCACAGGGGGTGACAGGGAACAACTTGAACAAGTTGTGAAAAATTCTTCAACACCGGCTGTTATTGCACCGAATATGGCCAAACAGATTGTCGGATTCCAGGCAATGATGGAATATGCAGCAAACACATTCCCGGGTCTTTTTAAGGGGTATACCCTTGAAGTGAAGGAGAGCCATCAAAACGGGAAGGCAGACACTTCAGGTACTGCCAAGGCAATGGTGACTTACTTTAATAAGCTGGGATCAGATTTTGATGCTAACGACATTCAGATGATAAGAGACCCTGAAATACAGGAAAAGGTCTGGAAAATACCCAAAAAATATTTGACCGGTCATGGATGGCATACCTATACCTTAAAGGCATCTGACGGGTCAGCCTTATTTGAATTCAAACACAATATCAATGGCAGGGATATTTATGTCAACGGCACCTTTGATGCCGTTCTTTTTCTTAAGGAAAAACTTGGCCAACCTGACAATTCCCAAAAACTCTATACCATGATAGATGTACTAAACAAGGACTAAGCAGTTGAGTCTTTATCTCAAAATAGTCTTAATCATATTTGGACTGGCATATCTGATCAGCCCCATAGATATTATTCCGGATCTACTATTGCCCTTTGTGGGCTGGATTGATGATGGTGTGGTTATTGCCACTATTGTTTATCTGATCCGGTATGGAAAACTGCCCAATTTCTTTTTTAAAAAAAAGGGAGCTTTCAAACAGCCCTTTAACCAAAAAACAACAAATTTTACCTCAAACACTAATACCAGGCCTAATACCGGCCAGGCCAATCAAAAGAAAACATCCTCCAGCCATATTCCAAAAACTCCCCATGAAATTCTTGGTATTGGTCCCAATGCCTCTAAAAAAGAAATTCAGACAGCTTATAAGGAAGCCATTAAAAAATATCACCCGGATAAATTATCCCATTTGGGTGAAGAATTTTCTGATCTTGCCAATGAAAAATTTCTTGAAATTCAAAATGCCTATGACACATTAATGAAAGCATATTAATTTTGATTGATTTTTTAACACTGGATTCCAAAAAAATTGAGCTGCAATGGCATCAAAAGGAGCAAAAGGATCACCCTACACTGATCTTTATGCATGAAGGTCTTGGCTGTACCAGGATGTGGAAAGATTTCCCGGAAAAGGTATCCCGAAATACAGGTTGCCCGGCCTTGATCTTTTCAAGGTTCGGTTATGGTAATTCAGATCCCTGCCCTCTCCCATGGAAAATCAATTTTATGCATAGAGAAGCGTTAAGAATACTGTCTGAAATCATTAAAAAAGCTCAAATAAAAGAATACATCCTGGTCGGTCATTCAGACGGCTTTTCCATTGGAATTATATTTGCCGGAAGTCAATATGCCCGGGAATTGAAAGGATTAAAAGGCTTGATAACACAAGCTGCCCACGTGTTTTGCGAACAAATCACCGTGGACTGCATCCAACAGGCAAAAATAAATTATGAACACCATGGTTTAAGACAAGGGCTTGAACAATATCATGGCTCAAATACGGATAATGCCTTTTGGGGCTGGAATGATGTTTGGCTAAATCCGAAGTTCATGAACTGGAATATTGAAAAATATTTAAGCAGAATCCAAGTTCCCATGCTCGCCATCCAGGGAAAAGACGATCAATATGGAACCCAAAAACAGATTGAATCCATTAAAAACCGTGTAAAACATGTTGAAACTTGTCTGCTTGATGACTGCAGGCACTCTCCGCACACTGATCAGCCTGAAAAGGTGCTAAAACTCATGACTCAATTTATTCAACCGAGCAAGAAATGATCCTAAAATCAGGTAAATGTCTGATTCCCCTGTATAAAAAATAATTCTTGACTTTAAATTAATATTTTTATATACTTATTAAATTGTGCTATGTTGTAAGCACATAGGTTTCCTTCCTAAGGTGTATTTACCCCAACAATAAAAGTGGCATTACCCCCAAAGTTAGAAACTTATATTTTTTTATTTTTTATTTTAGGAGATTGCCAATATGGCTAATGGTATCGTAAAATGGTTTAACGACTCAAAAGGTTTTGGATTCATTGAACAAGAAAGTGGAAACGATGTATTTGTACATCATTCAGCTATCAATGCAGCAGGTTTTAAATCCCTGAATGAAGGGGATCGTGTTTCATTTGATATTGAACAAGGACAGAAAGGTCCAGCAGCAGCGAATGTAACTGTGCAATAGTTAACCGTTTTATTTGCTTTAAAAAAATCATCTCGGTGACTTGAAAATAAAAGACCCTGAGCAGAATTCCGTTCAGGGTCTTTTTGTTTTTTTCAATACTCATCCATTGGCAGGATCATCATGCCAAAGTTCAAGATGTTCTTTGCTAAGAATAAAATAAAAATTGGGTTTTACTCCTAAAATATCATTTCTTCTGGTTCACTATATTTTCCCAACCACTGCCTTACGGTTCCCGGATCAAGTGGACTGAACACAAGGTGTTTCAAAGATACGATTTCGCAGAAGAAAAAATATTAGTTTTGAATGGATTTTTTTTTCTTGCCATTCCAAGTCCAAATTAACGTAAACTACACTCAATGATCGTTATCCTTGTGCAGAATATTCAGGAATCGAAATTCTGAAAGATATCAAAAAAATCCATTACAGGAATTTGAAGGAAAAACGCTTTTTCAACCAGGCAGGGCAATCCATGGCACTTAACCCGAATTTTTCAAATGCTTTTAAATTTGCTATAGTATTAAATGAAAACCGTATAACCAATATATTGGGGGCGCTTATGGACAAACTGGCAGTTATTTCCGACATTCACAGCAACTTTGAAGCATTAACATCTGTATTGAAAGACATATCCGGACAATCAATACAAAAAATTGTTTCACTGGGTGATAATATCGGGTATGGCCCTGATCCTGAAGACGTTCTTTTGAAACTGAAATCTCATTTTGTTACATCAATACGCGGCAATCACGAATTCGCCATCCTCAACGACAGTTATAAAAGGTCATTTAATCTAAATGCCATCACGGCCCTAGATATCAACCGCAAAAAATTATCAGGCAGTTCGATACAATACATTTCTTCATTGGATTCAAGCCTGGTATCGCATGGGGCCTTATTTCTCCACGGCATCTCTTCAAATTTAATTGATGGCTATATCTTTAAACTATCTGATGCCCAGCTGATCAAACGCGCCAAAAAGATTCATGCACGCATTGTCTTTGTCGGGCATACGCATCTGCTGAAAATCTATGAATTTGATAATAAGGGCCTTAGAAAAAAAGAATTCACCCAAAGGATTTCTCTGTTAGATGACAAACGATACATCATCAATGCCGGCAGTGTGGGCCAGCCAAGACACGGAGTCCATGAAGCCACCTATGTTATCTGGGATATTCAAAAGAGCACGGTTGAACCAAGATTTGTAACATACAATTATCATCATACTGCCATGAAAATCAAACAGGCCGGATTACCCCGGATTTATGCGGATATTCTTTAACCCAGATATTTCATAAATTTTTTTGAGATATAAATAGAGAAAAGGGATCAAATCTATGTTTGATCCCTGGCATATGATTTCTGATCAATCAAGGATAATCCAATTCTTAACTGTTACAGGCTCTCCAATTTTACAAGGGCTTTACAATCTGTCTTATTTTTCCGGATTGTACAGCTTCAAAGAATTCATCCCCCAATTGCTTGTTTTTTTCAACAACAACTCTCCAATAGGCCATACGTTCCTTATCATTTCCTTTGAATGTATTAAAATCTTTTCTATCGGGTATTTTTGCAAAGGGAAGACTTTTCACAAACGTATCTGACGGCGCAACCAGCACCACATTTTCCATGTGTTTGCTGCAGGGGTTGCGGTTTAAAGTTTTATCAAACCATCCGGGTGTGATCTTTTCATAAAAATGGGGGTATAAAACAAAAGCGTCTTCATCGGGTAAAAAGGGTATATCCAGGTGATAATCAAGGATTCCGCCATCCCGGAAAACACCGGGTGCACCTTCAATAGATGAAATACCCTCCATTACTATTGGAATTGATCCTGAAGATAATAAAGCGGATTTAAAATTGGATGGTGTCAGATCATAGATGTTCATGGGGAATTGATTCATGGAAGCAAAAGGCGGTGTTTTACCCGGACCACAGAAAAGTGCTCTTTCAAAAAAATAACCAAGCTTGTCCCGGCTCAACAGATTGACACCTGCTGCAAGCCCGATACCAAGCCACTGGAGCATAAAATGTTCTTTTTTAAGAAGGCCCTTGCATTTGTTGGATAAAAAGCTGATCTTCATAAAAGGATGATAGAGCATGGCTTTAATTTCTTTATCATCAATATAGGCATCCAGGATTCTTAGTGATTCCCGGGTGATATCTTCCTTTGTGGGTCTCAGGTTATACTGCTGGGCAATATATTCTCTTTCAAGTGCCTCTATTGCCGCAAGCGGATCTTTCCGGCAAAAGGCAGCCATTCGAAACGCACCGATTGAGGTACCAATAAGATAAAGAGGATCTGTCCTTTCTTTGAATAAAGACATCAATACCCTGTCAATTCCGGTTAATACTAGAAATTTAGCAGAACCGGAAGCACCGGCAAGGACTTTTACCCGGGACGGATCCAATCCCTCATCCCTGATGATATCAATAGCTTTAGACCCTGCAAGTATGGAAATATTATTAAACATGATAGATGAAAATATCATGCCTTTTTATAAAATCCAATATCAAAAAAGAAAAAGTGTTTTATTGACAAAATAGGCAATGTTTGAAATATAACTACCATTTAAATCATTGCCGGATTATTAAGGGAGTAAGTCTTGACCGGAATAAGTGAAATTCTTGTTTTAGTGCTGCTGATTGCCTGTATCTTGATTTTACCAAGACTGTTTAAGGGAGAACCTGTAAAAAAGACTTCTTCGTCAAAACAGCGGAAAAAACTTTCTGCAAAAATCCGGTTCGGTATCGTACTTACCCTGGTTTATCCTATAGTCTTAGCTCTTTATATCAAGCCCTGGAATGAAAACATTATTTCTTTTATCTCCTTTGGAATTATACCCGTCTTTCTTGTCTGGGCTATTGCCTGGATCATAGCTGGAAGAAAAAAATAAAGATCGCATTACTTTTCAATATTAATTCCTTTTAGTAATATATGAATAAAATTTTATTATTTTACTTGACTCAGTTTATTTCATGATTAATTTTGTTTCAAACGGAAGTAAAATAACGAATACAACATAACCTAAACGGAGGATTAATTATGAGACTTGTAAGATACAACCCAATTAACGAACTGGCTTTCTGGGGAAATGCATTTAATGATTCATTTTTTAACACAAAACCCAAAACCAATGAATCCTGGTATCCTGCAGTGGATATCCTGAACGAGAAAGATGATGTGGTTCTCAACATTGAACTGCCGGGTGTCAAAAAAGAAAATATTTCCATCAATATTGAAGACAGGGTTCTGACCATAAAAGGTGAAAGAAAGTTTGAGAATAAAGAAAAAAAGGACAGCTATCTCAGAAAAGAAAGATCATACGGAAGCTTTAAACGGTCATTCACCCTTTCCGATGATGTTCTGATCGATGAGGTCAATGCCGATTTCCAGGATGGTGTTCTTAAATTGACCCTGAAAAAAGATACTGCCAAAGAAGAGGTCAAACAGATAACAATTAATTAATTTAAAACGACCTTAAATCACCTTTGCTAAATGGGGGCTGTTCAATTCAAACATTGACAGCCCCCATTTTTTTATTTGAAAAATTTCATTATTGTTTCAAGCGATGCCATAACCGGGTATAACGCTTAGAGGATTTAACCGTACTAATGGCAATGGCAAGAGCCTTTTTGCTCCCCACAAGGACAACGAGTTTTTTACCCCGGGTCACTGCCGTATAAATCAGGTTTCTTTGTAAAAGAATATAGTGTTGAACCACAACGGGTACGATCACGACAGGATACTCTGATCCTTGAGATTTATGGACTGAAACAGCATAGGCATGAACAATTTCATCAAAATTAGAGAAATCATACTCAACTTCTCTTTTATCAAAATTGATCAATAGTGTTTGATCAATTAAATTAATATCCATGATCCTGCCAATGTCGCCATTGTAGGTATGCTTGTCATAATTATTGCGGATCTGCATTACCTTGTCTGATACTTTAAATTCCCTGTTCCCCCTTTGGACGATCACCTTGTTTGGATTCAGGATTTTCTGCAGTTCGTGATTGAGGTTGCCTGCCCCGACAATACCTTTGTGCATCGGGGTTAATACCTGGATATCATCTACCGGATCATACCCGAATTCATCCGGGATTCTATTTTGCACCAGATCAATAATGGTGTTTAAGACCTCTTCAGGCTCCTCTTTCCGGACAAAATAAAAATCACCTTTATCCTTTGCCACTGCCGGAAACATCCCCTTATTGATCCTATGCGCATTGACAACAATCAAGCTCTTTTTTGCCTGCCGGAAAATAATATCAAGTGTAACAACACTAAAAGTATTGGATATGATCAAATCATTTAATACATTTCCCGGGCCCACCGATGGCAATTGATTGACATCCCCCACAAGAATAAGGATCGCCTCTTTGGGAACAGCCTTTAAGAGATGGTGCATTAAGACCGTGTCAATCATGGAGGCTTCATCAATGATGAGCACATCACATTTTAAGGGGTTTTTATCATTTTTTTTAAAACCCGGCCCTTTCATGGAATAATCCAGCAGCCTGTGGATAGTCCTGGCTTGTTCCCAGGTGGCTTCGCTCATTTTTTTGGCGGCTCTTCCCGTGGGGGCGGCCAGTAAAATTTTTGCACCGGCTTTCTTTAAAATTTTGATAATAGCATTAATAATGGTTGTTTTACCGGTACCAGGACCCCCGGTAATAATTAAAATTTTTTCTTCCAAAGACTTTTTAACGGCTGCTTCCTGGTTTTTGGTAAGCCGTATCTTAATCTGATCTTTAATCCATTTAACAGCCTTGTTTGAATCAATCTTACGAATACTTTTGGGAGAATTTTTAAGCCGTTGAAAATTATTGACAATTCCTATTTCACAAACATGGAATTTCTTTAGAAAAACCTGTTGATTATTTTCATTGATATCTTCAATAACAATCCGGCCGGCCAAAAAAAAATTTTTAATCGCCATTAAAACAATATCTTTGTCTACTTCCAGCATTTCTTGAACTTTCCGGCAAAACTCATGATAGGGATAACAGACATGACCGTCATCAGCCAGCTGATACAGCACATATTCAAGCCCGGCTTCACTGCGCTGGGGGGCATCCTTTTCCATGCCAAGTTTTTGTGCAATGCTGTCGGCTATAATAAATCCAATACCAAAGATATCCCTGGCAAGCCTGTAAGGATTTTCTTTTACAATATGAATGGAATCCTGGCCATAGGTTTTAAAAATTTTAGCTGCATAAGCAGTACTGACCCCATGGGACTGCAAAAAGAGCATCACGGCTCTGACCTCTTTTTGCCTACCCCAGGCCTGCTGAATCATTTCAATTCTTTTTTTGCCGATGCCCTCAACCTGGGAAAGTCTATTTGTATTCTTTTCAATAATATCAAGTGATTGAGTACCAAACCGCTCTACAATCCGTTTGGCCATAACAGGACCGATCCCTTTAATCAGGCCTGACCCCAGGTATTTCTGGATACCGAATAGTGTGGCAGGAACAAGTGTCTTATATTGCTGAACCTGAAACTGGTTGCCAAATTGTGGGTGGATGATCCATTTGCCTTTAATTTCAATAAATTCACCAGGGATTGGGTTCACCATGTTCCCCACAATAGTCACAAAATCTCTTTCATCTTTCACCTTGAGCTTGCACACACAAAAAGCACTCTCTTCATTAGAAAAGGTGACGCGTTCAATATGTCCTTTAAGATGTGCCATTTTTTTACCTGATTTTTAATTTTACCTGATTTGAATTTTTTCGGGTTTCAAATAGTTTATAAAATAAAAACGCATTCCAAGACCTTTAAGACAAGCCTCTGGAATGCGTTTTATTCAAAATTGTGAGAACAAAATTTGAAACCTGTCCTCCAATTGCTTTAATATTCAGTGTTTAATGAGAATCTCCACTATCATTCATGGTATCATAGGCTGCCTTTAAAAAACAGAATGTCAGACCGGCACCCAGAATGGAAACAGCGTACCAGAATCCACCAAAAAAAATCACATGGCCCATATCCCACGCCCATTCAAAACTAAATGGAAACATATTTTTTCTCCTTTATAACAATTTCCTTTGTTATCTCAAAGGGGGTTTATTCTGCTTCGACAGCAGGGTCTATCGAATTAAGTTCCTGTTCCTGGGGAAACACAGGAAGGTAACGATAGGTAATAGCAATCAGAATGATTCCATAGGCAACAGGAAGAACGGTTGTTGCAATTTCCTGCCAGCTTGGAATGTAAAGGGCCCAGGTATCAAAACTCATTACCGGAACCGCCATAATCTGAAGTACCATGACCCATCTGTTCAGACAAACACCAATGGTTCCAAGAATGATAGCAATCAGGCGCAGCGTTGGATTTTCACGGGTAGACTTCATAATCAGAATCAAACCCGGAACAACACCGCATAGTATAATTTCAGTCACCAGAATCCAGTATCCATAAAAACTATTATTGGTATAAAAATGGCCCAGGGTAAATCCAAGACTGGGGGCAGTCACAATTGCCCAATAGATGGTGTCAATGATTTTAGCAATGATATACGTTGAAATCATCCAGCCTGAAATTTTAGCCAGTAGATGAACCGTCTTATCACTAACCAATTTTTTCCCGGTAATTGTTTCAGTAATTTTTGTCACCAGAAGGGTAAAACACGGGCCAAATGCTGCTGCTGACCATGTAAACAAGAAAAAAGTCCAGGGCCAGATCAACAAGCCTTCCCTGACAGCAAACGGACGGCCATACAGAACACCCGCAACACCACCAAGAGATCCCTGATGGAAAAAGGAAAGAAAAGCACCGGTTGCAGCAAAGACTGCCATGACACCATGCATGTTATGGGCAAGGTGATGGAAGAAAGGCACTTTATTGACCTGTCTGTTTTCAAGGATATTTGGGATAAACTCAATGGTCAATACGGCAAAGTAACAGGACAGACAAAAGGCTACCTCTGTCAACATTGAATGGACATTGGCATGCCAGAAAATGAACCAGCCTCTAAGCGGCTGCCCAATATCAATGGCAAGGATTAACAACGCTGAACTATAGCAGATAAAACCGATGATAACGGCAAAATTAATAATATTTTTCAGTTCGTCAACTTTAAAAATATATTTCAACAGACCTGTAAAAAATGCGCCACCACCAACAGCGATGACTGCAAGATCAGCCCAGATCCAGAGGGCAAACCCGTAGTAATCATTCATATTGGTCTGGTTCAGGCCTTTAAACCAGCAAAGGAACATGGCATAAACGCCCCAAAGCAGTACGGCACTAACGATGGCAATTCCAATGGTAAACTTTGGAAATGAGCAGCGTTTTGCACCTTCAGGTATTAATGCAGAATCCATATTTATTCACTCCTAAATAAGGTTTTGAATTTCTTAACCATGAGATGAAGACCCATGATGATTCTTGATTTCATCCCATTCACCATCCAGATAGTTATCCCCTTGCTTTCTCACCCACTCCCGCTCGGAAAGATAATAGACCTTTGGATTGGTTCCAAGCCTTTCGAGCAGCCTGAAAACCTTAGGATTTCTTGATTTTCCCACAACATGCTTGTTTCTCGGATCCGGGTGTGGATCAGGTTTAACAATCTGATGTACCTTATGAGCAGGATTATTAAGATCACCGAATACAATTGCACCGGCAGGACAAGCCGTGGTACAGGCAGTCTGATATTCATGTTCTTCAATATCATCTCGCCCTTCATAGTATGCGATATCCCTTGCAGCCTGGTACCGGTGGTAACAGAAACTGCATTTTTCAACGACCCCTCTCATTCTCGGAGATACATTAGGGCTCAGGTAATTTTCCATGCCTTCGGGCCATTTGGGATCCCACCAGTTAAAATACCTTGCATGGTAAGGACATGCCGCCATGCAATATCGGCATCCAAAACAGCGTGTATAAATCTGGCTGACAATTCCTGTATCATAGCCATAATCCGTCGCAGTCGCAGGGCAAACGGAAACACAGGGTGAATGCCCATGATCCCCCTCCCCTCCACAATGCTGGCAGGGCCTTGGCATATATACGATTTCAGTATCAGGAAAGGATTTACCATTGGTTAATTTATAAACACGCATCCAGGTGATGCTATCCTTTTTATTGGATTCATCCTCCCTAAACGGAACATTGTTCTCAGACATGCACGAAACCATGCAGGAACCGCATCCTGTGCATTTGTCCAGATCAATAACCATTCCGAACTTATGTGCTTTATTATTTTCTTGTTTCATTAAGAACCTCTTTAGCAATTTATCCTTGTTTTTTGGGGAATTGTTGGGAATTTCAGGCCTTGGAAATTTTTGCTTTAATTCCAAAGGCAGCATCCAGTCCTGAACCGGATTCAATTACCGGGCCTATCAGGTCATTTACATTAACACCTTTGTTTGACACATACTTATTATCAAAGGTATGACCAAGCCCTTCAACCATTCCAATTGCACCCGGCATCATGCCTTCGTTCAAGTTCACCATAACACGGGCGGTACCCATTGGTGTTGTCAAAGTTGCAAATCCACCATCTTTTAAGCCCTTGGCAGTCAAAGGATTAACCTCCACCAGAATATCCACGCCTTTTAAAACTTTATCCGAAACAGTCTTAACTGCAAAAGGAGATGCGGCCGCTCCTGCACTGATCAACCTCATATTGTCAATTGGAATCAGTGTGAGCTCGTAATCTCCCTGGGCCTGAACCGTAGCGGGGTTATCGGCAAGAAAGGATATATTGACCGCTGCAGAGCCTTTGGGTGCGCCTTCGGATATGACGGCATAGCCTTCTTCTGATAAAGAGTCCCAGATTCCTGACGTCACACTTTCAAGGCATTCGTCATAGGATTCCCATTCAAAATTTTGGGCGATATTCCCTTCCAGAGCTTTTGCTATTAAAATGATAGCATCCCCGGAATTTTTAGTATTAAATACAGGTTCAACCACAGGTTTTGTAAGCCCCACAACACTCTTTGCAAGCCCTGCACAGGACGGCACATCTTCAAGCCGTTCCAAAAATATATGGTTTGGCAGAATAATATCCGCTTCTTTTGCCGTTTCATCAAGAAATGAGGAAAAACTTACGACAAAAGGAATTTTTCCAATGGCTTGCAAAGAGTGTTG
>NZ_JAIOSW010000372.1 GCF_021107415.1 Desulfobacula sp.
GCGATTGCGGCCCCCAGGCAGCTACGCTGCCTGGGATAAAAAAGGTGTTGAAAAAGGCTGTCGCCTTTTTCAAGCCTGATTTAAAAACCTTTATACGAGGAGCAGTAACAGGGCAGTCGTACTTGACTCACTGTAAGGCAACCAGCCCGGCACCTCCCCATATGTGGTTTATGATATTGAATGTTGAACGGTAAAAGAAATTTTTTTTTACCCCCAAAATAAATTTTGCGAAGAAGTTTATTGTCGCCGTCACCGGGGGGCTTCCCCGGTGACAACTTTCCTAACACAGGGGCTATTGTTCTAAAAACTTACATAATAACTATCGGATACTTTATTTATCAAAAAGTTTTTGAATATTTTCGGTTTTGCTGGTCGTTTGCAGCGCTAACATCAGCAATATTCTCGCTTTTTGTGGAGAAAGGTTGTCCGCGAATATTGCTCCTGCCTGCTTCAGAGTCTTTCCACCACCTTCAAATCCGTATACAGGTAAAACACGGCCGCAAGGCACTCTGGTTGAGATAACCACAGCAGTTCCTTTGGAAATTGCCTTTTTTATTGCAGCATACATTGGTTTGTTTACATTTCCCCACCCCAACGCTTGAATGATAATGCCTTTTGCGCCAGCAGAAGTAGCAGCACTTATCATTGCACCATCGGCTCCCCCATACATGGTGACGATTTCTACATAAGGAAGTTTTTCTTTTTGAAGTGATATGTGCTGTCTGCGGGTCGGTGTACGATAAAAAATTACTCTGTCATAATCAGCGTTTCCTAAGAAACCATAGTCTCCAGACTTGAAGGTTTCGACATCGGAAGTATGTGTTTTGAATACTTCCCGTGCTGCATTGATCTGATTGTTCATCGCGATCATTGCACCTTTTCCTTTTGCCTCTGGGGATATACAAATGCGGGCAGCGTTGAGAAGGTTCCGTGGTCCATCAAAATCTTTTTCAGAAGCATTGCGTTGTGCGCCAATCAGAACAATTGGTTTGTCACTATCAACCGTCAAATCCAAAAAATACGCAGATTCCTCAAGTGTATCGGTGCCGTGAGAAACTATGACCCCAGCTACTTCAGGTCGGGCCAAGGCCTTAACAACGGCTTTTTGCAAACCGACCCAACTGTCGGGTGTCATGTAATCTGAGGGAATGTTAGAAAGATTCTCAACCTCAATTTTTGCCAGACTTGCAATTCCCGGAACAGTAGAGATCAAGTCTTCACCTGAGATAGCAGGGACTGGAGCCTTCTTTACAGGGTCTATCTTCATTGCAATTGTGCCGCCCGTAGCAATCATTTTGATGACAGGGAGTTCGGCCATAGCCAGTGAGGGAATTAGAATAAAAAAAACGATAATCATCTTGAATAAGTTTTTCATAACATCTCCTTTTGAAATAATTTGTTGCTTTGTTCCTAATTTTAGGGTTTCATACTCCGCAATAGAAATTTACCTCTGGTTATCACCTCCTATCGTCAATAATAGATCATAAAATGCCTCAATAAATAATTTATTTATGAACGGCAAAATGAGCTTTATAGCTCCAATACGGTGTCAAATTGAACCCGAAGTTGTTTTCTGTTTATTGTCAAAAAGAGCTTTTAATTGTGAGAACAAACATCAATACAAAACTTCAATTAGTCAAGTTGACTGTAGTTGCTAAAAAGCAGCAGTATATGTTTCAGACCCTATTACAGATAAAAAGGGCTGTCTATTGGATCAATAGTCTATTTTAATAGAACTTAGGTAGTATAGATAATTCTTTTTGGGGAGGGGTCAGGTGGAGATGGATAGGAGGTCAGCCATTCTCACGAGAGCTGGCAGGGAGTCGGCACACATTTTTTCTATGACACGGGCTCTGTGGATTTTAACTGTCTTTTCACTGATAAAAAGTTCTGCGCCAATGAGTTTATTGGGTTTGCCTTGGACAACGAGGGCAAACACTTCGCGTTCGCGTGGTGTGAGCGATTGAAGGCGATTCTGCAACTTGATCTTCTCACGTAACTTGTCACAGTTAAACTCGTATTGGGCGATGGCTCGGTTGATACTTTCTATTAATTGGTGTTCGGGAAAGGGTTTTTCCAAGCAATCCACCGCACCTGCGCGTATGGCATTTACCGCCATGGGGATGGTGCCATAGCCGGTGAGGAATACCACCGTTATTTCCGGATAGCGGTGTAAAAGTTCCTTTTGCAGTTGAAGACCGCTCATCTGAGGCATCCGCATGTCAAGGACAACACATGATGCTTTTCCACAGTCTCCCGAGGCCAGATACGCCTTGCCAGAGGAAAAAGTGTTTGTCTGATAGCCTACCGATTCTAGCAGCCGTGAGATCGACAAGCCAACAGAAGGGTCGTCATCAACAATATGGATCATGGGAGCGTCATTACTCATTTTGATGATTCACTCCTTGTCGGAAAGATAATTACAAAAGTAACACCGTGAGGAAAATTCCGTTCCACAAGGATTTCACCACCGTGCGCTTCAGTTATTGTGCGACAGATAGACAGGCCCATCCCCATTCCTTTTTTTTTGGTTGAATAAAAGGGTTCAAATATCTTTTCAATGTCACTCTCGGCGATGCCTGCTCCCGTATCGGCTACCGAAACCACAAATTTGCCATCATCTCGGCAATACGTTCGCACTCTCACCTCGCCTCCTTTAGATCCAATGGCATCAATGGCATTCAATAAAAGATTTACTAATATCTGTTGTATCTGGATACTGTCACCCAAGAAAATAGGCAGGCTTGAAGAAAAATCTGTTTTCAGCTTGATATTATTGGATTGTGCTAACCTGTGAATTATGGCAATAGCACTATTGACAGCGCTATTGAGATCAAAGGGGGAGGCTTCGACCTCACCCTTAATCAGCATTGAGCGGAGTCGAAGGATAACTTCGGCAGCCCGTTTATTATCTAAAACAATATCCGAGAGAATTTCATGTACGTGGTCCAAGTCTGGTTCGTCGAAAGAAAGAAAGCGCAAGGCGGCATGAGCATTTGCACCAATCGCTGCAAGTGGTTGATTAATCTCGTGAGCGATAGTGGCAGTAAGCTCCCCCATGACAGCAATCCGTGAAAGGTAGGTCAATTCATTTTGTTGCAATTCAAGCGCGGCCGCTGCATTCTGTTGTTCGGTAATATCAGTATGCGCGCCAACCATCCGATAGGATTTACCGTTTTTATCCCTCAAAATATGACCACGTGCCAAAATCCACAGACAATCACCATTTTTGTGAACCATACGAAATGTTTGACTATAACTCTGCGCAGAACCACTTAGACAAGCCTGCAAGTGGGCAAGGACCGCTTCTGCATCCTCGCTGTGAATTAATTCACACCACGATGAGAAAATGTCACTGCACTCGTCACTTTGATAACCCAGCATAGTCTGCCATCTCGGTGAAAAATTAGTAGTATTAGTACCAAGATCCCAGTCCCATATACCGTCATTTGTCGCTGCCAGGACAGAGTCAAAGCGTTCTTTGCTAACCTTTAGCTCGTATCTACTATTATGGATTTCGTCCAACATAGACTTGAAACTGCTTAATAGTTTCCCAGCTTCAGACTTTATATTAAAATCGGACAAGTTCACTTCGGGAGTAGCATTCGGATTTTTTCTGATATCTTCAAACAGTGACAGCAATCGCCTGTAACATAAATAAAGAGGTCTAACAAGTGTTATATTGGAAAATACGATGATAACTAAGGTCAATATCGTTATTAAAATAATAGTAGTTATGCTTTTTTTGTTATAACGTTCTAAATCCTCGGTGTACATTCCGGTTCCAATATATGCGTTCCATTCAGGAATTCCTACAATATATGAAATTTTATTTTGTTCTATAGTTCTACCGGGTGGAAGGTAGTAGTAGTCTACAAAGCCTGTGCCTTCAGGGCTAGTCGCTAATTTAACTATTTCCCGGATTAAGTATTTTCCGTTTTTATCTTGCATGTCCCATTGATTAAAACCCTGTTTTTCTGGTTGAAAGGGAATGACAAGCATTGTTCCTTCATAGGTGGTCATGAAAATATAATTATTCCCGTAGCTGTCCAGGAATGTCATTCTCTTAAGTATTTCTATGCCAGCTTGTATTGATTCTTCTTTGGTTATGAGCCCCGCATTTTGCTTTTCAAGAAGAGGCTCAATGGTATTTTTAGCAAGACTGACAATGTGACGCAGCTCGTTCTTTCGGGCGTCGTAAGCCATGTTGGTGTGGCTGTTTATATTAAGGAACAACGTCAGAACATAACCGACGACAACAAAAATTAACGCCAACCAAATGCGTAAAAGCATATCGCTTACCTCACCACTGTTGATTCAAAAGGCTGAGTCAATGTCATCAATTTTAGTGAGTTGGTTGATAACAGTAATGAAAACGTCCGCCTCTTTTATTGAAATTCTACGGATATTTTCTTCTGAGCCTTACAAACTCAATTGTTTCTATCATAAGTTTATGCAGGTCAGAAATCAACGATAAAAGCATATCAGCAGGACTAAAAAAAGTAATTTTTATAACAGAATCCTATCGGGGGTTTATTATCATCAGTGACGAGTAAATTTTCTAATAGAGCGACAACTTCCAAAAAAAGTTATGAATAATGCGCTATACCTTCTTCAAGCAGTCCCAGCAAATTTTGTTTTTCTTCAGGGAATTTATATCCTTCATAGCTTTGGCTTAAAAGGAGCCGGCCGTCTGGTGCAGCCCAGTAATTTCCTGCATGATCAAAACAGACTCTGGAGGTTATATCCAGGGGTTCAAGTGTCTGTTTTATCTCCAATAGCTGCTCTTTGGGCGTCATACGTTCCAGCTCATTTCTGGAGGCTTTTTCATACAATGATGTTCCGGGCCTGGGGGTAAACGGCCGTGATCTGATGTAATGGGGATTAATTTGATTGAGGATTACTGCGGTGTTCAGTGCATGATCTTTTGACAGGGTCTTGCCGCCAAGTCCCGGCATCCAGTATTCTGAAACCTGAAAACCTGCTTTCATGGCCTTTTGCCCGCCTTTAACATGGTCTTCCGGTGTAGCACCTTTTTTGATTTTCTTAAGCAGGGCTGCATTTCCTGTTTCAAGCCCGATATGGAGCCGGTCAAGACCGGCATTGTGGATTTTTTCAAGATCAGGCTCTGGTTTTCTTACAATTGTTCTGGACCGGCCATAGGAAGTGATTCTTTGAATTGTCGGAAAGGTTTTTTTTAAATGGTTTAAGACCTGAACCATGTGATCTGTTTTCATGATCAGGCTGTCGGCATCTTGTAAAAAAACAGTTTTCCCTCCAACAGCCAGCCAGTTGAAGAGCATGGAAATACCCGGGTGGAAATAGAGTTCAGGTGCTTTTTTTAAGAAAAGGGTAAAAGTTTCGTTTGAAAATATACCTGCCTGGCCCTGTTTTAATGAAATCTCTTTTAATTGCAAATATATGTCATGCATGACATTGATATCCTGTATGATATCTTCTGGTTTGCGCAGTTCAAATTTTTCTGATTTATACATGGCGCAGAAAGTACAATGGTTCCAGGGGCAGTTACGGGTCAGCCGTAAAAGAAGGGATGCACTGCCGCCTTCACTGGGCGGTCGATATATGCCGGTCTCAAACTCATAGTTTTTGATCAAAGATTCTTGCATGGATTTCCTTATACTATCTCTTCATAGACAGACAAAAGAAAGAGTGTTGCAAAGGGTTGAAGAAATAAAAAGCCTATAAATGATGATCCGCCAATGGTGGTGAGTGCAGCAAAAATAATAAAAACGATGATATGGTCGGAAAGATGAGAGCTTGTGACCATGGAGATACTTTTTTTAATGGAATCCAGAAGCCCGAATTTTTTGTCCACCATTATCGGGATCATATAGAGGCATGTGTAACCCATAATAATAGAGAACAAAATACCGGGTATTACAAACAGGGTAAACCCGATGATAGTGATAATAAAGACAATAAGGCTGAATATGAACAGGGGTAGAAATAACCTGAGCTGTGAAAAAACATCTTGAGCTTTGGGCTCCCGGTTGTGTTTTAATAATTGAAAAAGAGAATAGGTATATCCTGCAAATGCCACAGGCGCCAGGATACCGATTGAAACAACGCTGACAGCAGCGACCACAAGCGTCAAAATAATCAAAGATATAATATTACCGATGCAGTGCTTCCATGCTGTTTCAATATGATATTTTATGTTCATTTTTTTTTCCTTTGTCTTAAACAAATAAATAATTTAGTATAGTAGCCTGAAAAAAATGAGTCAGTCAATAATAAAGGGATAAAATTATCTTGATAAAGTATAAATTTGGCACTCATAATATTTTAAGAAAATAAAGTTAATTTAAATTAAACTCACGGAGGATGTAATGGAAATTAAGGTTACCCAGGCAGAGACGAACAGAACAAGGCCAAAAGATTCTGATCTGGGCTTTGGCCAGGTGTTTACGAATCATATGTTTGTCATGGATTATTCTGAAGATAAGGGGTGGCATGACCCGCAAATAATGCCCTATGCTGATTTTTCTATTTCCCCTGCTGCCATGGTTTTCCATTATGGTCAGGCTATTTTTGAGGGGTTAAAAGCATATAAAACATCAGATAAGAAGATTTGTCTTTTCAGGGCCAGGGATAATTTTGAAAGAATGAACCGGTCTGCAAAAGGAATGTGCATTCCGCAGTTTGATATTGATTTTGTCATGGATGCTCTGAAACAATTGATAAGGCTGGAAGAAAAATGGATTCCTGAAACCCTTGGGACTTCTTTGTACATAAGGCCCACAATTATTGCAGTAGATCCATTCATAGGCGTACGGGCATCCTTTACTTATAAATTTTATATTATTCTTTCTTCTGTTGGCGCATACTATGCCGAAGGATTGAACCCGGTGAAAATATGGGTTTCAAAGGATCATGTCAGGGCCGTCAGAGGCGGTGTGGGTGAATTTAAGACTGCCGGCAACTATGCAGCAAGTCTGATTGCATCTGAAAAAGCAAAAAAGGATGGATATGCCCAGGTGCTCTGGCTTGATGCCATTGAAAGAAAATATATAGAAGAAGTCGGTGCCATGAATATATTTTTCCTCATGGATGATGAGTTGGTGACCCCCAATCTGACCGGAAGTATCCTTCCCGGCATTACAAGGTATTCAGTCATCAGTCTTGCAAAAAAATGGGGCATGAATTTGTCTGAAAGAAAAATCAGTATTGACGAAGTGTTTAAGGCCCATGAAGACGGAAAACTTAAAGAGGTGTTCGGCTCCGGAACTGCAGCGGTTATTTCCCCTGTGGGTGAAATAAGGTATGGTGAAAGGAATATTGCTATAGGTGACGGGACTCCCGGTGAAACAGCAATGAAATTTTATAATGCACTCACCGACATACAATATGGAAAAACAGAAGACACTGAGAACTGGATTGAAGTGATTGATTAATTTTCTTTGATGGAGATAAAATGGCTAAAAAGAAAGGAATTACACCAATTGGCAAGAGGATAAGGCGGGCCAGGCTGGATAAAAAAATCAGCCTGGATACAGTGGCCAATGAAACAGGGTTGTCAAAAGAATTTATCAAAAAAATTGAGGCTGGAGATCAAAGACCCTCGGTTGGAACCCTTTTGCAAATTTCCAGAACCCTTCATATTGACTCAAGCTTTTTGTTAAAAGAGCAGGATGATGCCATTGAAGAAAGATCCAAGGCATATACCAAACGGACGGATAACTATGCCTACACCCCATTGACACCCAATGCGGAAAATAAACATCTTAAGGCCTTCAGGATTGTGATTGAAGCTGAAAAAAGTCATGGTGGTGTGGGATTTCAGCATGAAGGAGAAGAGTTTGTCTATGTTCTGGAAGGTAAAGTGGAAGTTCAGGTTGGTGATCACATCAATAAAATGAAAAAAGGGGATTCCCTTCACTTTAATTCCGGCATTAAACATGACTTGCGAAATACTGGCAAAATAGATGCAGAACTTATTGTTGTGGTGTATGCACCCTAGTGTTTCAGGGGAAATAAAGAGGGGAGGGGTAAATCATGTTATTCAAGCTTACCGATGAACAATTGATGATTCAAAATATGGTCAGGGAATTTTCCAGGAAAGTTATTGCAGCAACCGCATCAGAAAGGGATAAAACAAAAGAATTCCCCGCTGAAAATTTTAAACAGATGGGTGAACTCGGATTAATGGGAATGATGATCCCCGAGGAATATGGCGGTGAGTCTGCAGATGCGGTTTCCTATGTTTTGGCATTATCGGAGATTGCTTATTCATGCGCGTCAACATCAGTTGTCATGTCGGTTCAAAATTCAATTGTTTGTGAAACTTTTTATAAATTTGGGACAGAGGAACAAAAACAAGAGTTTCTGGTCCCCCTGGCTTCCGGTGAAATGATTGGTGCATTCGGTCTGACAGAGCCTGATGCCGGATCTGACCCTGTCAGCCAGCAGACAACAGCTGTAAGGGATGGTGACCAATATATTATTAACGGAACCAAGCGATTTATTACCACCGGTAAAAATTCAAAAGTGGTTCTGGTCACTGCGAAAACAGATGAGAGCAAAGGGCATAGGGGGATCAGCTGTTTTGTTATTCCCAAGGGAACACCAGGGTTAATCGTCGGCCGCCTGGAAGATAAAATGGGACTGAGAGCATCTGATACAACTGATTTGATTTTGGAAAATTGTATTGTCCCGGCTTCCAATATAATCAGCAAAGAAGGTGATGGCTTTAAAATTGCCATGTCAGGTCTGGACAGTGGCAGAATCGGTATTGCTGCCCAATCATACGGTGTTGCAATGGCTGCCTTTGACGCGGCCGTAAAATACGCAAAAAAGAGAAAACAATTTGGTGCAGCCATTTCAAAACACCAGGCCATACGGTTTCAGATTGCAGATATGGCCACCCAGATTGAGGCGGCTAAACAATTGATTTTTTCAGCAGCATCCCTGAAAGACAGGGGCGAACCCTATACAAGGGAAGCTTCCATTGCCAAACTCTTTGCTTCTGAAATGGTAAACGATATCACGGCAAGAGCCATTCAAATACATGGCGGATACGGGTTTACCAAAGATTATAACGTTGAAAGATTTTATCGGGATGCAAGGGTGTTTACCATTTATGAAGGAACCAGCGAGATCCAGAGAATTGTTATTTCAAACCAGGTTCTTAAGGACAAGAGAAAGCCTTGATAATATCATTTTTATGGACGGGTTTGAGGCTATGAAAAAATAAAAAAGCAGCCATTTTAGAAAAAGAGAAAAATGGCTGCTTTTAATCCTTTAAAAAGAAGTCAAGAGTCTAATAACCGTCTTTAAAAATGTCGGCTGCGGTTTTTACATCCTCGGGACTGAATA
>NZ_JAIOSW010000370.1 GCF_021107415.1 Desulfobacula sp.
CGGTATCAAACATGACACCGTCACAGTCAAACACCACTGCTTTGATTTTTTTAATATCCATAATTAATTTTAGTAAAAAAAGTCCTGTAAACTTAAGATTTTAGTTCCTGTTTTTTAAAAAAAATGGCATATACCCTTATGGTGAGTGTGGGCTTGTACCGGCTGTCTGTTTTAAGGGTCAGCACATCATAAAAGTCATTTGCTTTATCTGATATACTTTTAATCTTTATCTGCCAGGATTTCTCATCTCCTTTTGGTTCAATAAGCTGTGCTTTAATTTTTGTATTGATCTTTTGTTCCATCCCTAAAATTGAAAACTTGTACTTTTCAGAAGGGGTTATGGTCACAACGGATTCCAGGGTATCTCCCGGGTTTCCATCCAGGTAGACCGATGCAGGCTTAATATCAACAATTTTTTCAACCGGTCCTGTGACAACCAGGTTGAATTTTCTTTTTTTAGGATCATCGGTCTTGACCAGAATGACTTTTTTCATGGTCTTCCCGCCGTATCCATTGGTTTTAAAGCTCAGCTTTATTTTGCCTTCCCCGCCCGGGGGAATTTCCCTGTCAAAGGAGTGCTTGTCACAGCCTCAGGGAGGCAGGACATTCTCAATATGAAGAAGGGCATCACCTTTATTTTTAATGATAAACTCATGGAGCACCTGAACCCCTTCCGGTACTGATCCGAAAATGAAAACCGGATTGTCAATCTTAACTTCGGGGTTAACTTTTTCTTGCGCCATGCCTTGGTAAGCCAGGCAAAATACAATAAATAGTATTGCCATAATGGTATTTATTCTTTTCATAATTTGTTCCCTCTTTAGCTTATCAGCTCACAATCAAAAAGCTGTTCATTGATCATGGAACAGATCTCTTTATCCTGTTCTATTTTTTCCCCATCAATGGTCAGCACTTTAACAGCCCCTATTAACGCATTGGTTAATATAATATTGGGATATGAATAAAACTTCTCTTTGGGCATTCTCTTTTTTCGGATATCATACCCCTTGTCCGATAGTATCGTCAATACAGATTTTAGTGTCACACCGTCCAGAACATGATCGGATTCGGGTATTATCACGGTTTTGTCCTTTATAGCAAGAATACTTGCAGTATTTGTCTCCGAGACTGTGAGATCGGGATTTAAAATAATGGCTTCATCTGCATCATGCGCTTTGGCAAACCGGCCTGCCTGGTCATAATATAGATAATTCAAAGTTTTATAATCGGCTATTGGCGATTGCCTGGAAAAGGAATATGTGACAAGGTCCAGGCCCTTTTTATCCAATATTTCAAGCCTGTGAGTATACTTTCTTGCAAAGGCAGCCAGAAAAACTTTCTTGCCACACTCCTGTTCATCCTTTGATACGAGAATTTTAATGGCAAGCAATTTGTCCTGAAGCTTGTTTTCCCTTATTAAAAGGTTGATCACATCTTCCCAGGTAATATCAGGAGGTGTATCAGAAAAAAGATCTGCCCAGGCTCTGTTCAATCGCAATACATGATCTTTCAGGCGGAATATGGTTCCCTTATCCACGCGAATGGTTTCAAAAAGGCCTGCCCCGTATTGGAATCCATGACTTGTGGCAGATACGCTTGCCTGATCCTGATTAATGATTTTCCCATCCACCCAGGCTTTCAGCTTTTGGGTACACTTCTTTTTTATAGTACCGGAAAGAGATTCCATCAATGTTTTCCCTTTATCAAGGGTTTCCTGGAATTCTTTTTCCGGGTCTGAATCATATACAATGCCCCCGCCAACAGAAAAAAAGACTCTGTCATTGACAATAGTAGCTGTCCTGATGGCAATGGAGAGGTCCATGGTATCATGGAAACTGATATAGCCGATGGAACCGGTATAGATATGTCGATTCACCGATTCCAGTTCATCGATAATTTCCATGGAACGGATCTTAGGGCAACCTGTGATAGACCCTCCGGGAAACGTAGCTTTTAAAAAATCAACTGAGGTTTTATCATCTTTAAGTTCACCTTTCACAATGGAAACAAGGTGGAAAACATTTTCATAGGGTTCAAGACGTTTATGCTCTTTAACAATGACAGAGCCGTGTTTTGTCACCCGGGAAAGATCGTTTCGCATCAGGTCAACAATCATGGTCAGTTCGGCATCATCTTTTTTACTCTGGGTGAGTTTTACTCCATTTTCCCGGTCCTGTTCTTTTGTACTTCCCCGTGCAATGGTGCCTTTTATGGGTCTTGTTTCAACGCATCTGCCCTCCTGCTTGATAAATCTTTCAGGGGAGGTGGACACGATTGTATGGTCGCCGGCATGGATATAACTGAAAAAAGAAGCTGGATTTCGCTCAAACAAATCCAGGAATAAGGAATAACTATCCCCTGAAAACCCGGTTTCAAACCGCTGGGAAAGATTGGCCTGGTAAATATCACCAGCCCTTAAATAATCAATGATCTTATTTACCGAAGTGATATACTCAGGTTTAGACAAACTAGATTTAAACCCTGAGCCGTCTATGGAAAAAGATTTTCTTTTGACATTCTTTTTAATTCTGGCAAAGAAAAAATTTTTAATGTTTTGAATAGTCTCATCTGTCTGTTTAAGACTTGCATCATCAGACAGCACAGGAATGCAAAGTCGGGTCTGATCTGTAGTTTTATCCTGGACAAGGATGATGGAAGGAGCATACAGGCATAAATCCGGCAGAAAGGTATCCATACAGGTTCTGGGAAGTTTCTCAATCCGGTCTTTTAAATCATAGGAAAAATATCCAAACAAACCCGCATGAACCGGAAGATCCAAAGAGGTATTATTTAATTTGAATTGATCCAGCAGAGCCTGAATGACTGAAAATGGATCATGCCGGACATGGGTTTGTTTTCCCATATATTTAATGGATAATAGGTCCTGTTTACTGCACACCTCAAGCCAGGGTTTTACGGCCAGTATATGATATCGGGAGCAGTCAAGGTTTGAGCCGGATAATAAAAGTACCGTCCCGATATCCCTTGCAAAGGATGCGGCTATCTGTTCAAATGGCCGGTCAAGCTCAATGGCTTCCTGATGAACATCTTTTAAATAAGGAAGATGTTTTAGCAACTCATTCATCTTAAGACCATTCATCTTAAGACCATCATCTTAAAAAAGGATTCATTCTCTTTTCATTACCTATGGTTGTTTCCGGGCCATGGCCGGTATACACAATGGTATCATCATCAAAAATTAGAAGCTTTTCTTTAATATTTGAAATCAGCGTATCATAGTCGCCCCCGGCAAGATCTGTCCTGCCAATGGAACCGGCAAACAAGGTGTCCCCGGAAAAGAGATGACCCTTGGTATAAAGACTGATACCGCCTTTAGAATGACCGGGCGTGTGGATTACCTGCAATGTTATTTCACCAAAGGTAACTTCATCTCCGTCTTTTAAAAGAATATCCGCAGGCGGTGAATTCTCTGATGCCAGTCCAAACATCAGAGCAGACTGTGAAAGCTCGTGCAGCATGGGTTCATCCTCGGGATGAATGGCAATCTGTGCCCCTGTCGCTTCTTTCATTCTTTTATTGGCACTCACATGATCAAAATGCCCGTGGGTATTGATCAGATATTTTACCTTTAAATTGGACTTTCCAAGCTCCATCAGGATTCGATCTGCATCATCCCCCGGATCAATCACAACTGCCTCTTTTGTAGATTCACATCCTAAAATAAAACAATTGGCCATAATCGGACCAACTTCAAGTTTCTTTATAATCAAAACAACCTCCTATATTCAGGCTATTCAAAACCTTCAAGGGATTTGATACGGTCCAGCACACCATTGATAAAAGAACCGGAATCCCTTGTACCGTATTTTTTCCCAATTTCAACCGCTTCATTTATGGTGACACTGGGGGGGATATCAGAGTGCTTCAAAAATTCAAATATTGCAATCCGCATGATGTTTCTATCCACCACAGGCATCCTGGAAATTTTCCAGTTTTTTGAATACTTGTTTAAAAAAGCATCGATTTGAGAACTATTTTCCCTCACACCCTCTACCAAATCCAGAAAGAATGGTTTGACTTCCTGCGTGAGTTTTTCTTCATTGTTGGCACAGAATGCCTCAAGGCTTTTATCAGAAACAGATTTATCCATATCAAAGAAAAAAAGTGCCTGAAGTGCAAGTTCCCGTGCCTGCCTGCGGTCACCCATAATCTTATTTAACCTTTTTTAAGGCTTTCAGTTTTTAAACTTTCCGAAAGATTTGCCATTTCTATAGCACCAAGGGCGACATCAAAACCTTTATTGCCGGCTTTTGTCCCGGCCCTTTCAATGGCCTGCTCAATGGTTTCTGTAGTGAGAATTCCAAACATCACCGGAATATCGGCGTCAAGGCTAATGGATGCAATGCCTTTGGACACTTCCGCGCACACATAATCATAATGGCTGGTGGCACCTCGAATGATGGCTCCAAGACAGATAATGGCATCGTATTGTCCATGGTTCAGCATTTTCTTGACTGCCAAAGGAATTTCAAAGGCCCCGGGAACTTTTAAAATGGTAATATCCTTATCCTCTGCCCCGCTTCTGATGAGCGCATCAAGAGCACCTTCCACCAGTCGACCTGTGATAAAATCATTAAAACGGGAGGCAATGATTCCAAACCTTTTACCCTGGGCCTGTAAACCTGCTTCTATAATTTTTGGCATTTTTCTTTTCCTTATATTATGCTGACAACTTTAATTGAAACATTGATCACATATGGAGTAAATGTCCCATCTTGGCCTGCTTGCATTTTAAGTATCCCTGGTTATAGCTATTGGGCTCAACTTCAATGGAAACCTGTTCAACAACGCTCAATCCATAGCCTTCCAGACCGATCATTTTTTTTGGGTTGTTGGTCAGAAGCCGCATTTTCCTGACACCCAGATCAACCAGCATCTGGGCACCCACACCATAATCTCTCATGTCGGCCTTAAAACCGAGTTTTTCATTGGCTTCAACCGTATCCAGACCCTGGCGCTGATATTCATAGGCTTTTAATTTATTCACAAGACCGATACCGCGGCCTTCCTGACGAAGGTATAAGAGAACCCCGCTGCCTTCTTCTTCCATCATGGCCATGGCTTTATAAAGCTGCTCCTGACAGTCGCACCGAAGGGATGAAAAAATATCCCCTGTCATACATTCTGAATGAACTCTCACCAGGATTTCTTTTTCAGGGTCAACCTCCCCTTTCACCAGCGCAATATGGGTCAGGTTATCAATATCGTTTTCATAGGCAATGATCTTAAACTCTCCGCCAATCCGTGTGGGGATCACAGTCTCGGCCGCTCTTGTGACAAAACTTTCTGTTTTAAGTCTGTATTTTACAAGATCAGCAACTGTGCAGATGCCTATACCATGCTTTTTTGCAAATTTTTCCAGGGAGGGCATCCTTGCCATGGTGCCGTCATCATCCATGATTTCACAAATCACCGCAGCAGGCTTCATCCCTGCAAGACGGGCCAGATCAACAGATCCTTCTGTCTGACCGATCCTTATCATGACACCACCGTCCCTTGCCCTTAATGGAAAAATATGTCCGGGTCTTGCAATATCGTTAGATGTAGTATCATCCGCCACCGCCGTAAGGATGGTTGTTGCCCGGTCTGCTGCAGAAATACCAGTGGTCACCCCAATTTTCGCTTCAATGGATACGGTAAATCCGGTTCCATATTGTGAGGTATTCTGGTCCACCATCATGGGCAGATCCAGCCGGTCTGCAATAGTGGAATCAAGGGGAAGGCAGATCAGTCCCCTTCCATACATGGCCATGAAATTTATGGCTTCAGGGGTCACAGCTTCTGCTGCCATGGTCAGATCACCCTCGTTTTCACGGTCTTCATCATCCACAAGGATGACCATTTTACCCTTTTTAATATCTTCAATCGCCTGTTTAATTGTTAAATGCAGCATATATAAATCCTTAAAGTTATAAAAATCCGTTCCTTGCGAGAAGTTCCATGCTGATATCTTTTTTCCCGTTGGGCAAAGCATCATTTTTTGAAAAACTTCCCTTTAACATCTTTTTTACATATTTCCCGATCATATCGGTTTCTATATTGATCTTGTCACCGACCCGTTTTAATCCAATAGTTGTGATATCTGCGGTATGAGGAATAATACTGACCTGAAAGTCTTTATCAGTGCATTCATTGATAGTCAGGCTGATCCCTTCAATGGCAACAGATCCTTTTTCAATCATGTCTGCACCAAGCTTAAACGGAACATTAATTTTGATGATCACGGCATTGCTCTTTTTTTTTATGGAAGCAATGGTTCCTGTTCCATCAATGTGTCCCGAAACCAGATGGCCGTCAATTCGGTCTGACAGCTTTAATGCCCGTTCTATATTGACCCTGGAACCTGACACCAACTGCTTAAAAGTTGTCCGTTCAACGGTTTCCGGCGCCATATCCACTTTAAAACTATTTCTATCAAGACCAACCACAGTAAGACAAGCTCCGTTTACAGCAATAGAATCTCCAATTTTAGTCCCGGACAAATCCAGATCACAGCCGATGTGGAGCACTCTTCCCTCCCCGCTGGGCTTAATCTGCTTTATGGTTCCAAAACTTTCAATGATTCCTGTAAACACCTGGCTTTATTCCCTCTTATTTTAAATACCCCTGCACAAGAATATCATTATCAAACTGGGTAACCTTTGTGTTTTTAAGTTCAAAGGCATCCTTTATCAGCTTGGGACCATGACCTTCAAACACAGGAATGCCGTCGCTGCTGCCTAAAAATTTGGGTGCCAGAAAAAACAACACCTTATTTACAATCCCGGCTTTAAGTGCTGATCCTGCCACCACGCTTCCGCCTTCTATCAAAAGGCTTAAAATTGACATCTGCCCTAACTTAATCATCAGTTCATTTAAATCAAGTTTTTGTTCCTTTACCGACACTTCGAGATTTTGAACCCCATACCTTTCAAGCAGGGTTTTTTTCTCTAGGGAAGCACCAGGGGCTGTAATAATAATAGTTTTGGCAGTGGAATCCTGGGTGAGCACCTTTGCGGTTTCGTTGATACTCAAATGGGTATCCAAGATGATTCTTACGGGATCTTTTGTTGCAACACCGTCAATTCTTGATGTAAGCGACGGGTTGTCGGCGTGCAGGGTTCCGGAACCCACTAAAATGGCATCCACTTCATGACGGATCTGATGAACAAATCCTCTGGATTTTTCATTGGTGATCCATTTTGAATCCCCTGTTACGGTTGCGATTCTCCCATCCAGAGTGGATGCACATTTCAAAATCACAAAGGGTTTCTCATCATTTTGACTATACCAGATAAATTCTTCAATCAGAATTTTGGCTTCTTTATCAAGAATGCCGCAAATCACCTCAATTCCATTGTCCTGCAGGTACTTTATACCGCCACCGCAGACTATGGGGTTGGGATCTTTACAGCCCACCACAACTTTTTTTATTCCGGCTTTGACAATTATACGGGTGCAGGGTGGGGTTTTTCCAAAATGATTACACGGTTCAAG
>NZ_JAIOSW010000039.1 GCF_021107415.1 Desulfobacula sp.
CGATTTTAGGAAATTCAAAAAGCCCCAGGCCCGTTGTCGGTGGCATAACAAAGTTCAAACCGATTCACCAGCATCTTATCATAAGAGATGCCCTCTGGGCCGCAGCCAATAGAGCTGTAAACACGGCTGGCTTTGCCACGTCACATGCCGGGGCTGCCCGTGAGGATATTTATCAGATAGAACAGCTTATGGCTCAGTGCTATCGCGTGGCCCCGAAAGCGATACAGGAAGGCTCCCTGGCAGAAGGGCAATGGAGGATGATAAGGCAGGTGATTGATCGTGTCGTTGAAGATATAAAACCAGAAGAGGCAACACTGACCCAAGTGGGTGAAAGCCTGTTACAGGCTGTGGAGATTCTGGATAAACAAGGAAAAAGGTGAAAAGATGAAAAAAAACATCATACACAAGTTTTTCAAAGGTATTTGGATTGGAATGTTTTTAACTGTGCTGCTTGTCGCTGGATGTGCCACGCAATCGGGTGGGAAATATCCTGATCAGAGTTCGATAACAGAAAAGCAAAAACAGACAATCAAAGCAAATAAGAATAAAAATCCCAATGTGCTTGTGGTCCTGCTCGATGATACGGGATACGCAGATATAGGTGCTTATGGTTCGGAAATAGACACCCCTAATATCGATAGCCTTGCGAGAAATGGTTTGCGCTACAATAATTTCCATGCCACGCCCACCTGTTCTCCAACACGGGCTGCAGTGTTGACCGGCAGGGAACCTCACCGTGTGGGCATGGGACTGGTTTCAAGATTTGATCTTGGTCCCCGTTTCCCGGCATTCAGAGGGCGTATTGATCCGGCGGCAGCGACAGTGGCGCGAGTCCTTCAGAATGCAGGTTATGGCACTTATGCGCTTGGTAAATGGCACCTTACACCACCGTCTCATTTGGGTCCTGCCGGATCTTTTGAAAACTGGCCCCTGGGAAAAGGCTTTGACCGTTTCTACGGCTTCATGCCCGGTTCTACAGATCAGTTCGCACCCGAGTTAATCCAAGACAACAAGGTGGTTGACCGGGTTTATGACAGGGACTACAACCTGACCCGGGATTTGGTGGATAATGCGATTACAATGCTTCGCACACACCAGTCTTATGCCGGTACTCATGGTAAAGACCGCCCGTTTTTTATGTATATTGGCACACCGGGTATGCACGCCCCGCACCAGGCACCACAAAAATATTTAGATAAATACCGCGGCCGATATGATGAGGGATGGGATGTGATGCGGGCACAGCGGTTTGCACGCCAGAAAGAGATGGGGCTGATTCCCCAAAACGCAGAACTTCCTGAAAATGATAAACGGATTCAAGCGTGGGAATCATTAGACAGCAACCAGAAGAAAGCGTATGCACGTTTGCAGGAAGTGTATGCGGGTTTTCTTGATCAAACAGATGTTGAACTGGGTCGCCTGTTTAATGAGTTGAAAGCCCTGGGTGAACTTGACAATACCCTTATTGTCGTGATGTCGGATAACGGCGGCAGCCAGGAAGGGAGCATCAACGGTTGCGTGAACCATTCTGCATATTACGCTGGTCAGGCTGAGTCTGTACAGGATCTTGTGGCACGGCTGGATGATATTGGCGGCCCGAACTCCGGCCCCAACTATCCCATTGGCTGGTCCCAGGTAAGCAACACGCCGTTTCCTTACTTTAAGCAGGACACCTATGGCGGCGGTATCAACGTGCCGTTTATTGTGCACTGGCCTGCAAAATTAAAAACCAAAAATGAAGTTCGCACTCAGTATCACCATGCGACTGATGTCATGCCAACAATTCTTGAACTGCTCGATCTGGAACTGCCCGACGTGTTTGATGGATATAAACAATTACCGGTTGACGGTATCAGCATGGCTTACACCTTTGATGATCCCGATGGCAAAGAGCGGCGCACCAAGCAATTTTATCGAATGGGGCATAACCGGGGAATCTATCATGACGGCTGGACAGCCGTGGCCAGACACAAAAGCGGCGACGATTATGATGATGACAAGTGGTCACTTTATAATTTAGAAGAAGACTTTGTTGAGGCAAACGACCTGTCTGCGCAGCATCCGGATAAACTCAAAGAATTAAAAAAACTCTGGAAAGCGGAAGCAAAAAAGGTGAATGCTGATTATATGATTGATCCCAAATACCCGGGTTTTTTCGGGGGACTGGCGATTAAAGCCATGAAAGCCATGAGAGGTCCCAAAGAGAAAGAGTATCTGTTTTATTCGGGAACACCCCGTGTCGACCAGAAAGCGACCCCAAAATTTATTGACCGGCCCTATACCATCACTATCCCGGTTGTCAGGGAAAAGGGCAACGAAGAAGGCGTACTCTTTGCAAATGGAAACGATGATTCAGGGTTTGTGATTTATATCAAGGACGATAAAGCAGTGTTTGAGTATAATTATTGTGCCAATGTGCCCAGTTTCGGCAAACTATATAAAATTGAATCAACGATTTGTGTTCCGGCAGGTAAATCGGAAATCCAGTTTGAGTTTGAAAAAACCGGTAAGCTTGCAGGTATTGGTAAGCTGTTTATTAACGGCAAAGAGGCCGGCCGGATGGATATGCCGAAAACCATTGCCGGCCGTTTGTCCCATGAAGGGCTCGATATTGGTCGTGACGGCAATACACTTATCACAACCAGTTATACTGACAGCTTTCCGTTTACCGGTCAAATTGAGAAGGTTGCAATATGGGTGGGTATAAAATAAAAAATAATATACCGAGAATTTTATCATGAAGTTAAAAACATTCATTCCAATCAGTCTGATCCTTTTATTATTTTGCTGCGTTTCTTTGACAGGCTGTAAAACCGTGAAGAAGTTGAAAATCGGGTGGATGAAGTATACAGCTGACGTAGATCCACCGGTACGGGAATTTGAAATTTCCAAAAATCATCAATGGAAGCCGGAAGGAAAACGGCAGATTCAGGTAACCACTCCTCTCATGCCAAGAAGAAATATTTGGCGGGCAAGGCATGGTGACGTGATGAATTCTGATGAAGTTACCACTGTGGTTGGGCCTGTCCTGGAAATAGACTGGGTTAGTGAGACAGACTATTTTAATCCCTCTTCCTCTTCCTTTGACAGCAGGGGAGACCTTTACAGTACACCTCAATTTCCTGCGGACAAAGCACTTATTATCAAACTGGATGGTAAAACCGGTAAGTTGCTTTGGAAAGTCACCGGCGATAAAAGGCCCACCGGCGGTGGTAGGCCATTGGTTTTAAGTGACCCGGACAACCCGGGAAAAGAGATTATATATGTGGGTGAGAAAGCAGAAGTCCTGGCCGTCCATCCCAGTGGAAAGATCATCTACCACAAACCGACAGGATTCCCGGAGCCGCCTGAGACAGCGACATTTAAAAATCTGGGTGAATACAACAGCAACGGTCCCAACTATAACCCGATCTTTGACGGATTGCTCTGGGTAACCGGCACGGGTATGATTTATGCGGTTGATCGTAAAACCGGAGAACAAAATATTGAACCCTTCTACCTGCCAGGAAAACCCAGCCCGGGAAAAGATAACAGAAAACTTCCCAAAGCAATCAAAAAACTGGAACAAGAGGAGTTGAGCTACCTGTTTAAAGGCACTCCAAAAGGGTATACAATTGCCCATCAGCTTGCAGTAATACTTGGAGAACGTGTTGTAAACTCCAACTATCTTTCCATTGATCAAAAAACAGGCGCCATGTGGATCACTGCGACAGATCTGGATGAAAAAGATGGGAAAAATGATGGTATATCCGAGTATGGAGCACTGTATCGGATTGATATCGTTCCCAGCAAAGAAGGGAAATACAGATGGAAGATGAAAATCGGGGCAAAACTCTCCTTTGAGGGCGGCTCTGCTTCAACAGCAGCACTCCGTGGGGATGGCCAACGTGGATATGTGGGAGATGCCTATGGAAATATGATAGCCTTTGATTATGACTGCAATATTGTGTGGAAATACAGCCTCAAATTAACAAGCGGAGATGCTGATCAGATTGGAGGTTCCATATCCGTTTCCTCGGATAATGGTGAATTGTATGCCGTCACCCGGCGGGATGTGGTAAAGATAATAGACAAGGGAGATCATGCAGAACTGGCATGGCGGGCAAAAATGGATATGTACGAAGATATCAATTCCAACTTCCATCAATGGAACCTGGACACTGCCGCCATAACCGCCAATGGTATCGCCTTTCTGGCTGGAGTAGGCCCCGCCTTTAAACTGTTTGGGGACACGCCCGTATTCCTGCCGGTTAAAGTTGGCGTTGGTATTCTGGATCGGAAGACGGGCCAATTAAGATGGTTTGCCGATGGTAAAAACAAAGGACAAAGTTCATTGGGAATGGTGATGCCAACGCCGGATGGTGGTGTTCTAATTGCCCATTCTCCCCTGCGGCGTGCCATTGCCAGGGGGCTCTTTGGTGATCGTATTCATCCAACCAGGGGCGGGATGACCAAATACAGCCCACATCGAATTGATTTGCTGCTTCGTGATATTGCAGTGGCTGCATCGGACAAAATTAATCGGGGTATAGATCTTTTAAGTATTCAGCCGGAGGGCACAAGAGCGGATATTGCCGAAGTAAAGGACCTTATCAATCAGGCAAGGTTTGTAGCGCCAAAGGCAATAACAACAGGCGATATTACACAGGAACAGTGGAATACCATCAATGGAAAGCTTGAAACTGTCGAAAAGCTCCATCATGATTGGCAAAGCAATCAAAGGGAAGAACCCTTAAGACGATCGATAAAATTGCTGAATGATATTGCCGATGGGATTGAAAAAGGGATTTAACGATATTTTCTGGAAAAATTGTTATCACTCTTTAAAGTATAAAAAAACTTGACAAGCTATAATTATACGAATAAAGATATATAGAATTAGTGATACAGAACAGTATATAAGAATATCTCTGACGGAAAAACAGAATTAGAGGAATAACAGCCATAAAATTGCAACCTTGTACATGGAAATAGTGAGGAAAATATGAATAAAGACTACCCGATTATTGAAGCTGATTTGTTGATCATCGGTGGAGGCAGTGCCGGCGTTATGGCGGCAATCAGGGCCAAGGAATTGGATCCGAATCAGAAAGTCGTTGTTTTTGAAAAAGGAGACATGAAATATTCCGGGTGCATTGCAAGGGGGATGGACGCGTTAAATATTGTGGCAGTTCCTGGGATATCAACCCCGGAACTCTATGTGGAATCCAACAGCATTGCCTGTGAGGGTATTATGGACGAGCCGGTTAATTACCGGATGGCGGAACGAAGCTGGGATATGATGAAAAAACTGGAATCCTGGGGAATATTTTTTCCCAAAGATGACAATGGCCAGTATGATATCCTCCAGGTTCATCCCAAAGGTAAATTTTGCGTGACCATGAAAGAGCCGGAACTGAAAACCATTCTGGCAAAAAAAGCGGTTGATCTTGGGGTGAAGATCATCAACCGGACCATGGCGATGCGGCTCATCAAGGATGGGGAAAGGGTATCCGGTGCCATTGGAATGAATGTCCGCACGGGTGAAATTATTGTCTGCAAGGCCAAAACCGTTATTCTCACCTCCGGTGGAACAGCAAGATTCGGACTCCCGGACAATGGTCATCTTTACGGCGTATACGATTATCCTGGTAACACCGGTGACGGTTATTGCCTGGCATATCGTGCAGGCGCAGAATTGAGCGGCTTTGAGTACACGCTTGTATATTATATTGTAAAAGACATTAATGCCCCCCTTCTTTATATTACATTAACCCGTGGGGCAAAGCTTTTTAATGCATTTAATGAACGCAGAGACAAGGCTCATCCTTCAATCAGGAGCATGTTTAATGAACATGTCATGAAAAATAGCGGCCCCATGCGGATTAACATGAACCATCTTCCTGAAGATAAAATCAAAGAAATTGAAGAGCTTCTTTTTACAACTGAACGGCCTGCCTGTGAGCGATTTTATGAAGGCCGCGGAATTGATTTTCGAACCGGTGAAATTGAATTATGGCCCACTGAGGTATTTTTATGCGGGGGGCATGGACTGACAGGTGTGAGGGTGAACGAAAACGCAGAAACTGCTGTCCCGGGTTTATATGCGGCCGGTGACACATCGCTTGTGGCAAGGGGACATTTAACAGGTGCTTTTGTTTTTGGAGAGATCTCAGCTGAGAGTGCAACCGAATTTGCTGCAAACAATGGTGATGTTTCCTTAGATGAAAAACAAATCAATGATTTTATAAATGAAATAGATGCAAGGTTAGCTCAAAATACTAATGAAATAGCCATCGAGGAATTTGAGTATAAAGTCAGACGAATGATCAGTGATTATATCAAACCGCCTAAAAATGAGTATAAGCTGGACCGGGCGCTGTGGTGGATGGATCGGTTTCGCAAAGAGCTATCGACAATGGTTCGTGTTCAGAATGTACATGACCTTTTTAAATTGTTTGAGGTAGAAAATATTATTCAATGCGCCACTTTAAGTGCCCTTGCTTCCAGGGAACGGAAGGAAAGCCGCTGGACGCCCTGGCATTACCGGACTGATTATCCAGAAACTAATGAACAGGAGTGGAAAAAGCATATTGTGTTGAGCCAGGGAGAAAGATTTGAAGATGTGAAAATATCCTATGCACCCATCATTCGTATGGATAAGGAGGCATAACCAATGGGATTAAATTTATTAGAAGCGCTATCTGATAATATTGTTATTGATATGGACAAATGTGTATTCTGCAGTATTTGTGTAAATACCTGTATATTGGATAATTTGAGGATGAAACTGGCACCCTGCCGCCAGGCATGCCCATTGGGCGTAAATTGTCAGGGATATGTTCAGCTGATTGCCAGGGGTGAAGAGAGAAAGGCAATGGAAATTTTAAGGCAGGATTTGCCCTTTCCTGAAATTCTTGGACGTATATGCTCCCATCCCTGTGAAGAAAAATGCCATAGAAAGGGACAAGAGGGAGAGGCGGTTGCCATTCGCCATCTCAAGCGGTATATTGCGGATCAATTCACGGGGGAAAAAATCCCGCTTCCGGAAATACTGCCCGACACAGGCAAAAGCATAGCAATTATCGGATCCGGGCCGGCCGGAATGATGGCAGCCTATGATCTCAGGACTCATGGTCATCGGGTAACAATTTTTGATTCTGAAAAAGAGCCCGGAGGAATGCTGCGATGGGCAATCCCGGATTTCAGGCTTCCCCAGTCTGTATTAGACAGGGAAATGGGACTGCTCATTGAAATGGATGTTTCTTTTCAATGCGGGGTAGCCATTGGAAAAAATAAAAGCATGGAAGCGCTCAAAAATGAGTTTGATGCGGTTATTGTCGCCGCAGGTTGCCCTGGACATGGCATACTCCATATTGACGGGGAAGAAAACCAGGGAGTTTACCATGGTCTGCCATTTCTTAAGCTTGTCCGGGGAGGCAAGGCGCTTGAAGTCGGCAAAAAGGTAGTTGTCATCGGCGGTGGAAATGTAGCTGTGGATTCGGCGCAGACAGCGCTCAGATTAGGGGCAGAAGAGGTCACTATGGTCACCCTTGAATCCAACAATGAACTCCCTGCATTTCCAGAGGCTATTAAAAGTGCCGCAGCAGAAGGAATAAATTTTCAGTATTCCTGGGGAAATCCAAAACTGAATTTTAGCGATGGGCAGTTGATTGGAATTGATTTCCAGCGCTGTGTGCAGGTTTTTGATAACTGCGGCTGTTTTGCTCCCGATTTTGATGATTGTGAATTGCATTATATAGATGCACAAACCGTTATCATCGCCATTGGCCAGCAGGCGGACAGAGCATTTTTGGAATCTTCAGGTTTGACTCAAAATTTTAAAATGGCAATTGATCCTCTTACGCTTCAGTCCAAAAATGAAAAAATCTTTGCAGCCGGTGATATTCACACCGGGCCGTCCTCTGTAATTCATGCTCTGGCAAGCGGTCGAGAGGCAGCAGAATCAGTCAATAGATTCCTTAATGCAGAACATTTACGGTTTGGCCGGAAATATCCGGGCCCCATTGAAACCGAATTTGATATTGATACAAGCAAAGGCTCCGCAGATAAACGCATCATTATTGATGAACATCGTTCAAAAGGCAAAGGGGACTTTCAGGAAATTGAATTACCTGTCAGTCAGGAAGCGGCTCGAATGGAAGCAAAACGATGCTATTCCTGTGGACAGCCTTTTGGCAAATTCCGAACCTGCTGGTTTTGCCTGCCCTGCGAGGTGGAATGCCCCAATGATGCACTTGAGGTGAAAATACCATATTTATTAAGATAGTTCTTTGAATAAACATAAATTTAGGAGGGTAACATGATTAAAAAAGTCGGATTTATTGGACTTGGAGCAATGGGAAAAGGCATGGCGTTTAACCTGCTGAATGCAGGGTTTGATATGAGCGTTTACGACTTAAACCCGGAGATCCTGAAGACGTTTGAACAGGCAGGTGCCAAAATTGCAGACAGTCCCAAAGAATTGGCCCGGGTTTCTGATGTTGTGATGACAATGCTTCCGGAACCGGAACATGTTGAATCGGTATATCTTGAGAAAGACGGTCTATTAGAAGGTGCCCACGAAGGTCTCTATCTCATTGATTCCAGTACGGTTGACCCGGAGTGTAATAAAAAAATGTGTGAGGCCGCTGCCAAGGTTGGGGTCACTATGTTTGACGCCCCGGTGGGGGGTTCCCCCAATGAAGCTGCTGCCGGTAATCTTGTTATGCTGGCTGGCGGAAAGAAAAAAGATATGGAAGCATGCCGCCCTGTATTAGATGTTGTGGGGCAGCTCACACTTTTTTGCGGCCCCATAGGTATGGGTTCTGCAGTTAAACTTGCCAATAACCTGATGACCATGAACATGATGGCTACAGTCGTAGAAGGATATACCCTGGCCGAAGACGCTGGAGTGGATACCAAGGTTTTGGCAGAATTGCAGCGCCTCAATGTTCCACGAGTATTTGATATGATGGTATTGATGTTTATGGCCAAAGTTGACAATGTGGGGTTTCAGACAATTCTTGCGCACAAGGACGTTCGCCTGGCTTTAAAAATGGCAGAAGATACCGGCACGCCGTTGCCTGTAGGATCTCTGGTAAAATCTCTTTTGCAGTTGAATATTCGACAGGGACGGGGGAAGCTTGGTTTGCAATCCTCCAGACGAATTTATTTAAAAGAAGATGATAAATCGTAGTTGGTTTCAAATATTTTTTAAAAAAAAGAGATGGGAGAAAATAAAATGCAGGATAAAATTGATAAATATAAGGCTGCGGCCAGGCGTGCTGCTGAATGGACGCTTAAATTAATGAATGAAGATGGCAGTTACAGAAAAACTGAACACATTGTAATGGGTATGTTCAAAGCCCCCCTTGCCATGAAAACAGCCGGATATGTCAAGGAAGCGGAAGCCACGATGAATTATATTGAAAAACACTTTTTTGAAAATGGTGATTTCAACAATGGTCATTGTGATCCTTCCCTCTCAATGTACAACAACTATCGGAATGCCTGGTTATGCTGGGGCGCCCACGAGCTGGGCCGCGATGATCTGGCAAAAGCAGGCGGTGATTATTTTGAAAGCATGGTCCACCCTGAAATCGGAGGTATACCCTCTCGCAAGGAATACCATGATATGTTCCAGATTCTGGATTGGGGATCAACCGCCCTGGGGCTGGTGGTATTGTCAATGTTGGGAAGAAAGGAATCTGCCATAAAATGTGGGGAATTTTTTGAAAAAATGTTGGATGATCAGCCTGAGCCGGATGAACGATTGTACTTGCGAAGGTTATGGTTAAACGGTAACTTGATCACCGTGTGCCAACCCCATGAAATCCCTGAGTATATTGTGGATTTTCAAATGCCGGGTATGATGTACTGGTATTTTGGTGCTGCCATGGCGGGTCTTGCTAAATTATATGAACTTACACAGGATTCCCGATGGCTTGAAACTGCTGACAGAATTTTCGGGTTGACGCAAAAGTGCAGAGAAGGGGTGTATGAAGATCTTACATCCGGCAAAATAGGATGGGGGTGTTCATGGCTTTACAACGCCACAGGTGATAAAAAATATGCGGATGTTGTTGTTAAAGTAGCAGACCATCAATTGAAGATTCAAGAACCGGAAGGTGGTTGGGTTCGCAGGCCTTTATTTCAGTCTTTGGAGGAACAACCCAATATATTTGGTATTGAAGTTACCCAGGAACGGGTGGTATGGTTGGATTATTACGCCCGGGCCCTTGCCGGATAATTGGTTATATTAAAGCGGAATGGTCATGAAGGATATAAAAAACCCATATAAATAATTGAAGCTGCTATTTAGGAGATTAATATGGATTTACCCTTTGTTTTTGAACCTGTTTTAGGTTTTTGTACAATAGGAGCTTTTCTTGTCATTGGTGTTGTTTTTCGTGCACACTTCCGCTTTTTCCAGTATTTCCTGCTCCCAAGCTGTCTCATCGGGGGTACCCTGGGATGTATTTGTTTAAATTTAAAAATATTTGATTTACCCTTCTCTCTATTTGAAAATTTTTCCTATCATTTTTTAAATATAGCCTTTATTTCCGTTGGTTTAACCCGGACTAAAAACCCAAATAAAGACCATGGCACAGGAAAACAGATATTGAAAGCCTCTTTGTGGATGGCTCTCATGAAAGGTATTACATGGCCTGTTCAAGCGATCATCGGGCTGTGTGGTGTTCTGGTGTTTGGCCTGTTTGGCAAAGATCTCTTTCCAACCTTTGGTCTTCTGGCACCCATAGGTTTCAATGAAGGGCCTGGCCAGGCACTCTCCATTGGTAAAGTATATGCGGAATTCGGTTTTGAGAATGCAATTACAGTTGGTCTTTCCTTTGCAGTCATGGGATATATTTTTTGTTTTTTTCTAGGAATGCCTCTTGTCAGAATGGCCTTAAATAAAGGTTCTGCAAAACATGGCAAAACATCACTGTCCAAAGATTTTTTAAAAGGCATCCTTCCAAAAGAAAAAAAAGATATCAAGGCCGGAACTCTTACGTTTCATACAGAGAACATTGATAATCTTGCTTTTCAGCTTGGGCTTGCAGGTATTATTTATATCATAACCTATTTTTTCTGCAATAGTATTGCCCAGATGCTGCCACCTGCAATTGGAAAAGCGTCCTGGGGGTTTTTTTTTGCAATAGGTATGATTATTGCGGTCTTATTCAGATTACTGATGAAAAAAGCAAAAATAGAACACCTTATCGATCCGGGCGTTCAAAACCGTATTACAGGGTTTAGTATTGATATCATGATCACTGCAACTTTACTTGCCATTAATCTGGGTATTGTCTGGAAATTTATTATTCCTATTCTGATCATATCAATTCCATCCGGAATAGTTACTTTACTATCCCTTTTGTATTTTGGGCGACGTATGCACACCATGAATCTTGAGCATACCATTGTCACCTACGGCATGTATACAGGGCAGATGTCAACTGGTTTGTTGTTACTTCGAATGCTGGATCCGGAATTCAAGTCACCATTACTCTTGGAGCTTGGTGCGTATCCTTTTTTTGTTTTCCCCTTTACTGCTGGATTTATGGTTATTGCAACTCTACCTGTTACATTGGGGTATGGCATTCCTCTAATGATCGGAATATATGCCGCCATCATGCTGCTGGTCCTGATATTACTCAAAATAACAAAATTATGGGGACCGCCAAAGACTTTTTTTGAAAATAGTAAAAATTCAGATTTGATCTAATACTAATTATGGAGGCAGCCATGCCTGTCAAAGAGATTACAGGAACTTTGAACAATATGCTGGAAATTGATCTGTCAAAAAAAATATTTTCAAGTATTTCAATTTCCGACAAGGAAAGACAAATGTACCTTGGTGGAAAAGGGCTTGGATTAAAATTATTGTATGACCGGTTAAAACCAGGAATTGATCCATTGAGTGAAGACAATTTGATTGTCATCATGACAGGCGTTCTAACCGGAACCAATGCCCCTTGTTCCGGCCGATTTCATGCAGTTTTCAAGTCTCCTCTTACAAAGATTATGGGTTCTTCCTCCTGCGGCGGCTCCTTTGGACGTCAGCTCAAAACCAATGGATGGGATGGTATTATTCTTAAAGGAAAATCTGATACACCGGTCACCCTTCAAATCCATGATGACAAAATTAATTTTTTTGATGCTTCAAGTCTATGGGGAAAAGAGATTGAAGAAGCTCAAACTGCTATTAGCACAAAAAACCAGGAAACGCTGGTGATCGGGCCTGCAGGAGAGAACCTGGTTCGCTTTGCTAATGTTGCTTCGGGTCACAGATACCTTGGAAGGGGTGGACTTGGTTCGGTCATGGGATCAAAAAACCTTAAAGCCATTGTTGCTTTAAAAGGCCGGTATAAAGTTGTTCCTTTTGATAAAAAAGGGTTTCAAAAAAGTAAAGCCAGAGCAAGCAAATATATTAATCGAAATCCTACAACTTTATCAATGAGACAGTTTGGAACGGCTGCCAATGCAAACCCGATCATTAAAAACAATATGCTGCCGGTCAATAATTTCACTTATGGCAATCATCCTGATGCAGCGAATATTACAGGCGAAGTGATCAAAGAAAATCATAACACAACGCACCATACTTGCAAGCCATGTTCCATACTCTGCGGGCATAAAGGGATGTTTAACGGTAAACAGACACCTGTTCCAGAATATGAGACCCTTGCATTGCTGGGGGCAAACCTTGGCATATTTGATCCCAATGATATTTCACTGTTTAGCGACATTTGCAATCAAAAGGGAATGGATACCATAACTGCCGGGGGAACCCTGGCATGGGTCATGGAAGCCACTGAAAAAGGACTTGTTAATACAGATCTCAAATTCGGCTCTTCAGGACAAATTGTAAAAGCATTAAAAAATATTGCAGAACTTGAAGGTTTTGGAAAAGAGATGGCAAAGGGATCAAGAGCGCTTTCGAATAAATTTGGCGGAAAGGAATTTGCTATCCAGGTGAAGGGCCTTGAGATGGCGGGCTATGATCCGCGAGGGGCCTGGGGGCAAGGCCTTGGATATGCTGTTGCCAACAGAGGTGCCTGTCATCTGTCTTCATTTCCTGTTGGATTTGAAAACATACTCAATCTCTTAAAGCCTGATACCATTCGTGCAAAACCTGAGTTTGTAAAGTTTTTTGAAAATTTCTATGCCGCTATCAATTCAATGGATATTTGTCAATTTACTGCATATGGCCTGACGCTTGAAGTTCCATTGACAAAAATGACACCCCATTTTGTCTTAGGTTTTTTGATGCAGAATATTCCTGTCCTTGCCCTCTCCCTGGTGGATTTTTCATTATATCCAAAATTTTTCAGCGCTGCCTCTGGCGTTTCCCTGTCTTCAAGGGATTTTTTAAAGGCAGGTGAAAGAATTCATATTCTTGAAAGACTTATGAACACGAATGAAGGGATTCGAAAAACCGATGATACTCTGCCTGGAAGACTGCTTTCAGAATCCCAGAAAAATGATCCTGAAAAAAGGCTTGTTCCCCTGGAGCCAATGCTTGAAAAGTATTACAAATTACGAGGATACGACAAGGAAGGGATCCCAAAACAAAAATTACTAAAAAAACTCAAGATTTTGCTTTAAGATTGAGTTCTTTCAATTTGTCTGCTGTGGGTAACCCGTCCCGGGTCCATCCCATGACTATGTAATATTCATCCAGCATTACCTCAAGGTCCACTGTTTCACCCGCACTTCGGCCTTTTTTCATTGGTTCTGTTAAAAACCGTTTTGGTAATGTATCGTTTTTTCGAGAAAATCCCAATTTGCTGTTGTACAGGCGTTCTAAATTAATCGTTCTTTCAGCAGCGCTATTAAACATGTGTTTATCCATGTTAAGACCGGTCACCGCATTAAAGCCATCCACCAGATTTTGCAAATCCATTCCCGCACGCAATGTTGAACAGATACCAATAGAGTCAACGATACACATACTGAGCTGCTGCTCTCTTACCAGGGCTGCTTTTCCTTTTGTTTCCAGGCGATTTTTCTGAACAATTTCAGGCCCCATGGTGGTTGCCATCATATGGTGCGCTCCTTTTGGTGAAGTGGCATAGGTCAGTCCCATCCCCTTCATTCCCCTTGGGTCATAGACCGCCAGTCCCTGGCCTTTGGAATGCATCCCCAGTTCAGGCGCACCGAATTTTTCAGAAGCTGATTTGACCCCTTCTGCTAAAATATCTCCAATTCCTTTTCGCAGTGCCATCATTTCGAGAATCTTCACCAATGCATCGCCGTTCCCGAATTTCAACTCAATTCCATTGGTTTCCTTAAGGCTGATAATGCCTTTCTCAAAGCATTCCATTGCTAAAGCGATACATCCCCCGGCATTCATGGTGTCAAAACCATAATCGTCACAAATTTTTGTTGCTTTGAGAATATGATCCCAGTCACTGACACCACAATTCGGCCCAAGCAGGCCAATTGTTTCAAACTCAGGACCTTCGATGTGCATCAAGCCATATTTTTCAGTGGCTACATAACTGCGTTTGCCACATGCCACAGGGCATCCAAAGCAAGAGGCATCCCCGACCACAATATCCTTGCGCATTTGCGGACCCTCTAACTTGAACCCATCTTCAAAATACCCTTGTGAAAAATTTCGTGTGCACCAAAGCCCCCGTTCATTGATATCTTTCACCATTTCAGGAGTTCCGTAATGTCGTCGATCCTGGATTTTCGGGCTGGATTTGAGTTGCGCATAATACTTTTGAGCAAGTTTTTTCATCTGTTCGATATCATGGAACTGAATATCCTGTGTTCCTCGAACAGCGATGGCTTTCAGGTTTTTTGATCCCATGACCGCACCGCACCCACCGCGTCCAAATTCCCGATGAACGCCGGATGTGATACATGCCATTTTGTTTAAATTTTCTCCTGCAGGGCCAATGGCGGCAATCTGGATCTGCATATCTTTGCCCAACTCTTTTTTGATGTTTTGATCGCATTGGCTGATAATATTACCCCAGAGATGTTCAGCAGCCCGGATTTCAACATTTTCATCATCAATCCACAGATAAACCGGGTTCTCAGCCTTACCTTCGATGATCAATCCGTCATATCCGGCAAATTTCAACTCCGGCCCCCAATGCCCCCCGCACAAAGAAAATGAATAGGTATTTGTTAAAGGCGACTTAAATGTCAAATTAATTTTATTGTTGCCCGGGATTAAGGACCCGGCAAGCGTTCCGCTCATGAATATCAATTTGTTTTCCGGCCCCAGAGGATCAATAACCGGATCAACTTCCCTGTTAAAATAATAGATACCAAACCCTCTTGCACCAAGATATTTTCTGACAATATCTAATGGCGTATCTTCAATTTGAATGCTCTGGTCAGTAAGATTGATTCTTAAAATTTTTCCCGCAATGCCTGGTATTTTGCTCATGATAATTCCCCTCCCCTGCCCGCGTCTTTGACAATTTCAGCTCTGTACAACCGTTCTGCCTTGTGGCGTTCCAAGTATTGGATAGCCTGTTCCGGACAATATTGAACGCATTGCGGACTTCCATTGCACAGGTCACAAATGAGAATCAATTTTTTCCCTGGATACATGGAAGGCGCACCATAAG
>NZ_JAIOSW010000320.1 GCF_021107415.1 Desulfobacula sp.
CTTGAATTTGAAAAAGCGGCAGAATACAGGGATAAAATTAAAGAACTAATGGATATTCAACGGTTTTAATCTCCATGACACGTCCGATAATAGAAAAATACCGTCAGGCTCCGAATGCGCCGGGCGTTTATCTGATGAAGGATGCCAAAGGCAGAATCATCTACGTTGGCAAGGCCAAAGATCTGAAAAAAAGACTGTCGTCTTATCTTGTTAAAAAAAAAAATTATGATCCAAAAACAGCCGCTCTTATTGAAATGATCAAGGATTTTGAAATTATTATTACCTCTTCAGGCCATGAAGCCTTTATCCTTGAATCAAACCTGATCAAAGAACACAACCCAAAGTATAATGTGATTCTTAAAGACGGGAAGAATTATCCCCTGCTTAGAATTGATATGAATGAAACCTATCCTGCCATTCAGAGGGTCAGAAAAATAAAGAATGATAGGGCCCTCTATTTTGGTCCGTATTCTTCAAGTCACAGTGTTAATAAAACCCTAAAACAGATTCAAAAGATTTTTAAGCTGCGCAAATGTAAAAACACCCAGTTTAAAAACCGGTCCAGACCCTGTCTTAATTTTCAGATCAAGGCTTGCCTTGGGCCTTGTTGTAATGATGTCTCCCCGGCAGAGTATAAAAAACAGGTTCAGGATACGATTTTGTTTTTAAAGGGAAAATCAGGACAGGTGGTAAAAAAGCTAAAAACCAATATGATGGTGTTTTCATCATCCATGGAATATGAAAAAGCAGCCCAGATGAGGGATACCATCGTTGCCATTGAAAATATAATGGAAAAACAGGTGGTGGTCAGCCCGGATCTAAAAGACAGAGATATTATTGCCTTTGCTGCAGGCAAGGGAAGGGGGGTGATTGTCGACATGGCGGTTCGATCCGGTTATTTGATTGACACGGCACATTATCCCCTTGACCTTGGATTTAAAGAACCGGATGAAATTTTGTCAGCGTTTCTGGCGCAATATTATAAGAACAGCCTGTTCTTGCCCTCTTTTATCCTTCTAAATCAAGAGATTGAAAATAGTGAATTTCTGGAACACCTTTTTACTGAAAAAAAGGGAAAAAAGGTTACCATTAACATTCCTATTCGGGGTGAAAAAAGACGGCTGGTTGAAATGGCCCACATAAATGCGTTAAGAGAGCTTGAAAAAAGACTGCTTAAAGAAGAAGCGGAACGGGCATCCATCCTGATGCTCAAGGAATTGTTGGGAATGGAAAAATTGCCGTCAAGGATTGAATGTTTTGATAATTCCAACCTTTCGGGACAGGACCCGGTGTCTTCCATGGTGGTGTTTAAAGATGGAAGACCTGATAAAAACGGTTATCGCAAATTTATTATCCGCGATCTGGATTTCCAGGATGATTATGCCTATATGTATCAAGTGCTTAGCCGGCGTTTCTCAAAAGATCCTTCTGAAATGGCATACCCTGATCTTTTGGTGGTTGACGGAGGGAAAGGTCAGCTTGGAATGGCTGTGGCCGTGATAAAAGATCTGAATATTGAAAACCGGTTTTTGGTGGCGGGTCTTGCAAAAAAGAATGAAGCAAAAGGCGAGAAATTTGATAAAATTTATATTCCAGGCAGATCTAATCCATTAAACACCACCCAGGCTAAAAAAGCATTATATCTGTTACAGCAGGTCAGGGATGAAGCCCACAGGTTTGCCATTACATTCCAAAGAAAACGTCGGGAAAAACGGGCACAACTTTCAGTTCTTGATACCATTCCCGGCATCGGTCCAAAGAAAAAGAAGGTCTTATTGAAGCACTTTAAAGGCATTGCTAAAATGAAAGCAGCATCAATTGATGAGATCGCCAAGCTTTCCGGAATGAATAAACCATTGGCTAAAGCACTGATACACACGCTTAATAGGAACGATTGATTTATTCATGACGTAGTCTCATTTTTTTCTTTAAAACAAAGTTGAATTTTATTATAAAACTGATAAAGATGAAAAAATAGAAGTTAGGGAGTGTGCAAATGGAGCAGGCAAAAGTGTATAAAGCAGGGTTGGATATTGGCTCCACAACTGCGAAAATTGTCCTGCTGGATCAAAATGATGCACTTGTTTTTTCAGACTATCAGCGACACCACGCAAAAATTTATGAGACTGTAAAATTATTTTTACAGGATATCCTTGATCAGGAGGGTGATTGTTGCCTGGATCTGAAGTTAACCGGGTCTGCAACATTGGGGGTTTCAAAAAAACTTGATCTGCCTTTTGTTCAGGAAGTGATCGCCACCAATGTAGTCATCAAAAATAATTATCCGGATGTCAGTACTACCTTGGACATTGGTGGTGAAGACTCAAAGATTATTTTTCTAAATAAGGATAAACCGCCTGATATACGGATGAACGGAAGCTGTGCAGGTGGAACAGGCAGATTTATTGATCAAATGGCAACCTTGTTGAATATCACCCCTTTTCAACTCAATGATCTGGCCGGAACCCATGATCATATCTATCCTGTGGCATCCCGGTGCGGTGTGTTTGCTAAAACCGATGTCCAGAATATGCTCAGCCGTAATATTCCCCACAAAGATATTGCTGCATCCATATTCCATGCGGTGGCAGTTCAATGCATCAATTCTCTTGCCAGGGGAAAGGATATCAAACCTAAAATACTTTTGTGCGGCGGAGTGTTCACCTTTCTGCCCGAACTTGTGAATATTTTTTTAAGGGTTTTGAATTTTTCTGATGCTGATATGGTGATGCCCGAAAGATCAGAACTGATACCGGCAATAGGGGCAGCCATGTTTGACAAAACCCCTGCAAAGCCGATATCTGTCAGGCAATTGATCAAAAACCTGGATAGAGAACTTAGAAATACCGACTCTGTCAAGGATCGAATAGATCCCCTGTTTAAGAGTCAACATCATTTTATGAACTGGAAAGAAAAGGCCGGAACAGTTCCCATTCAAACAAGCCCCATTGAAACTTATAAGGGAAAAGAATGCTTTATCGGTATTGATTCAGGCTCAACCACTACAAAGATTGTTGTTATCGGGAAAAATAAAGAGATATTGTATTCCTGGTATAAAAATAATAGCGGAAATTCGGTAAAGACAGTGATTGAAGGATTGATTGATTTTAGAAAACAGGTGTTTGAGCTTAATCCCCAAATGAAAATTGTTAGAAGTACTGTAGCAGGATATGGTGAGGATTTAATCAGAGCAGCGTTTAATATTGATAAAGGAATTGTTGAAACCATTGCCCATTATATGGCCGCACGGTTTATTGACCCGCAGGTTTCGTTTATTCTGGATATCGGTGGTCAGGATATGAAAGCTATTTTTATTGATCACGGGGTCATCAACCGGATCGAGGTGAATGAAGCCTGTTCTTCCGGATGCGGCTCTTTTCTGGAGACGCTCGCCAATTCTTTAAATTACAGCATAGAAGAGTTTGCACTCCTTGCCTGTAGTGCTAATGCACCCTGTGACCTGGGTACCCGGTGTACGGTATTTATGAATTCCAAGATAAAGCAATCCTTACGGGAAAATGCAACTATGGAAGATATCAGTGCAGGGTTGTCCTACTCTGTAATCAAGAACTGTCTGTTTAAAGTCCTGAAACTCCACAACATGTCTGAAATGGGGGATCATATTGTGTTGCAGGGCGGGACGTTTAAAAATCCTTCTATTGTCCGGGCGCTGGAGCTAATGACGGGCAAGTCCGTGAAATACTCAAAGACACCTGAGCTGATGGGAGCCTTTGGTGCAGCTTTGGTTGCCCATAACGATTATATGGCGGATCCTGCATCACAAACCGGTTTTCCCGGGTTGCCGGGGCTTGAGGAGATTGAAAAGTATAAAACAAGCCAGATGTCCTGTAAGGGGTGTGAAAACAATTGCAGGGTTACCCGGTTTGTTTTTCCCAATGGAAAATCTTTTTTTTCAGGCAATAAGTGTGAAAAATATTATACTGCAAAAGGGGAACGCAGGACCAGGGGATTTAATTTTCTAGCGTATAAGAATGACCTGATATTTAACCGGAATCCTTCCCCCCATGATCACCCAAAGATGACCATAGGGATACCGCGATGTCTTAATTTTTATGAGAATTTCCCCTTCTGGCATGCACTTTTTACCCGTTGCAGAATCAATATCCGGCTGTCATCACCTTCTACTGTCGGTTTGAGTGAAAAGGGCATGGGAACTATCATGTCTGATAATATCTGCTTTCCTGCCAAACTGGTTCATGGACATATTTATGATTTGGCCCAAAAAAAAGTGGACAGGATTTTTTATCCCATTGTAATGTTTGAAAAAAAAGAATATGAACAGGCTTTGAATGCCTATAATTGTCCCATTGTATCCAGCTATGCCGATGTGATTGAAAGTTCCATCCATCCTGAAAAAAGATTTGGTATCCCTCTGGACAGGCCGGTGGTGAATTTTAATGATGAAACCCTGTTGAGAAAAACCTGTGTGGCGTACTTAACACAGTTTAATATTAAAAAATCAGTGATTTATAAGGCATTTGATGCCGCCCTTTTGGCCCGGGAGGAATTGAGATATCATATCAGGGACAAGGCATCCAAGATAATCGACCAGGCCCAAAAGAATCATTCCCTTCTCATTGTACTGGCAGGCAGACCCTATCATTTAGATGAACTGGTCAATCACAAGATTCCTGATATACTGACCGGGCTTGGTGCAGATATTATTACCGAGGATGCGATTCCCCCTGATGTTGATTCCCTTAAGGATGTTCAGGTGGTAACCCAGTGGTCCTATCCCAACAGAATCTATAATGCAGCAAGATGGGTAGCCCGAAAACCGGATAACATTCAAATGGTCCAACTTAATTCATTTGGCTGCGGCCCGGATGCCATCGTCATTGAAGAGGCAACAGAAATTTTAAAGACCGGTCAAAAAAACCATACCCTGGTAAAAGTGGATGAAATCTCAAGTCCGGGATCTGTCCGTTTAAGACTGCGTTCAATGGTGGAGTCGTTAAAGTTAAAAAGACTGAAAAAAAGATCCGGGCTCATCCTGCGAAAATCTTTCTTAAGTTTTAAAAAGGAAGATAAAAAAAGAACTATCTGGGCACCGTTTTTTGCAGAAGACTATTCCCCTTATTTGTCGGCAGTATTTAAAAATGCAGGTTATGAATTTAAAATACTGCCAAAACCGGATAGACAATCTGTAGATCTTGGACTTCAATATGCTAACAATGATATTTGTTATCCCGGGATTATCGTGATCGGGGATGTCATTAAAGCATTGAAAAACAATACCTATCGTGCCCATGAAATTGCCATTGGTATTACCCAGACCGGGGGACAATGCCGGGCATCCAATTATCTTTCGTTGATCAGAAAAGCGATGATTGGAGCAGGGTTTGATGATATCCCCATTATTTCTGTTACTGCTTCCCAGGGCTTATTTGATCAACCCGGGTTTCAAATCAACTGGTTGATGAAGACCAAAATTTTGTTTGTGACCACCATGTTTGCAGATTGTATAGCAAAAATGTATTACGCAATGGCTCCCCGGGAGAAAACAAAAGGTCTAAGCCAAAGATTAAGGCAGTACTATATGGAAAAAGTCGGTACCAGTATTGTTGCAAATAATTATTCCCAAATTTTCAGGCTGCTGGAACAAGCCATTGATGCCTTTAACGAAATTCCTGTCAATAACAGACAATTGCCCCAAATGGGGATTGTGGGTGAGATCTATGTAAAATATAATTATTTTGCAAATCAGGGTCTGGTTCACTGGCTGATCAGGCAAGGCATTGAGCCTGTTCTGCCACCCATTGTTGATTATTTTATCCAGGATCTTGTGAATTATAAAGAAAATATTAAGGCAGGAATACGTCGCAGAAAACTCACAGATCTTTTGGGTTATCCCATTGAATGGCTGATAACCAGATACCATAAAGAGATAAATATGCTGTTTTCAAAGTTTAAGTTTTATTCACCTTTTGAAGACATAAAGCAGGTTGCTCAAAAAGCCTCCAACATACTGACCATGACCAATCAATTTGGAGAAGGGTGGCTTGTTCCGGGTGAAATTGCAACTTTTGCCGAACAGGGTATTCATCATGTCATCAGCCTGCAGCCCTTTGGCTGCATTGCAAATCATATTATTTCCAAGGGTATGGAAATAAAGATTAAATCTATATACCCTGATATGAATCTTTATTATCTGGATTTTGATGCCGGGATGAGTGAAGCAAATATCCGGAACAGGCTTCATTTTATGATCGAACACCTGTAATATCTTGATTCAGTGGAAAATTGAATTATTGTACAAACTCAAATCCCTTGTGGGGAGAATAGGTTCCGGTTACTTTGATGATTGTGTTATCGGCATCAACAGACTCAGCTGTAAAGTCCGGTTTAATCGCTTTTTTATCACCGGAGATACCACAAAATACTTTAATGATACCCGCCCGCCTGAGAAAGCCTTTAATGGTCAGTTTCATTGATGCCATTCTTTGATCGACTTCATTGATATTTTTTTTAAATGTTAACTCTCTGTATTTACATGCTTTAATGCTTTGTGATATTTTTTCAAGTGTTTCAAATAGTTTTCTGACATTGGCGATGACTTTAGTGTTGTTTTTTTTTTGAATTAAGTCCATTCCCCTGTAAATCGTTTCATAATTCATAGTCTTTGTGGCAATGATGAGCGGTTTAAAATATTTTACAAGGTCCTGATCTGCCAAGGTCAGTTTTGCCATTCGTTTCAGTTCCAATTGCAGGTTTCCCATTAGCAGTTTTTCAGTATCTGACAGCTTTAATTTTTCTGCAGCCAGCTTTTCATGTGAAGTTATCAATTCCTCTTTTTCCACAAACAGGTTGTTTCCAAAATGTATAATGTTTTCTCCTGAAAAATATAAGCCGGTAAGTGTCAGGTCTTCAGTTTCTATTTTATTATTGGTAATCAATCCTTTACTTTTTTTAAATATCACCTTTGGCGAGGAGACTTCTGAATCAATCAACTCTTTATTTATTGTAATGGTTCCGCGCTCAGAAATAATTTTTGAATGGCTAGCAGAACCAACTATGATATCTTTTAAAGCCATTACCGTGCTGCCGGGTTGGGTTTTCATAATGACAGCTTCATTATTGGTAATGATTTCCCCGCCGTCAACAATGGAGGCCTCAACCTTTCCATTAACCCGGATCTTAAAATCATTACAAATCACACCGATTTTCATATGGATCGGACAAGTATGCCGGGTACCGATGTTGCCGGTTGAATAGTCCAGTTTTTTTACTTCAATTTCATCACTGATCCCTATACTGTTAATAATATTTTGTTCATCCCAGTTAAGAATGACTACCCCTGTTTTTTGGGATTGTAAAAAATATCCTTTTACTTTTCCTGTTTCATCCGGATCATCTATTTTTTCTACTCCTGATCCGATATGAATGATAAAGGGTTTTGCATCTTCAACCGGAATAATTTTTCCGTCAAATGAAACGCCTTTTTCTCCCTGTTTTTCATGGGTGATATAAAACAGTTTATCAGCAGCATTTACAATGGGGTATTTATTAATTTCCTTGAAGTTAATGGCACCGTCTTTTAAAAGTTTTCCCGGACTTTGTTTGTGGTTGAAAAAAGATTTTTCAATCCTGCCGTCTATGCCCTTTATTGCAGGAATACCTTTGACAATTATTTCAAGTTCTTTTTTTGATGCGATGGCCTTAAAGCTTCGGGTGACAATATTTAAATCATCAAAAAGTATTTCGCCGGTATCAGTGAGGTTTTTTTCAAAGTTTTTCTGTTTATTTGGGGGGATGTCTTTTTGTAATAGATCTCTTAATCCAAGAACATATTCCCGGGGTTTGATATTCAACTTGGGTATGAGCTGTAGAAGCGCCTTGTTAATCACGGCATTCGGAACGCCGGTCCGGTTGATTTTTATGCGCATTATAGATGGATCTTCCTGCTTTGAAACGGATTTCAACAGGTTGGTTTCAAGAATATCGGCCTTTTCCTGTATCCTTCTTGGCGAAAGTATCTTTTTTGAAGAATTCTGATGAATAGTATTCAAATTTGCAAATCCTTAATAATCCTGAATTACAGCCTTTTTTTATTTTATACTATCGTTTTTTTCTACAAAAAAGAATAGTTTTTTTAACTTTACACTTTGGTCTGTAAAGGGTAGTACAGAGTGCAAAAAGAAAAATCGTTTTCAGGAGAAAAAAATGACAGACCCAATTGATGATAAGGCAGATGACAATACCAATGATAATAAAGGCGAAAATACGGAAGAAATGAGCTTTGCTGAGCTTTTTGAATCATATGATACGAAAATAGGTCATGAACTGAATCAGGGAGATATGGTCGAGGGTGAGATCATTTCCATTGGCAGTAACAGTGTATATATTGATACGGGAACCAAAAGTGACGGTGTTGTAGGGAAATCAGAGCTTTTGGATGAAAATGGTGAATTTGTGTATAAAGCCGGTGACAAGGTAAGGCTTTATGTGGTCTCATTAAGTGAGAGTGAAATTATATTGTCTAAAGCACTATCCGGCGCTGGAAAAGCAACCATGCTCAATGATGCATCTCAAAATGGAACCCCTGTTGAAGGCAAGGTCATTGGTGTGATTAAAGGGGGTTTTAATGTGGACATCATGGGGAAGAGAGCTTTTTGTCCTGTCAGCCAGATCGATGTTAAATATGTGGAAAATCAGGAAGACTATGTCGGCCAGACCCATCATTTTTTAATTACCCGATTTGAAGAAGGAGGCAGGAATATTGTTGTATCAAGGCGGGATTTGCTGAATGAAGAGATAAAAGAAAAATTAAAAGTTTTTCTGGAAAAAGTAGAAGAAGGAGATATAGTTCAGGGCACCGTCACCAAGTTGATGCCTTACGGTGCGTTTATTGAACTGATTCCGGGTGTTGAAGGAATGGCACATATTTCAGAATTGTCCTGGTCCCGTATTGAAAAGGCAGAAGAGGTCATTCAACCGGGCGATGTCGTGAATGTGAAACTGTTAAAGATAGAATCCGCAAAAGAATCAGATACCATTAAAATTTCTTTGTCAATGAAGCAGACATCATCCAATCCATGGGATAGCATGGGGGACGGTATGGGAAGTGCTTTTAATGTCGGGGATCAAGTGTCCGGAAGAGTGGTCAGGCTGGCTTCCTTTGGGGCATTTGTGGAAATTGCACCGGGTGTGGACGGCCTGGTTCATATCAGCGAAATGAGTCATACAAGAAGAGTCCTCAGACCCGATGATGTGGTTCAGGTGGGAGACAATACCCAGGTGGTGATTAAATCCATTGATATGGACAGCAAGAGGATTTCATTGAGTATTAAGGATGCGTTGGGTGATCCCTGGACCGGTGCTTCGGTGAGATATGAAGTCAACTCGATTGTAGAAGGACGCTTGGAAAAAAGAGAAAAATTCGGTCTTTTCATAAATCTTGAGCCGGGTGTGACAGGGTTGATGCCATCATCCAAAATCAGTGGTGCAGCAAACCCTTCGGTCTTTGAAAAATTAAAACCAGGCAGTTCGGTACAGGTGATGATCCAGGAGGTTGACGAAGATAAAAGAAGAATCACCCTGACATCGCCGGATCAAAAAGAGGGAGATAATTGGAAACTATTTGCAGGCAATGCAAAATCAAAATCACTTGGCACCATGGAGAACCTGTTTCTGGAAGCTATGAAAAAGAAAAAATAATTTTAACTGACAATGTGCGAAGAGTTGTTTTTTGCAATATCAATAATTTTCTGTGCCAGAATCTGGGCAGCATCAATGGTTTTTAAAGATGTCTTTGCGTTCAGTGCGCTTAATTCAGTGCAGGCAATGACAGCGGTAAGAATCTCTTTGTTTTTTAAATGATGACAGACATCAGTATACGATTCAAGAACTGATGATCCAATGCTGCCTGCCTTAACGTCTTTTATCACATTAAACAGGATGTCCTGATATTTTTGATCCGGATAAACAATTTTAATATCAACAGAGTTGAATTTTTTTTCATACAGCCGGGTGATCCGTATGGCTGGAGAGGCAAGAATCCCAACTTTTGAACAGTCAGGCTGGTTTTGTTTTACATGATCCAGAACACTGTCAATCATGTTAATAACCGGAATGTTTACAGCACGGCTGACAGTGTCATAATAATAGTGAGCGGTATTGCAGGCAATGGCAAGAAAATCAGCCCCCCAGGTTTCAAGACGTTTTGCCATATCTGCCATACAGGGACCGGGATCTTCTCCATTTTTTTCAATAATGGCTTTTATCCTGGATGGGATTTTGGGATTATTATCCACAATACATCGAATATGATCGATATCATCCAAAGCCTTTGTCAGCTGAATAATACGTTGCATAAGATCCACAGTGGCCTGTGGGCCCATTCCTCCTAAAATTCCAACTATTTTTTCTTTTTTTCCTCTCATTTTTTTCCTTACCGAGAAGATATGAAGCCTTTGCAAAGAAATGCTCTCATATTTCGTATTGATTACTAAAAATAATTATTCCTGTCTGAATGTATTCATATAAGCAAACAGAGCAGGAGATCCCCCGGTATGGAGGAAAAGCACATTTGAACCTTTTGGGAAATGGCCTTTGCGAATAAGATCAATGAGTCCGGCGGCAGCCTTACCGGAATATACAGGGTCAAGGAGAATCGCCTCGGTTTTGGCAAAAAGTTTTACTGCCTCGACCATGGAATCTGTTGGAAGGGAGTAGCCAGGCCCGACATACTGATCAAAGCAGACAATATCTTCCCGGGCTATACCGTTTTTTATACCAAGTTTTTCAGCTGTTTCTATGGCCAGTTCGTATACAATTTTTTCCTGAACATCTTTGGCTCTGGAAACATTAACGCCGCTGATGGGAATGATGCCGTTCACACCTGTCATACCCACCACCATTCCGGCATGGGTTCCGGCAGAACCAGAAGGAACAACAATGTGGTCAATATCAAGGTGCATTTCATTGAGTTGTCCCATGGTTTCTTCTGCACAAACCGCATATCCCATGGCACCAATTGAATTGGAAGCGCCACCGGGAATAATATAGGGTTTTTTACCAGCTGCAATAAGCTTGTCAGCTTTTTTGTTCATTTGGGCCGTCATATCTGAACCGCCTTCAACAACATCAATGCTTTTCACACCAAGGAGCTCAAAAAGAAAATTGTTTCCACTTCCATCCTCTTTATAAGACCCTTTTACACGTTCTTCAAGGATGAGGTGACAATCAAGTCCTTCTTTGGCAGACCAGGAAGCCGTCAGCCTGGCATGATTGGACTGTACCGCACCACAGGTAATAATCGTGTCCGCATCTTGGTCAAGGGCATCTGCAATACAGAACTCAAGTTTTCTGGTTTTATTTCCACCGGCAGCTCCCGGAAGAAGATCATCCCGTTTGATATAAAGATTTGCATCCGTACCAATAGTCTTGCTTAAAGCAGGTAAAGATTCGATTGGGGTTGGGCCCTGAAGATATTTTCTCCTGGGAAATTTAGTAAAGTTCATAGCTTGTCCTTTCTAAAGTTATTTTTTATGGCTCGTACTATATTGATAATTATATTTTTAAAATTTAAAATCAACTTTTCTTGTCTATTTAAATGAATACTGCTAAGTTTAAGGTATCTTGTATCATAAGAGTAAGGGAAAATAATGGACGAGTTAATTTCAAAGGGTAGTGAAACCATTCTTTTTGTAGATGATGAAGTCTATCTTGCAGAGGTTGGAAAGGAAATGCTTGAAGATTTCGGTTATGTGGTTGAATCCATGACCAGTTCCAGGCAAGCATTTGAATTGTTTGAACAGAACCCGGATAAATTTGATCTGGTGATTACTGATTACACCATGCCTGAAATGACTGGCGATCAACTTGCCAGAAAAATACACCAGATAAATCCTAAGATTCCCATCATTATGTGTACGGGTATTTCCCTTGATCCAGAGGCCATAAATGGTCTTGAACTTGAAAAAATCATGATGAAACCCATGGGTATGGAAGATATGTTGAAGGTTGTCAGGGATGTTCTGGATAAAGAAGCTTTTTAAGTTTCTGGTTTAGTTTCAGGAATATTTTTTAATAAAATTACCAATTTGTTTAATGGCCTGTTTCCCCTCGGAAAGATATTTTGCAAAATAGTGCCATACATGAAACATCTCTTCCCAGATTTCCAGCTGGACCGTTGCACCTGCCTCATTTAATTTTTTTGACAGGATTTTTGAGTCGTCAACCAGAACTTCATGTTCACCGGTTTGAATCAGGATGGGAGAGATTCCTGAAAATTTGCTGTTGATAGGGGATATCATAGGGTTAGATAAGTCTTTGTCAGTATAAAGACGAGCTGTATTCTTTAAGATACTTTGACTGAGCATGGGGTCTTTTTCCTGGTTTTCAACATGGGATTTATTTTGGCATTCAAGATCAATCCAGGGTGAGATGAATACAGAGCATACCGGCAAAGGGCGTGCTTCCATCAGCAGTCTGGATAACAGAACAAGGGCAAAGCCTGCCCCTGCAGAATCTGCAACAAGGCTTATGCTGTGGGTATCCGGCAAATTATTTGTCAGCCATTGATACACAGCTATCACATCTGTAAGGCCTTTGGGAAAGGGATGTTCAGGGGCCAGCCTATAGTTGAAAATTAAAATTTTTGCATCAGAAGCAATCGCTATTCGTGATGCAAGATCTTTGTGGGAATTTATGGATCCGGCAATATATCCCCCGCCATGGATATACATGATGATTCTTTTTTCATTATGGTGTAAAGGCAACAGCCATTGGGCCTCAATGGTGTTGATATAAAACGGCTCAATTTTGATGGATTTATCGGGTTTAAAGGCAAGTGCGCTTTTTTCAAGAAGCATTCTGTATTGCTCAATACCAACAGATTCAAAGGTGGGTCGTGATCTTAATTGTTTGAAAATAGCTGATAATATGTATGCAGTCATTTTACTCATAAAAAAAACCATGTTGTTTATCCATTTAAAAAGAGGTATCACAGTTTGGTGAGAAACCAAATATTTTTTATGGAAAAACCATGGAAATGGAAAAGAAACTTTTTATCACTGATTTTGATGGAACTTTGTTAAAAGATGACAAAACCATCGCCCATGAAGATGTCAGAACCCTTGAGACATTAAGACTAAAAAAAATAGTGACCGTTATTGCAACCGGCCGGTCCGTATACTCGTTTGAGAAAGCGTTGAAGGTCATAGGCATGGGCCAGGGGGATAATTGTTTGCCCGTTGATTACGTCATTTTTTCCACCGGTGCCGGTATCATGGAATTTCCGGGCGGTAAGGTGATTTTCCAAAAAGCTGTGCTCTCTTTGGATATTCCAAAGATAACCCGGTATTTTGACCGTCGAAAGTTTGATTATATGGTACATAAATCCATACCTGATACCCGGCATTTTTTATATAAATTTCATGGGAAACATAATCCTGATTTTCATGCCCGGCTGGCGCTCTATAAGGAATATGCATTGCCTTTGGAGGAGGGACATACCCATTGTAATTCCGCCACTGAAGTATTGGCCGTTGTACCGGGTGGAGCAGATATGGATTCCATTGAGACAATAAAAAAAGACTTATCCTGTTTCAGTGTGATCCATGCTACTTCCCCTCTTGATTATCGCTCATCATGGATAGAAGTCTTTCATAAAGATGTATCTAAAGCTAAATCTGCTTCCTGGCTCGTTAAAAGACTGGGTGTCAGCCGGGACAATATTATTTCAGTGGGAAATGATTATAATGACCAGGATCTTCTGGCCTGGTCGGGAAAAGGATTTGTCGTGGAAAATGCGCCTGACAGTCTCAAACAACTATTTAAGACTGTGTCTTCCAACAATCAATGCGGTGTGTCACAGGCTGTAAAAGAGGCAGGATGGATAGATTAACTACTTAGGATTTTGTATCCAGCTCCGAGAAATCAAATTCCGGATATAATTTGTCACAGCATGTCGGGCAGATTCCGTGGGAGAATACAATATCTTTGAAATAAGCTTCGATTTGTATCCAATCGTTATTTTTTATCCTTATGCTTTTACAGTTTGCACAGATGGGGAGTACATCATTTGATACAATATCTTTTTGGGTGAGAAATTTTTGAAAGTTTTTTCTAAGTTCGATGATTTTTGTGATATCCCGGACCACAGCAATGGCCCCCTCATATTGATTGTCATCGCTAAATATAGGACTGCAGGCCAATTCCACATGGACAGTCTTCATATCTTTATCAATTATTTGTATTTCATATCTGCCGGTAAATCCTTTTTTCCGGGTCAGAGTCTGTTGCTGGATGATGTCAAAACTATCTTCAGTAGATAAGTCTTTAATATTTTTTTGCAATATTTTATCACTTGAAAACCCAATCATGGTACAAAAGGCCTGGTTGGTATATGTGAAATTTTCAAATTTATCCACAGTAAAAACACCCTCGGCAATATTTTCCGTAATGGTTCTGTACTGGTATTCACTTTTTTCAAGTTGCTTTCGATATTGCTTATTTTCTTTGTTTAAACGGCTATTCTCAAGGGCCTGCTTTACAGTATGACCGATCATATCAAGGTCAGCAAGGGGCTTTGTGATATAATCTTTGGCCCCCATGCGCAGGGCCTTGATAATATCTTCTTTTTTTCCAGCCCCTGACACCACGATCATTGGTGTATCCGGTCTGGTTTTGTGGATGGTTTGCATGACCTCAATCCCATCCTTTTTCGGCATTCTTAAATCAGTGAGGACAATATCAATTTCTTCATTGAAAAAAATATTCAGGCCGCTTTTACCATCTTCTGCAGTAAAAACAACATAATCTTCATCCTTAAAAAATAAAGCCAGGCTATCTCGTATGGAGATTTCATCATCAATGATCAGTATGGTTTTCTGATGTGTCATGACCCTTTTTGGAAATTAAAAATTTTTAGCATTAATATTTTTTTATTATACCATGCTTTTTTACAATATCAAAGTGCCGAAATCAATTGTTTCATATCTCTGACAGCCTGGTCCATACCGGTTAATATTGCTCTTGCAATAATACTGTGCCCGATACTGAATTCGCTGATTTCAGCAAGTCCCTTAAACGTTTTAATCGTGTTATAACAGATTCCGTGGCCCGCGTTTACCTCAAGTTTTAACTTGGTTCCGATTTTTGCAGCATCAACGATTCTAAAAAATTCTCTCTGCTTTTGACCACTTGTCGTTGCATCGCAAAAAGCGCCGGTATGGATTTCAATCATATCTGCATCAATTTTATGGGCAACTTTAATTTGGTCAAGATCCGGGTCAATAAAAATACAGACATCAATTCCCGCGTTTTTTAAAGTCGCCACAGCTTCCCTGACATGGTTTTGATGGGTAATCAGGTCCAGGCCCCCTTCTGTGGTTAACTCCTCTCTTTTTTCAGGAACAAGGGTGACACATTCCGGTTTGATATCAAGTGCAATTCCTAACATTTCACTTGTCGCAGCCATTTCCAGTATGAGTTTTGATTGTACGATTTTTCTTAACAGCCTGACATCTCTCTCGTTTATATGGCGGCGGTCTTCTCTTAAATGAACAACGATTCCGTCCGCTCCTGCAGTCTCGGCCGCAACAGCGGCCGCAACCGGTTCTGGATAGTTGACGCCCCGGGCGTTCCTTAACGTTGCCACATGATCTACATTCACAGCCAGTTGAGCCATTTGTTTTACTCCTCCATTACTTAGAATACATTCAACTCTTTATTGGTTTCAATTCTTCTTAATAGTTCAAGGCTTTTGTCTTCCATCTTTTGGGCATCCTTCGGACTTGTTTCGTGATCAAACCCCATCAAATGCAGGATACCATGGATCAGAAGCTGAGACATTCTTTCTAAAAGAACGATATTTGCCTCATCCGCCTCTTGTTGAGCTGTTTCACAAGAGATGACAACATCTCCTAAAAGACCAGGTGTTATATCAGAAAACCGGCCTTCCTGCATGGGGAATGCCAAAACATTTGTCGGTTTGTTTTTCTTGCGGTATGTCTTGTTGAGCTGTTGAATCTGATCATCATCTGTAATCACAATGGATATTTCATGGGCATCACAACCCAAGGCGTTTAAGATCTGTTTTGTCTTTTTGTGGATTGTGTCCGTTGGAATTTTCTTTTTTTGCTGATTGTTGATCAGTATCTTTAGATGTCCCATTTCTTTTTTCCTGATTTTTCCCCGGGGATTTCCCCGATGATTTCCCTGATGCTTTATCCGGGTATTCTATCCGGCTGTGATAAATACTGGTTAAAATATTATTAAAGCTTTTTGCAATCTGGTGAAGATCTTTTAAGGTCAGTTCACATTCTTCCAGCTGACCGTCTGCAAAAATATCATTAATCAGTTCCTTGACCCGGCCCTGGATTCTTGCAGGTGTAGGACGTTCTAATGCTCTGACAGCCGCTTCAACAACATCTGCCAGCATGACCATACCGGCTTCTCTTGTCTGGGGTTTGGGTCCAGGATATCTGAAATCTGCTTCATTTACTGTGTCATTACCGCTTTTTAAGCTTTTTTGATATAAATATTTGATCAGGGATGTACCATGATGTTGAATAATCCCTTCAA
>NZ_JAIOSW010000511.1 GCF_021107415.1 Desulfobacula sp.
ATCAATGCTTGAGCCGGATGAGGTGAAAGTCTCACGTCCGGTTCTTAGGGGGCTTGGGGCTGGCAACAGCCCCCGGCTACCCGGCGCCATGCCACAGATTTTCAAGTTCACGGCGGCTGCGCCGCGATTGGAATGCAATGGCAAAACAAAAGAAACTATTCTTAAAATACCAAGTATGGGTTAATGCTCGAAAACGTTTTCATCTTTCCCATGCTCACATTCAAATGGCAAGGGAACTTGGCTTGGATCCAAAGAAGTTCGGAAAATTGGCGAATCATAAGCAGGAACCTTGGAAGATTCCCCTGCCGGAGTATATTAAAGAATTATACTTCAAGCATTTTAAAAAAGAACCATCCGAAAATGTGAGGTCAATAGAACAGATCATAAAAGAGAAAAAACGCAAACAGACCGAAAAAAAGGAGCGTAAGCGAAAGGAGAGATCCAACAGTGCAGTTGCGATGGACCGGGCTGGCAATCAGCCCAGCTAAGAAAGTCCTTTTAAACCCTTCTTCTTTTGAATTGAGCCCTGAAAGCTTATCTTGTTTCTATCTATTTAGCATGTTAAATATGACCCAAGATAGATGCTAAAGAAATGCTGTTTGTGATAAAAAAAACTATTCTGTAATGATTATGAAAAATATCAAAAAAAATATTTCTAACGGTGAAGGGATTACCGTGGAATTCAAAAAAAGCCGGGGAAAAGTGACCGCGGATGTATATCAGAGCATCTGTGCTTTTCTCAACCGCAACGGTGGGCAGGTTATTTTAGGCGTGGAAGATGATGGTGCCATAACAGGAATTAAGGAAGATGCCCTACTCAGGGTTGACAATGTTGACAGATATAATGACCGGGATGACATAAGAACCAACCTGATAGAAAGCTATGACCGGCTCATGGGATTTGTCGCAAAACATCTGCCGGACAAGTTTTATCTGATTGGTGACCAGCGTGTCAGTCTGCGGGACAAGATCTTCAGAGAAGTAGCGACAAACTGTCTGATCCACCGCGAGTTTTTAAATCCGTTCCCGGCTAAGTTCGTTATTGAAAAAGATCGTGTTTATACGGAAAACGCAAATAAACCCCATGGTCATGGTCTCATTGATCCGACAGGCTTTACACCTTTTCCTAAAAACCCTGTTATCGCACGGGTATTTAAAAAAATTGGACGTGCTGACGAACTTGGGTCAGGCGTAAAAAACCTTTTTACTTTTACAAAAGAATATTCAGGTGCTTTGCCACAACTGGTGGAAGATGACATTTTCAGGGCTGTAATTCCCCTTACCGAGCAAGTTAATAGGCGAAAAAAGATCATAAATTTTTGTAAAACACCCAGATCAACTTCTGAAATCATGACGCATCTGGGATTGAAGCATAGAGAGCATTTTCGATCTAAGATTCTACAGCCCCTATTAGATGAAGGGATATTGAATCTGACAATCCCGGACATCCCCAAAAGTCCAAAACAAAAATATTATTCCTAAAATCAGATCAAGCCATGATACTCAAAAAAAATGAACAGGCAAGACAATTGGCACAGATGCTAAAAGCAGATAATATGTTCAGTCCATGTCCGGTTGATAGCGGAGATGAAATATTTCCAAACGGGATTTTTGAGTTTAACATTACAAAAATAATTGACCATATTCAAAGAAATCCTGATAGCATCCACCTTGAAGAGGTGTTAGTAAAAGATTTTTACACTGGTTTTTCATCAGTCAACGAATCGTACATGGAACATGTGGAAATCTCCAGGCCGATAATATTAGCTGAGATTTCTCCCGGGCAATATAACGTGATTGATGGAAACCACAGATTGGAGAAGGCCCACAGGATGGGAATAGAAACCATACATGCCCACCGACTGAATGTAAAACAGCATATCAAATTCCTGATTAGCAAAAGAGCTTATACAACCTACATTGAATATTGGAACAGCAAGCTAAAATAATTTCCAACAATCAACATGCACCGGGCGCGACAAGAAGTCGCTTTTAATAATGTTGGGCTTGACCCAACCTGCTGTATTACCAGCAGTTTTCTATTTCGACGTGCATTACCAGTAATGGTTTTGTGCGAAGCTTGATTAACAATGAAGCCCTTGGCTATATGCCAGGAGAGGGAATCGTGAGAGGAACTCAACTCTGGAAGCATCAATTCGGATGGGAGCTAGGAACGATGGTATGCGTAACATATGTGAACTGTTATTTAAACGTCGTTATGTTCAACAGGCTAAAGGTGCTGACAAGCCTGGGCCAAAATGGCAAGAGGTATGGTTGGAGTGTTCCGTTGTCACTTCACGTAATCCATGATTCCTCCGGCGGATAGACAGATGCTAACCCATTGTATGTTAAAAGTGGAACTTGGTAAGCCCGTATTTCTCCTTCCAAAGAAGGACAGCAGGCCGCAAGGCTTGCCTATGGGGGTGCGGGTAGAGGAGGCTGGAAAAAGCGAATGCTGTTCTGTAATGGATCAGCTACGGGTTCAAAATTTGCCCGAGCATGAAAATGTGCAGACTTCCAGCATGGTGTTGAATCACGTGAAACGATTTGAACGGAAGAACCGTACCGGTGTGGATGATAGTAACAGCAATGTTACTGACGGCCGTACGGACTTGAAAAAAAGTACTCCGGATACAACCGCGTACCGTGAAGGCAGTCTTCTGACTACCGGGTGTCGCAAGATGCCTTACCAATGCTTGAGCCGGATGAGGTGAAAGTCTCATGTCCGGTTCTTAGGGGGCTTGGGGCTGGCAACAGCCCCCGGCTACCCGACATTTCACCGGTGATGTTCAAAGTTTTTTTTAAAATGGTTAAGGAAAGGGGGTCACCCCCCATTAACGTTTCTGACTCCAAAAACATCACTTTAAGAAATACACATCAATTTCAACATCAACCACCCAATACTCCCTTGACTTTGAGTTGATTAAAGATAATAATTAACTCAAATATTGAGCTGATTAATAAATTAAACAACTCAAATATCAATTCCATGGAAAGGGAAATCGACTCATCTTATGAAATACATTTGGCAAACTAAATCTTGGCCAGGTCTCAAATGGGACAGTGCAAAACTGTTAAAGCCCTTGGGCAATATCCGATTCAGCCAAGGAGCTTTAATAACTCAGATCAAGGAGTTGGGGTTTGAAATCCAGCAAACGGCACGAGCAGATGTTCTTGTTGAAGAAGTATTAAAGACGTCAGCGATCGAGGGTGAAAAATTGGATCCCGATGCGGTTCGATCTTCTGTTGGGCGCAGACTCGGTCTACCCGATGCTGGATTGAAGGAGGTAAGAGACCAAAAAGTCGAGGGTCTTGTAGAAATTTTACTGGATGCGACTATTAGTTATTCAAAAAAAATGACCCTGGAACGAATTTGGGGTTGGCATGCGGCCCTTTTTCCAACCGGTTACTCCGGTATGGTAAAAATATCTGTTGGTCAATGGAGAGATGATAGTAAGGGACCGATGCAAGTTATTTCCGGGCCTATTGGACAGGAGAAAGTTCATTTTGAAGCACCCCCTGCAAAAAAACTTGATAAAGAAATGCAAACATTCATATCCGGGATAAATGAAAAAAGTCAATTGGATGGCATCATCAGAGCTGGGCTCGCTCATATATGGTTTGTTACAATTCATCCGTTTGATGACGGCAATGGCCGTATTGCAAGAACTTTGACTGATATGTTACTTGCAAGAGATGAAAACAATCCAAAAAGATTCTATAGCCTTTCTTCACAGATTATGGCTGAGAGAAATGAATATTATGAAATTTTGAAAGCCACACAATCAGGTACTGGTGATATTACAGAGTGGTTGAAATGGTTTCTTGAATGCATGAATAGGGCTATCCTGAATTCCAATACTTTATTAAAAAAAATAATGACAAAAGCTCGGTTCTGGCAGAATTTTGCCCAGGTAAGGCTACACGAGCGTCAAACCAAAGTGATTAACCGGCTACTTGACGCAGGTGCTGGTGGTTTTGAAGGTGGGTTAAAGAACAAAAAATACATAGGAATCACACATACCAGTCGTGCTACAGCCCAAAGGGAATTAGCCGATCTTGTAAATAAAGGTATTTTGATCAAAATGCCAGGAGGAGGCAGGAGTGCCAGTTATGATCTTGACTGGGAAAAGTGGTCTTCATTTAAAAAAAATCAAAAGTAAAAACTATGAAAGAATCGAAAAGGGGTCGAGTCTACGTTTGACCCTTGCTTGAAATAAGTCCAACAACGAACATGCTGACGGCTGCGACAAGATGTCGCTTTTAATAATGTTGGGCTTGACCCAACCTGCTGTATTACCAGCAGTTTTCCAGTTCGGCATGCATTACCAGTAATGGTTTTGTGTGAAGCCCGAATGACAATGAATCCCTTGGCCTATGGCCGGAAGAGTGACTCGTGAGAGAACCTCAACTCTGGAAGCATCAATCTGGATGGGAGATAGGAACGATGGTATGCGTAACATATGTGAACTGTTAATAAACGTCGTTATTTTGGACAGGCCAAAGATGCTGACAGACCTGGGCCAAACGGCAAGAGGTATGGTTGGAGTGTTCCGTTGTCGCTTCACGTAATCTACGATCCCTCCGGGGGGGACAGACAGACGCTAACCCATTGTGTGTTGAAAGTGGAACTTGGTAAGCCCGTATCAAACACTTATTTCTAGTCTCGTAAATAAGTATCTTAATGGGTCTTTGGCATAAATTTATTTTGGGAAAAAACAGAACATGGCGATTCACTGGATTGCAGGGGGCTGAGCCGCCTTGAAAAATTTTGGTTTAACAAAACTATAAACATAAAACAAGGTTACTGGGAAACCCCTGCAACCAGTGATCTTTGCGTTTTTTTTGGAAAGTTTGCATTTGAATAGTTCTTGGTTTGAAAATTCTGGCATACCACAACGGTTAAATGTTTTTGATCAAACTATTTGGTTGATTGTACCCTTTTAATCATGTTTTCAACATCGGCGGATGTGTTAATCATTCTCAAGTGTACATCAGGATACTTGTTTGTGAAAACCCTGAATATTTGATCGGCAAATGCCTGACCGATCTTGGTGACACCTTTGAAATCTAATATAACTTCGGTAAATCTATCAAACCTTGATATAAGTCGTTTAGCCTGTGATCTTGAAAGCAAAGACTCTCCTTCATGTTGCATAAGCTCAACCGGAATTAGGGTTTTATGGAAACTCGGGTCTTTATCCGGGTCCGCATATTCATCAAAGATGTCCTTTAATAAAGTAGATGAATTTTTTATAATTTCCATATAAACGGAGGTACCCGGAAGATCTCTTTTTTCTTCCAACATAATCCCTTCCTTATTTCCAAAGCCTACAAAGCTTAACTTGTGTGAAAAAATTAAGAATACATCAAATACTCTGGAAGTAAAAAATATACCTTCCCCAGAGTGGTTTTCCGGATCAGAGGTGAATTTGCCTTTTGCTAACTCTAAAATTGCCTGTTTTGAATATTCCAAGCCCAGATCAGTCTTTATTTTTTTAAAAATACCAATTCCATTATCAGACACTTCAATTTCGAGCTTTAAATAATCCACAGATAAGTGAATAGTTAACGCATCTGATTCTGAGTGATCAATCACATTGTTGACCATTTCTGTAAAACCATATTGGCAAATTTCTTTTACATTGTTAGGAAGATCTTTTAATAATGGTGCCACGTCTTTTGACCATAGAATATCTTCTTCTAAATTATTATTTTCATAATCCCAATTGTAAGTAGTTTTAACTAATTGATAATTGGGAGATCGATTTGAACCAAGCTTTTCAAAAATTCTGTCTTCAACCAGTTCGTTTATATACTTATAAACAGTTGGTTTAGTAATTTGAAAATGATTACAAGTGATTTGTGTTAATGTGTTTGGATTGTCAGAGACATTATTAATCATAAAGGTTTTTATCATTTCGACAACTTCTTTTGTAAACTTCATATTGATTTCCTGTATTTTATTATAAAAATAAATATTATATTTTATATATAACAATAAACATTAAAATGTAAATCACAAAATATAAAGTAAAAATAAATGAGTCCAATATTTGCTTAATTTTCGTAAACGTATGAGTTATGAGGGCTCAATAGTCAATTCAAACAAGAAAAATGAACCGGATTTTAACGGTTAAGATGAAAAGGCAGTGTTGCAAATATGCGCTATTCTGATTGGTTCTTTACTGGAAAAATTTATGATCATCCAAATAAAAATATTAGCTGTGGGCTATGTAATCATGAGCGCTTGGGGTATATCACCCAGGTTTATATAAACTTTATATCCGAGATCTTTCTTCTAAAGTGGATTTCAAAATGGCAATAAAAAATCCCTTGAAATTAGATCTAATATATGGAGCGTTAAACGCAAGCCAGAAAAAAAGTTAATCGAGCAAGCTATAAAGGATAATGCCCAAGGGATAGTAACTTGTACTCCCCGATTAAAGAGCCTGTAACAGCTAAATATATCGCCGGTGTTGAAACCTGTTTTAAATGCAAAAATAAGATACCGGTTTTTGGTGGGATGGAATCCCATTTTGTCAGGACGAACCTCCTGATCCGAAACCGAAAACCCATTGAGCTTAAATACTCAAAACAATATGGTGGTTCTTATTGGGCAAACACTTGTGCTAATTGCGGTATGACACAAGGAGATAATTTTCTTTTTCTCTTCGAAAATGGACCCTTGTTCGGATTGCCGCTTTCAAAGAGAAAGCCACCCATCTTAAAGTTGAGGTCAAAGATCTTCAGACAGGGCGATTTATCAGCAAAACCATTATGCTTCCAGAAAAACAGGCAACTGCAACAAAGGGGGGTAATGCAATTTCTCAAATAGAAGGAATAAATCAAGATCAGTTTCTCAATCCCACCTAGAATATTATTATCACAGGAGCTGAATATCGAGGGAGAGGCCGCTTTAAAATACGTATTAAAAATACAGGTGCATACCGGACAAAATTTAAAATCCAGATGAAAAGTGTAGTCATCAGAAAACCGCGCAAGTACGATGACCAACAGGGAAGAAAAATTGGCACTATGGAAAATGCATTTCCGGGCTATATAACCCTGAATCCAGGAGAAACAGGCGAAATAAGAATTTCACCGCAAAGGGTGAATTCCGAGTTGAAAAGAACCTTCTTAAATCTAAAAAACGGGTATTATTTTGCCAGAAACTTTAAGTTGATTCTCCTGACAGAAGATATGAACCCATACTGCCATCTTGGCATAGGCAAATCTCTTGACCATTATCAGACATCTGAATTGAAACAGGTAGTAATCTCCGGGGAAATTAATTTGTATTAAAGAAAAAGCAAAAAATTTATACAAAATTATGCTATTATTAGAAAACAGGGTGATCTTGCTTAATAACAAAAAAGGATAGAAAGGCAGAATAATTATAAAAACAATAAAATCATTAGAGAAAATAAATTTTAATTCTTTATTTATAGCGTTTAATGAAGCATTTAAAGATTATGAAATGCAATTAAAAAAAGAAGAATTACGTATCATGTTAAATCGTAGAGGATTTGTTCCTGAATTATCATTTGGTGCGTTTGAGAATGATAAAATAACTGCTTTTACTTTAAACGGAATTGGTTTGTTTAATGGAGTCAAAACTGCTTATGACACAGGAACAGGAACTTTAAAAGAATTTCGTGGACAAGGAATGGCAACCAAAATATTCACGCATTCAATACCATTTTTAAAAAAAGCCGGTATTTCACAGTATTTACTTGAAGTTTTGCAGCATAATACAAAGGCTGTTACAGTTTATAAAAAACTTGGATTTATAGTAAATAGAGAATTTAACTACTTTGTGCAAAAAAATGAAAATATCTGTTTAAACTCAAAAAAAATACATCCAGAATATAATCTACAACAAACGGATTTATATAGAAGTGAATTGATGATCGAATTTTGGGACTTTATCCCTTCCTGGCAAAATAGCTTTGAAGCCATTTCCAGAAAACCCGATGATTTTAGAATTATTGGAGCTTATAAAGGTTCAGAATTAGTAGGTTATTGCATAATTGAGACTAATTCAGGAGATATAACTCAAATTGCAGTGGATAAAGAATATAGAAGAAGGGGAATTGCTTCTGTTTTGCTTAAAGAATCTTTAAAATTCAACCAATATAATTCTATTAAAGTTGTAAATACCGAACTTGATTGTGGGTCGATCACAGGTTTTTTACAATCAAACGCAATTCCATTAAAAGGAAAGCAATTCGAAATGATTAAACAATTATAAATATCTATACAATAAACAATTTAGGGAGGGAATGAAAATGGCAAAGACTTTAACTCAAAAAATTCTTGAAAAACATCTCGTCGTTGGGGAATACGAACCGGGTAAGGAAATCGGTATCCGCATAGATCAAACCCTGACACAGGATGCCACCGGAACCATGGCATACCTCCAGCTTGAAGCAATGGGTCTTGATACTGTAAAAACCGATCTTTCTGTCAGCTACGTTGACCACAACACGATACAGATAGGTTTCGAGAACGCTGACGATCACCGATATCTTTACACAGTGGCCGCCAAGTATGGAATTTACTATTCAAAAGCAGGTAACGGCATCTGCCATCAGGTTCATCTGGAACGATTCGGAAAGCCGGGAACAACACTTCTTGGGTCAGACAGCCACACACCAACGGGCGGCGGCACCGGTCAGATAGCCATCGGAGCGGGCGGCCTGGATGTGGCACTAGCCATGGCAGGTGAACCATTTTATCTGACCTGTCCTAAAGTCATCAAAATCAATCTGACCGGCAAACTCCAACCCTGGGTAAGTGCCAAGGATGTCATACTCAAAATTCTGGAGACATTTACGACAAAAGGTAACGTCGGATGCGTCTTCGAATACGACGGACCGGGGGTAAAAACACTCACTGTCCCCGAAAGGGCAACCATCACCAATATGGGTGCCGAGTGCGGTGTTACCACCTCCATATTCCCCAGCGATGAGGAAACGAGAAAATTTCTCAAAGCCCAGGCACGAGAAGATGACTGGCAGGAACTTACAGCAGATCCCGATGCCGAATATTTCAAGGTTGAAGATTTTGATCTGTCAAAACTTGTTCCGTTGACTGCTACTCCTCACAGCCCCGGCAATATATCACCGGTAAAAGACCTTGAGGGTATGGAAGTCAACCAGGTATGTGTTGGTTCGTGTACCAATTCATCCTTCAGAGATCTGATGGTGGTTGCAGAAACGCTCAAAGGGAAACAGGTTCATCCCCATGTGAGTTTCCTTATGGCACCGGGCTCAAAGCAGGTGGTGGCTATGCTTGCCCGGAACGGGTCTCTCGCCGATCTTATTGAATCGGGAATCAGACTGGCAGAGAATACCTGCGGTTTTTGTATCGGGAACAGCCAATCTCCCCAGACCAAAGCTGTTTCCCTCAGAACCAGCAACAGGAATTTCCTCGGCAGGTCGGGAACAAAGAGTGCAAATGTTTACCTTGTAAGTCCGGAGTCGGCAGCTGCCACAGCCATAACCGGAACAATTACCGATCCACGGGACCTTGGAGTACCGTATCCGAACGTGGACATGCCGGAAAAATTTATTATCAATGATTCAATGATACTTCCGCCATCAGATGATCCGAACAGTATTGCAATCTACCGTGGGCCCAACATTGGAGAACCGCCAGGCAACGATCCCATGCCGGAGACCGTCAATGGTGTTGTAACCATTCGGGTGGATGATTACACGACAACCGACCATATCATCCCCGCCGGTTCAAGAATGAAATACCGGTCCAACGTGCCTAAATATTCTGAATTCCTGTTCGAAGTTGTGGACCCCGATTTCTTCAGCAGGGCCAGGGATATCAAAGAATCGGGCAAGTCGAATATTATTGTCGGCGGTATCAGTTACGGACAGGGATCATCCAGAGAGCATGCCGCACTGTGCCCCATGTACATGGGAGTCCGCGCCGTCATAACCAAGTCATTCGAAAGGATACACACTGCAAATCTCATCAATTTCGGCATTGTACCCCTCACATTCAAGAATGAAGCAGACTTTGACAAGATAAACCAGGGTGACAGCCTGGAAATCACCGACATCCGCAAAAAAATCATTCAGGGTGGTCCTTTGGTTGTCAACGATACAACGAGGGGTATTGAATTCGAGGTTGAATACGATCTCTCCGACAGGGCAAAGGAAATCCTCCTTGCAGGGGGAATGCTGTCACTTATCAAATACAAAAAGAATAATTAATCAGGAGAAGAATCAATGGCACAGAAAGCAATCAGAGAAGCCGATGGCAAGGTTATGATGGCCCGTCTGCTGAAGGACTATACAGATGGAAAATACAAAATTCAAAATAAATTCATATCCGTGGGACCTGAAACGGATCTCAAGAAGCTCCCGAGCACGTATAAATGGCTACAGAAAGAAAAACTGGTGGTGAAACCGGATCAGCTCATCAAGAGACGGGGCAAAAGCAAACTGCTGCTTCTCAATACCGACTGGAAGGAGGCAGCAAAGTGGATTAAGGCCCGGATGAACAAACCGATCACCGTCAGCACGGTTACCGGTATCCTGGACCACTTCATTATCGAACCATTCGTTCCTCACAATGAAAAAGACGAATATTACGTGGCAATCACGTCCCAGAGAGAAGGTGACACCATCCTCTTCCATCACAAAGGAGGCATCAATGTGGGAGATGTAGATGCAAAGGCGGCCAAACTGTTTGTACCGATCGGGGAAACGCCGACAAGTCAGGAAATTGAAAAGAAGCTCCTAGGTAAAGCCCCGAAAGAACGAAAAGTTCTTATCGCCGAATTCATGGAGGGTCTTTTTAAATATTACGCAGACCTGAATTACACATACCTTGAAATTAATCCCTTTATCGTGGAAGGCAAAACCGTGATTCCTCTTGATCTGGCTGCCAAACTTGACGACACGGCAACCTTTGTCAGCAGCAGGAAATGGGGATCGATTGATTTCCCCTCTCCCTTCGGCAGAATGCTCTCAAAGGAAGAAATATACGTGGAAGAACTGGATGCCAAAACGGGCGCTTCCCTGAAATTAACGATCCTCAATCCAGAGGGACGAGTCTGGACCATGGTGGCCGGGGGCGGTGCATCGGTCATTTATGCAGACACCATTACCGACCTGGGCTACATGAACGAAATGGCAAACTATGGTGAATACTCGGGAGATCCCAATGAGGAATTTACCTATCTCTATGCAAAGACCATTCTCGACCTCATGACACGAAAGAAAAATCCCAAGGGTAAGTTCCTGCTTATCGGCGGCGGTATTGCCAATTTCACCGATGTGGCAAATACATTCAGAGGAATCATACGGGCACTCAGAGAATACATGAAAAAGCTTCAGGACAATAAAGTTAAAATTTTCGTGAGAAGAGGCGGCCCCAACTATAACGAGGGCCTAAAAAACATGAGGGCACTTGGAGACGAGATAGGCATACCTATTAAGGTTTACGGACCGGAGACACATATGACGAAAATTGTTTCAATGGCCCTTGAGGGAGGTAAATAAATGACTCGAAAAGCAACGACAAAAAAATCACCCGATAAAAAGAATTACGAACTGTTCAATCGCCATACACAGGCATTTATCTATAACATGCAGGTCAACGCAACTCAGAGAATGCTGGATTTCGATTTCCTTGCAGGACGTGAAACGCCGTCGGTCGCGGCAATCGTTAACCCGACAGGGAGTGAGTCCCTTCAAAAATTCTTTTTCGGCCCCAAAGAGATACTGATACCCATTTACAGATCACTTGCCAGGGCCGGCGAGAAACACGGGAACGTCGACGTTCTCGTCAGTTTTGCATCATTCAGGTCCACCGCTCAGTCTGCAAAAGAAGCTTTTGAATTGAAACAGATCAAGACCATCGTCCTGATTGCCGAAGGTGTGCCCGAGCGTCACATGAGAGTATTGAACACAAAAGCGAAACAACTGGGGAAAGTAATCATTGGCCCTGCCACGGTTGGCGGCATCAAAGCAGGTGCTTTCAAGATCGGGAACACTGCGGGAACGGTAGAGAACATCGTTGAATCCAAGCTGCATCGACCGGGATCGGTGGGGTTTGTCTCCAAATCCGGCGGTCTTTCCAATGAGGTATACAATATTATTTCAAGAAATACCGACGGCCTCTACGAGGGCATTGCAATCGGCGGTGACCGGTTTCCCGGAAGCACCCTCATGGATCACCTCATGCGATATGAACAAAACCCCAGCGTAAAAATGCTGGTATGCCTCGGAGAGGTGGGCGGAACCGATGAATATGAAATAGTCGATGCTCTCAAAAAAAAGAAGATCAAAAAACCGCTGGTTATGTGGGTGACGGGAACCTGTGCAAAAGCCTTTAAAACTGAAGTCCAGTTCGGCCATGCCGGCGCCAAGGCAGATGCCGATATGGAAACGGCAGACGCCAAGAATGCGGCATTGAAAAAAGCGGGAGCCGTCGTTCCCGATTCCTTTGACGATTATGCGGAAAAGATACACAAGACCTATGAGAAATTAGTCAAGAAGAAAGTCATTAAGCCTGCTCCCGATGTAGCGGCACCGACAATTCCACTCGATTTAAACAAAGCACTGTCAGCAGGCACCATTCGAAAACCGACAAGCTTCATATCAACCATATCAGACGACAGAGGCGAAGAGCTTATATACGGGCACATGTCCATCTCGGAGGTCTTCAATAAAAATATTGGTGTCGGCGGTGTCCTCAGTATCCTGTGGTTTAAAAAACTGTTGCCCGACTACGCAACAAAATTTATCGATATGGTTATCATGGTAACGGCCGACCACGGCCCGGCCGTATCCGGGGCTCACAACACCATCGTGGCCTCCAGAGCCGGCAAGGATCTCATATCATCGCTCGTATCGGGCTTGCTCTGTATCGGACCGAGGTTCGGCGGCGCATTGGATGGAGCAGCGTTACAGTTCTCTGAAGCCCTCGACAGCGGATTAACACCCATGGAATTTGTCAATTCAATGAAGCAGAAGGGCGTAAACATCCAGGGTATCGGCCACAGAATCAAGTCGATTCACAACCCGGATATGCGAGTAACGATTATAAAAAACTATGTCCGGAAGCACTTCAAGACCACAGCGTTTCTGGATTATGCGCTGGAAGTTGAAAAAATAACAACGGGCAAGAGAGATAATCTGATTCTCAACGTGGACGGCGTCATCGGCATCTGCTTTGTGGATCTTCTCAGGTCGGAGTTTACCAGAGATGAAGCGGACGAATACATCCGGATGGGTGCGCTGAATGGTCTCTTTGTCCTCGGAAGAAGCATCGGCTTTATGGGCCACTACCTTGACCAGAAGAGACTGAAGCAAGGACTGTATCGTCATCCTTGGGATGATATTGCTTACTTGATGGATTAGCATGAAACAATAAAAAATATCTGCTCTGGGAATATTGGAAGCTTGCTATCTAAGCATATAGGGGATTGGCGTTAGCCGTTCAAACGAAATTATCATCATACGAGGAGCATCGGAGTTGGAGACTTTCACAGAACTTAAAAAACTGGTAAAAAATCCAAATTACCAGAAGCAAAGGGAAAAAAGCCTGGACGAACTTACCGATGATATGATCGATACTCCTATAATTGAGCTGATCAGAGCTTTCAAAGAAATACCTTATTGCTTTACTTTACAGTGCTGCTATGGGCACTTTCTTTACAGTGATCAGGAGGATCCCAATAATCTTGATCCCTTGCCGATTACACACACAATATCCAGTGTTGAGTACAGGATCGCCTATATTGCTTTTTGCATTGAAAACAATTTTAAAGGTAGGAACTTTTTTGAGGCTCTTCAGAGAATTCCAGTTATTGATCCTGAAAACATTCAGTTCTGTAGCGCTTCCTGGTTTTGGAAGAGGCAGGTAAATTCTTATGCGCTTCAGGTTGAACCAAACAGATTCAAACATGATGACAAAGCTATACTTGACTATAATGAAGCTTTGAGAATTGAAAAGACCCGGAATGAGTTTTTTGAAAAATTGCGAGAACTAATTTTATATCAACAATATAGTGAAAAAAACGGATAATAACGCAAAAATGCGTGATATTCAACTCATCGGGAGGATAATGGTGGGCGATTACCCTCATATGGGACCGGAAACCCGGAATCATACGAATTGGAGCACTTTGGGGAGCATTTAATGGAATTGATGATAATATAGCACTTTTGCGAGGCAACATAAATGTCAAGCCCGGTAAAATCTATTATTTCCATTTCACTACACTTATGAAGGGTGAACGCTGGAAGATTACTAAGATCGAATAGTGCTTTTATTAGCTTAGCACCTTAAATAATTAAACCATAAAGGAGAATAAAAATGTCTGCAAAACAAATCACATATGATGAAGCCAGAAAGTTAATGAAACCAGGAGATGTAATTGCTTTTGGAGGAAAAGGTCATTTTTCCGAAATTATTAAATTCGTTACTTTTTCTTGTGTTTCTCATGTAGGTGTTATTTTACAAACAAAAATACCTGAAGATGATACGGATAGATTTTTTAATCAAATCATTGAATCAACGTCATTAAATGGTTTTAACGGGGTTAATGTTTCCAGGTTTAGTGATAGGTTAGATACCTATGAAGGCGAATTATGGTGGCTTCCGTTAAAAAAAGAAATTAGAGACAACTCATTTGATCAGAAAAAATTTTTCAATTTTCTTTTAAATCAAGCAAAGGATAGAAAACCTTATGATACACCACAGGCCATCAAGTCGGCTATTGATGCACTAGATAACCTGCCATTCGGAATACATGGTCCAGCATACAATAAAGAAGATTTTAGCAAGTTCTTCTGCTCTGAACTTGTTTCAGCAGGTTTAGAAATTGCAGGTGCTGTTGGCAGCGTGAATGCTTCCGAGGTGACACCTATAGATTTGTGCAGATGGAATATTTATAAAAACAGTTATTATCAATTAAAAGGTGAATCCAGTAAGAGAATATCACGTTTTAATACTGCATCACCATCAGATTGGAATGTCTAAAAAATGCTTTATTAATTAAAAATAACAGCTATTCTGATCAATATTTGTCGGGAACTGACTACGCGGCCAAGGGAATTTTTTTCTTTTACGGATTGACGGTCTGGGAATACGAACTGACCATAAATGCAAATGGATACAAACAATATTCCCAGATGCACAATGTGCGTCCAGAGCAATACGGAAATGCAATGGCCATCAAGCTTGTGGAGGAAACCGTTGATCATCAATGAGGGGCCACGCTTCCGGGGTTAATGATAAAGAATCAACCCACTCATAAATCGAGGATTGTCCAATGATATCAAAAACTGTTTTTACACGGAGACTGCGAGCCTCTCACCAGACCGAAAGTTTTACAAAATTTTCACCTCTCAACAATGAACTGGTCACGGAGATAAAAAGTGCAGTAAAAGAAATTTTTGATGCTTTTGGCGGTAAAGACCTTATTAAATCAAGCAAGAATGTTTATATCAAGCCCAATGGTATTGATGCCAAGCCATATTGTTATACACGGCCGGAATTGATAAGGGCTGTTATCGAGTACTGGTTTGACGCAGGTGCTAACAAGGTATATCTTCTGGAAAATTCGACACAGGCCAATCATACACGTATCGTATTTGAAAGCAACGGATATAAAAAAGTCTGCAGAGATACGGGTGCCATTCCAATTTACCTGGATGAGGAAAAAACAATCACATACAAATTTACAGGCAAAAAATCAGTTGCCGATGGGTGTGCAGGTGGATATGACTTAACAAGTTTTGAAATGCCCATAACTGTTGTTAAAAAGTTAATAGAAAAAATAGATGAAAACCTCTATATCAACTTGCCGAAACTGAAGACCCACTCTATGTCAGGGGCTACATTGGGAATAAAAAACCAGTGGGGATTTCCTGCCCATAAAAGCAGAGGGATCGACCATAAC
>NZ_JAIOSW010000396.1 GCF_021107415.1 Desulfobacula sp.
GACAAAGGATTATTCCCAGTCAAATTCCCTTGAAGTGACAGTATGTTCCATTCTCTGAATGCGGCGTTCTATGTTTTCAAATTTCCTTTTGACTCTCTGGATGGCCGATTGCCGTGAATGAGTATAGGTATCATAAAATTCCTGGTCTTTTTCATCACGCAGAGGAGAAACAGGTTCCATCTTCAGCAGCAGGCCTGCAACAATATACATGACACCCATCGGCCAGAAACCGGTAAAAAGAAATAAGACCAGGGTAATCATTCTCAGCCAGAAAGCACTGATGTTAAAATAGTCGGCAAGTCCTTGGCAGACTCCCATGAAGATGCCGCTTCTGGATCTGTAGAACCCCTGGCTCGATGTCAGGGCGGAAAGCCTGTCTCTAAGCCCGTTATAATGCCTTTTGTATTGTTTGAACTTATAGTTTCGTCTATGTCCATGGTGTCGTCTCATTTGTGAAAATCCTTTCTTTGGCGCTCAATCAGTATGGTTTCAAGCGCTTCAACCCGTTCTTCCATTTTTGACAATCCATGATATATATCCTGGATCATTTTAGTCTCTTCTGCATGGACCTGTTTTTCTTTCTTGGACAGTCCTCCTGTTTTGGCGGCCCTGATGATGCCGATAATAAGCAATCCAAGGGTGGCGATTAAGAGTATTGCACCACCAATGCAGAGTCCTACGATAAGTGCGCCCGTCATCATACTATTACTCCGGTTTGGTTAGTATTTAAAGATTTATACATTGTTTGTACCATCATTTTTTGAAGATTGGGAGGACTTTAATTTATTGAGTTCCGCTTCAATATCATCATCTGCCTCCAGGGCATCAAACTCCTCTTCTAAGTTCGCATGCCTGCCATAGTTGACAAGGTCTGCTTCGGCTTCCATCCTTTCGATGTGATTTTCAAGCTCTTCAAACTTCTGCATCACCTCCACACTGTCCGCACGCCGGATTTCTTCCTGGGCTCTTTTTTTGTGACCGGCCCGGATATGCCTTTGAACCAGTAACCGCTGTTTTTCCCGGGCTGATTTGAGTTTAACCTCAAGTTCCTGGATGTCATCACGGTATTGTTCAATAATTATATTCAGTTCAGTTAATTCGATCTCAACGGCTTCAATTTTTTGCGTATGCCGTCTTTTTTCTTGAAGTGCTTGTCTGGCCAGCGCGTCTTTTCCTTTATTAACGGCCAGTTCAGCTTTATGGATCCAGAAATTTTCTTTTTCCTGAATGTTGTCCAGAAATCTATGAACTTTTTTTTGATTGGCAATGGCATTTGCGCAGGAAGACTTGATTTCAATTAATGTGTCTTCCATTTCCCTGATCATCAGTTTGATTAATTTTTCCGGATCTTCTGCTTTATCCAGCATGGCACTCATGTTTGATGCGACAATATCTTTAAAGCGTGTAAAAATTCCCATTTTCTTCTCTCCTTATGTGTTTTTATTTATTTAAAAATTTTTTTTTTAAATTTACAGATACAAATAGCATTTAGCGTGCCAGGGTGTGTTTTTATATCAAATATGTTTAAATTTTAGTTGGTTAAGTCTATTGACATCCTTAGGCTATCCATGGTAATATCCACTAATTATTAGTAAGATAGGCCAAAAATAGAGTTATTTAGCCAAATATATAGATTGTCTCAGGAGGGGGGATGGATAAACAATTTTCAATACCGGAAGCACTAGGACAGTCAGATGCTTTTCTTGAGTTTCAGGAGCAGATATCAAGGGTGGCGCCCATTGAACGTCCGGTTCTAATTCTCGGGGAACGCGGCACGGGTAAGGAGCTTGCGGCATCAAAGATTCACTTTCTATCAAAGCGATGGCAAAAGCCTTTGGTGACGTTGAATTGTTCGGCATTGACACCGACTCTGATAGGGTCTGAGCTGTTCGGGTATGAAAAAGGGGCATTTACCGGTGCCGGTTCCCGGCGGGCAGGCCGGTTTGAGAAAGCATCCGAAGGTACGCTTTTCCTGGATGAAATCGGAACAATTCCCATGGAGGTCCAGGAAAAAATTTTAAGGGTAGTGGAGTATGGTAATTTTGAACGGGTTGGCTCTTCTGATTCCATTCATGTTGATGTGCGGATTGTGGCGGCAACAAATGTGGATCTTGCTTTGATGGCGCAGTCCGGTGAGTTTAAGCAGGATCTTCTGGACCGGCTTTCTTTTGAAGTGATTTATGTGCCGCCGTTAAGAGAGAGAAAAGGAGATATCCTGGTTTTGGCAAATCATTTAGCAGCAAGGATGGCATTTGAGCTTGGCCGGGATGAAATTCCCAGGATTTCTTCCCAGGCGTTAAAGTCGCTTGAGGCGTATCTCTGGCCTGGAAATATCAGGGAATTAAAAAATGTTATTGAACGGGCAGTATATAAATCTTCATCGGGTATTATTAATGAGATTTCCTTTAGCCCTTTTAAAAACCCTTATGGGAATGTTTTGGAAAACAGGGGGGCAGGAAAAGAGAAGGGGCGGGATACACCAAAAATTGATGAACCTATCTATATTATGGATCAGATTTTAAAAAAACCCTTCAAGGAGGCAATGGGTGAGTTGGAATGGCATCTGTTATCAAAGGCTTTAAATGAGTGCCGATTTAATCAGAAAAAAGCAGCCAAAAGGCTTGGGCTTTCTTATGATCAGTTTCGGGGTATTAAAAAAAAGTATGCGGATAGGATTTAATAGAAAAAAGGATAATATTCAGTATGATGAACAAATAGGCACTGTAAAGGATCCTTTTTTTAATGATGCTAAACCCTTTACAGACAGGATTAAGTTATAATTTAATAACCATCAAAAAGAGGTTGACCCGCCCCCATTGCATCGTGTATCATGACCGCTATTGTGTTCATAATAATGAACGATTTAAATGCAAATTGATTCAATGCCTTTTGAAAAGGTGGAAATGATAAGAATGGAGATCTTTAGCAATGGATGTTAAAACGCTCATAATCCATCCGGAGAAATGCAATAATTGTGGGGACTGTGAAACAGCATGCATCACAACCCGTACCAGTTTAACCAGTCCTGGTCTGTCCTGTATTCGAATTCTTAAAAGTAGTGAAGATGAAGAATTTTTTTTCCCCATAGCCTGCAAACAGTGCGAAAACCCGCCATGTCTGGCAACCTGTCCAAAGGAGGCAATTTATCACGATGCTGAATTGAACCGGGTTTTGATTGACCGTCAAAAATGTGTGGGATGCGGTATGTGTGTATCTGCCTGCCCCTTTGGTGCAATGAAACTGGATAAGCTAAAGGCCAAATCCTATAAATGCGATCTGTGCGGCGGTGATCCTGAATGTGTGAAAGTCTGTGAGCCAATGGCCATTGAATATCAGACGTTTGAAATGCTTAAAATACCCAATATGGTTCATGTGGCAGGAAAACTGGCACGCCTGGCAAAACCTTAAAGTGATTGAAGAAGAAATCAAGGAGGTCTTAACATGTCCTTTTTTAAAGTAAATGAGAATTGCAATGGATGCCTGGCCTGTGTACAGAATTGTCCGGCAGGCGCATTGAATTATTTTGATCAGGAAGACAGCCGGAAAATACTGCATAATATGTCTCTTTGTGCCAGGTGTGGCCACTGCTGGAGAGTCTGCCCACAGGATGCCATTGAATTCAAGGTTTTGCTTACGGGCAGATTTGATCTTGTAACAACCTTGGATCTGGTTCATTGCAAGGTTTGTGGAGAACCCATTTACACGGCAAGCCTTGGTGACACGGTTTCAAATAATACTCAGACGATTGAGGCTCTCTGCCCGGATCATAAAGGGTCGGAACCTGTAAATGTATGGAAAAAGCTTGGCTCCAAAAGAGCTTCACAACCAAAAGAGCTTTCCAATAGGAGATGATGTATGATAGTCGGCGAACATAAACCAATTGAAGAGGTTATTGAATCGGTAAAAGAATATAATAACGTTCTGGTGGTAGGGTGTCAAACCTGTGTGGCAGTGAGTCTGACAGGCGGTGACAGGGCCGCAAGATCAATGACGGAAGCGCTCACTCATGCGTTTAAAGATAGCAAAACACTTCATATTTTTGAAAGCAGCATGCTGGAAAGACAATGTGAAAAAGATTGGATTGAACCATTTTTTGATCTTCCCGAAGGAGTGGAGGCCATCTTGTCCCTTGCCTGTGGTGCGGGAGTTCAAACCATGGCGGATGTATTTAAAGGCATTCCTGTTTTACCAGGGTTGAATACAACCTTTATCGGTGCATTGGACACTGCCGGTGTCCTTAATGAAAAATGTGTGGGATGCGGTGATTGTCTTCTAGCATTGACCGGTGGCATATGTCCCATTGCCAGGTGCGCTAAACGACTTCTTAACGGTCCCTGTGGTGGATCATCAAATGGAAAATGTGAGATCAGTATTTCCTTGGGCCGGGATGTTGAATGTGCATGGCATTTGATTGTAGAACGTCTCAAAGAACTGGGTAAACTTGATAACTATGAAAAGATAAGTGAAACAAAAAACTGGGCACCTGGTGGTGCCGGAGGCCCAAGGCAGCTGGTTCATCCAGGTGAAACACCGTTTTAAAATTATTTGCTTCAAAGGGTGATCTTAAGCTTGGTTACAATGGGATATTTAATTTTCTGCATGGGCTGAAGGGAACTGAAATTTATTTCAGGGTTATATTTTTTTAAGAGCCATAAAGGAATTTCAAGCTCATTTAAACACAGGGTCCAGATATTATCCCCGTTTTTTATTTCATAACTATCAATTCCCTGAATAGAAAAGGCCTCAAAAAAATCTTCCTCGATTTCTTTATGAAATTCATACCGCTGTTCTTCAAATTCCAGCACCGTTTTTTTTCTCATGGAGATTTTGATCTTTTGATCAATGGAAATAGGTGTTCCATATTTAAACCCGTTCAAGGTCCGGATTTCCTGGGTTGGAATCTGAAGCCAGTCTGCATAATGACCCAGAGTTTCTTCCGGTTCAACTTTAATCATTCCGATGATAAGATTGTCTTTTGAATAGGTTTGAAAAATTTTAAGGTTGCTTGTTACAATGTTCAGGTTTATGTAAACTTCATCTTTTATCGGTTTGGCAAGGGGTTCAACAACAGATTCAGCAACAGATTCAGCAACAGATTCAGCAACAGGCTCGGCAACTTTTTTTTCGGGTATACTCTTTTTAACCGTTATTTGTTTTTGAACACTCTTTTGAGGTTTGACAGTCTTGGGCGCAGCGCTTGCTATAATGATTTCATTTTTAACCGGAATCCTTAAATTTTGTCCGATATAAATGGTTGCCCGGCGATTCAGGCTGTTTGCAAGCGTCAGATCCTGCAGCCTGACAGAATGGAGTCTGGCAATGGAACCTGCTGTATCTCCTTTTTGAACTCTGTGAAACCTGCTGGGTTTTTGTTTGTCCTGATACAATGCCGCGATCTGTTTGTTGATGTCCGGGATGGTCAGGGTTTTTGGAAGCTTTAGCCTGAAACCTTTGGGGATATGTTTTTGTGCATTAAAAACCGGTTTTCGTAAGGATCTGTTCAGGGTCCGGATATCCCGGATACTGATGTTCAATGTATTGGACAGCTCTTTTACCGGCAAATACCCCTTTGTTTTGAGCACTTGAAATGTAACGGGTTTTTTAAATACAATATTGCCAAAATATTTTTCAGGATTTTTTGCAACAATTCTGGCAGCCAGAAATTCAGAATAAAAGTTTCTTGATGCAAATTTAAATGAACGGCTGCGATAGGATTTGACGATTCTTTCATAGGAGCCTTTTGATTTTCTGGCCCGTAACATACCTGCCAGACCATGGTTGTAGGCTGTGATTGCCATGGGCCACTCGCCTATTCTGGCATAATTTTTTTTCAACAAGCGGGCAGCCGCATCTGTAGAGATATAAGGATCGCGCCTTTCATCCACCACATAATTGATCTTCATGTACTGTCTGCCTGTGGAATATGTAAACTGCCAGATACCGGCAGCACCGAATTTGGAATAGGCTCTGAAATTATAGGAAGATTCAACACAGGGCAGATAGATAAGATCAACAGGAAGGCCATGGGATCTGAAAATGCGCTTAAACTCATCAATAACTGCGCCGGAACGGATCAAGCCGTCTTTGAACTGGTTTTTTAATCCGGTCTGGCATCTTATGCTGAATGCGGCATTTTTGAAATCGGATAGTGTTGCATTGGGGCCGAAGAGTGCTGCAACTTGTTTTTCTTTTTTTGATAAAGATTTTTTTCCCTTTGAAAGGTTTAAGAGAATGTTTTTATACTTTTTTATTATTGCTTTTTTTGTTCTTTTATTTTTTCTGTTGCCCCTTACGGTTTCGGATGCATCAAGGTTGACAACGTCATAAATAATTCCAAGATTCCGGGTGTCATGGATAACGCCCTGGGATTTTGAAAATTTTGTGAATATATCTATCCAGAATTCAACATTGGGTTTAATAGATGGATAAACGGGGAAATCAGGATCTGCCATATTGATGCTTTGCTGGGTGATCTGGCTGACAGAAGCCTGTAACACAGGGAGTGTTGCCACAGAAATCCACATGCACATAAAAATAAGGGACATGATTATTTTTAAAAATTGATTATTCCGGTTCAATACGCACCAACAAGAGGCAGTCATAAAATCTCCCTGTTCAGATGGTTATTCAGTGTACAAAGTTGTAATATGGAACGCTACCATATAATCACTGGTTTTTAAACCATTGATGTGATTTTTTATCAAATATTTATAGGGTATTAATGGTATCTGCAATTATGGCGGACAGCATGGCTGTCTGTCTGGGTTTGGAAAAGACCACCCATTTTTTGGGCCCAGTTTTCAAACTCATCATCAGGTTTGATCCCCTGAACATGTACAGCTACATTATTCTGAAATGGAAAATTATAAAAGACTGAGAAAATATTGAATCATGGAGATACGATCGGCATACAATCCTTGGCTATCCTTATTCTGTATTGTGGTTATAAAGTCTATGGAAATTTTTTTTGCA
>NZ_JAIOSW010000371.1 GCF_021107415.1 Desulfobacula sp.
ATCATCTGACCATTCCCCAGTTTAAGTGCATTCTCCACAGAGTCGGTCAGGCGTTTCTCAAACTTTATATCATTTTTAATCTTCAGGCGGTCCACCACAACTTCTATATGGTGTTTCTTGTTTCTGGCAAGGGTCTGAACATTTTCAAGTCCTTGAACAACTCCATCCACCCTGACCCTGGCATACCCTTGTTTTTTCAGCTCTTCAAGCCTGTCTTTATGTTCTCCCTTCCGGTTTTCCACAATGGGGGAAAGGATCAGAATCTTTGAATTCTCAGGCAATGACATGATTTGGAATACCATGCTCTGGGCATGGCCACGGCCTACTTTTTTCCCGCATTTGTAACAATACTGGGTTCCTGTCCTGGCAAACATCACCCTGAGATAATCATAAATTTCCGTAATGGTTCCAACCGTGGATCTGGGGTTCTTGCTGGCAGCTTTTTGTTCAATGGCAATGGTGGGGGAAAGTCCCCTGATGGTATCATACTTTGGCTTTTCCATCTGACCGATGAACTGCCGGGCATAGGAGGAAAGGGATTCAACATACCGACGCTGGCCTTCTGCAAAAATCGTATCAAAGGCAAGGCTTGATTTGCCGGACCCTGATACCCCGGTAAAAACAACCATCTTTTTTTTGGGAATGTCTATATCAATATTTTTAAGATTGTGTTCCCGGGCTCCCTTGACAATGATCCTGTCAAGCTCCTTGGAATTTGAATTTGTTCGAACCGTTGATACGCCTGCCAAACCACCGTTTTTCATACCCTGCTTTCTACTCCTGACATTCTTTTTTTATTCTTTTCAACATTAAAAAATCATAAGCATAACAAAATAAAAGTAAAGTTATGGAATATTAAAAATCAAATTGCTTTTAGGGCTGCCTTTTTGATAATAACTAAGATATGAAACCAGATCAAACATACAGCCTCGCATATTCAAGCTGTCCCAATGATACCTTTATTTTCAAGGCCATTGCCCGGCAATTGATTGACCTAAAAGAATATTCTTTTAACATCGTGCTTAAGGATGTGGAAACTCTGAACCAAAATGCGGGTAAAGGTGCATATGACATTACCAAGCTTTCCTTTGCAGCATTTGGCAGTCTAATGGATAAGTATGTTCTTTTAAGAACCGGATCTGCGCTGGGGATGGGGTGCGGCCCTCTGATTATTTCTCTTGCCGGACGATCCATTGATGACAAAAACAAACCTGTTATTGCCGTGCCGGGTCTTGGGACGACCGCTTACCATCTTTTCAAATTTTATATGGATGATCTCTTTGCCGGCATGGACACAGACATTATTCCCATGCCATTTGAAAAAGTTATGCCGACTGTCATTGAAAAAAAGGCTGACTATGGTGTAATTATCCATGAAGGGCGGTTTGTTTATCAGACCATGGGGCTTGAATTAAAGGCTGATCTTGGCCAATGGTGGGAAGAAAAAACATCCCTGCCCATTCCATTGGGCTGTATTGCCATTAAACGAAATATTGATCCTGCCATAGCTTGCGACATCGAAAATCTGATCAGGCAAAGCATTAACCATGCTTTTTCACACCCGGACATGGCCTGTGATTATATCCGGGATTATGCCCAGGAAATGGATGAAGATGTGATCCAACAGCATATCAAACTCTATGTAAATAATTTTTCAAAAGATATTGGAAAAGACGGAGAAGCTGCTGTCACCACCTTTTTTGAAAAGGCCAGGGCTTCAGGATTAATAAAAAAATCAAAGTTTTCTCTGTTTACGTGCTGATATGAACGACAAAAAAATCATGGAAAAACATTTCATTGAAAATATTGCCAAAACCATCTTTGATTATAATATGATTGATCAAAAAGATAAGATATTGGCGGCGGTTTCCGGCGGTCCGGATTCTGTTGCTCTTGTTTTGTCCCTTTTAGCCCTTAAAGAGAGATATACCATAAAAATAGGCATTGCCCACCTGAACCACCTGCTGAGGGGAGAGGAATCTTTAAGGGATGAGGCCTTTGTCAAAAAACTTGCTGATACGCTGGCCCTGCCGTTCCATGAAGGGCAAAAAGACGTAAAAGCTTATGCTGAAAAACATCGATTATCCATTGAAGAGGCCGGCCGGGAGGTGAGATACGATTTTTTTCAACAGATCGCAGAAAGTCATGGGTACAATAAAATTGCCCTGGGGCATACCAAGGACGACAATGCCGAACTGGTATTGATGAACCTGTTAAGGGGAGCCGGTCCCAAAGGGCTTTCAGGAATCCCGCCCATACGGGACAGCAGATATATCAGGCCTTTAATCCGGGTGTCTAAAACTAAGATCCTTGCTTTTTTAAAACTTAAAAAACAGGCCTATGTATTTGATTCTTCAAATAAGGATATGAAATATTTAAGAAATAATATCAGATATAAGCTAATTCCTCATCTTCAGTCGGAATACAATCCCGAAATCATTGAGGCCCTGGACAGGCTGAGCAATATATTAAAACAGGAAGAAGACTTCTGGGATGCTGAAACTAAAATACAATTTAATAATTGTTTAATCAAAACTAAAGACACTTCTATTGTATTTTCAAAAACTCTGCTGTCAAACCTTCATCCGGCTCTGTTAAACCGGGTATTAAGAGAAGCAATCAAGAAGATAAAAAAAGATTTAAAGCGTATTTCCCTTACCCATCTTATTGATATTGTTGAATTTTGTTTTAATAAACCCTCTGGCATCAGCCTGGATCTCCCCGGCCAAATCAGGGTTTATAAAAAAAAGGATACCATTATTATCAAAAAAGAAAATAAACCTTTGCGGGAAATCGGGAAAAAAGAGAAACAATCAAGGCAGATGGCCCAAAAAAAATAAGACTAAAAAAGGCTAAAAAAGCTAAAACTTTTTCTTGTATATTGAAATTTTGTGTTTATATATTTAGGTAGTTTTACAATCTGTTAGTTGGGTTTATAAGAATAGAAAGGAAGAACCTTGAATCAATTTTATAAAAATATTTCCCTGTGGCTGGTAATTGTTCTGATGATGGTCATGCTTTACAACATCTTCAATCAGCAACAGATCGGACAACAGGTGGATGTCGGATATTCAGAGTTCCTTGCAATGGTTGAGGACGGACGTATTCAGAGTGTAGTGATCCAGGGTCAGGACCTTTATTTAACCGATGGAAGCGGCACCAGATATAAATGCTTTGCACCGGATGATAGTGAACTGATCAGTTTTCTGCGGTCCAACGGAATTACCATTAAAGCCAAACCACCGGCTGAAAATTCCTGGTTTATGTCCATCATCGTATCCTGGCTGCCCATGATTGTCCTCATTGGTGTGTGGATCTTTTTTATGCGCCAGATGCAGGGGGGTGCCGGCGGAGGGAAAGCCATGTCCTTTGGAAAAAGTCGGGCAAGGCTGCTGGATGATAAAGGAGAGAAAGTCACCTTTGCCAATGTCCAGGGAATTGATGAAGCCAAAGAAGAATTGACCGAAATAGTTGATTTTTTAAAAAATCCTGATAAATATACCCGGCTTGGGGGACGTATCCCCAAAGGAGTGTTACTATTGGGAAATCCCGGAACCGGAAAGACGCTTCTTTCAAGGGCTGTAGCCGGTGAGGCCGGAGTACCGTTTTTCACCATCAGCGGGTCTGATTTTGTTGAAATGTTTGTGGGTGTGGGTGCCTCAAGGGTAAGAGATCTCTTTGCCCAGGGCAAAAAAAATGCACCCTGTATCATATTTATTGATGAGATTGATGCAGTTGGACGACAGCGAGGTGCAGGCCTGGGTGGAGGACATGATGAAAGAGAACAGACCCTTAACCAGCTTCTTGTTGAAATGGACGGATTTGAATCCAATGAAGGGGTTATCCTCATGGCAGCTACTAACCGGGCAGATGTTCTAGATCCTGCCCTGCTCCGGCCGGGACGGTTTGACCGTCAGGTCATGGTGGATATGCCTGATATTAAAGGCCGTGAAGGTATTTTAAGGGTTCACATGAAAAAGACCCCTCTGGCCAATGATGTTGATCCGGTGATTCTGGCAAAAGGAACCCCGGGATTTTCCGGTGCTGATCTTGAAAACCTCGTGAATGAAGCAGCGCTTCTGGCAGCTAAGCAGAACCATGAAAAACTGAACATGAAGGATTTTGAAGATTCAAAAGATAAGGTTTACATGGGACTTGAGAGAAAGTCTAAAGTCATCAAGGAAGAAGAAAAGAAAACAACCGCCTATCATGAAGGCGGGCATGCCCTTGTGGCAAGGTTCCTGCCAAACACTGATGCCGTTAATAAGATTACCATTATTCCCAGGGGCAGGGCTGCCGGGGTCACCTGGTTTCTTCCCGAAGAAGGGGATTTTAAATATAAGGATCAGCTTGAAAATGAACTTGCCATTGCCTTTGGCGGCCGGGTGGCTGAAGAAATCATTTTTAAAAGAATCAGTACGGGTGCATCCAATGATATTAAACAGGCCACCGACCTTGCCAACAGGATGGTTAGAACATTCGGCATGAGCGATAACCTGACTCTCCTTTCCTATGAAGACCATTCGGACAATATTTTTATTGGTCGTGAAATGACCCAGGCCAAAGCTTACTCAGAAGAAACAGCCAGAAAAATTGATGCTGAAGTTGCTTTGATCATTGACCGGGCATATCAAACCGCTAAAAAGGTCCTTAAAGAAAATATTGAGTTACTTCACGCATTAACCGACCTGCTCATTGAAAAAGAGACGGTTCTGGGGCCGGAACTGGATGACCTGATTGCAACCATGCGGCCTGATTTTGATTTTTTCGGTAAAAAGAACGTATCCACACCGCCAAAACAGCCGGTTGAACCCGAAAATCAAGAAAAATCCGGGAAAGGCGACGACAAGGAGAGCATTGAGATTGTTGACGAAACTAAAAATTCTGACACTCAAGATACTTCTGAGACGGATGATACAAAGACACCGAAGTCTGAGTAGAAGGATATTTCATGCAGCCATTCGCACTTGAATTTGACAGATTCCTTCTCGAACTTGGACCTGAAACCTGCATTATGGGAATTTTAAATGCAACACCGGATTCCTTTTCCGACGGTGGAAAATTCAACACCTTTGAAACAGCGGTAAACCAAGGTATCAAACTTGTGGATGACGGAGCACACATCCTTGATATTGGCGGAGAATCATCAAGACCTTTTGCAACACCGGTTTCGGAACAAGAAGAACTTGACCGTGTCATCCCCATTATTGAGAACCTGTTAAAACGAATTGATATACCCATTTCCATTGATACGGTAAAATCTGTTGTTGCCAGAGAAGCTCTCAATGCAGGCGCCGCCATCATCAATGACATATCTGCTTTTGAAAAAGATCCTGCCATGGCTGACCTTGCCGCCCAGAGGAATGTGCCTGTGGTGCTGATGCATATGAAGGGAACTCCTGAAACCATGCAGGTGAACCCCAATTATAATGATTTAATGCTTGAAATCACAACTTATCTTGAGTCAAGAGCAGTATATGCCATGGAAAAAGGAATACAAAAAAACAATATCATCCTTGATCCGGGAATCGGTTTTGGGAAAACCGTTGAACACAATCTGGTCCTCATCAACCATCTTGAAAAAATTACCACTCTCGGTTTCCCTGTTCTCATGGGGCCGTCACGAAAGTCGTTTATTCAGAATATTCTTAATAAAAATGACAAAACCCCGGTTGGACCGGATGATATAAAGACGGAATACGGCACGTTGGGGGCTGTTGCAGCCTCTATTCTGAATGGTGCCCACGTTATCAGAGTTCATGATGTTGAAAAAGTCAAACCCTTTACCCGTATCATAGATTCGATCAGGAATGCATAAGTTTAAGTTCTATTTCAATACCTTCATTCTTATTCTCATTCTTTTTTGTTTTTCCGGATGTACAACAGAGCCGGTTGAAACAGATCTTCTGCTTCCTGTGGACTTTTCCAATGTACCGGAAAATATGGTCCTGACATACTTTCATACGGATAAAATTGAAATCAGAATCCAGGCTGATCCAAAATTAATGGAACTCATCAACAAGGAAAATATTTGCTATCCTGTGGATCTTTATACTGATCTTGAGTTCGATCCTGCAGGTGATTCCGACTCCATTGAACCCGGGGCATATTTGATCCCTGTTGAGGAAAAACGAATTCCCATGAACCCGGCCATAAAAATTCTGAGTATTAATCCCTCTTATCTAAGCGTTCACCTTGAAAAAAAGATAAAAAAAACTTTTAAAATATCGGTTCCCTATACAGGAAAGCCTGCCAAAGGATATATTGTGCTGGAAGCTGCCACAGAACCCGCCAGTGTTGAATTAACCGGTGCTGTACCCTTAATTTGTTCCATCAAGGAATTAAAAACAAAGCCCATTGACCTTACAAATGCCAACGAAAATTTTAAAAAAAAGGTTCCTTTGGACCTGGATAACCCATCCATCATTTCCTCATCAGATCATATCATTATCGTAACTGTCCAGGTTCAGCAAAAGCTGGTCTCAAAAACAATTGAAAATATTCCCATCCAGGCATGGAATCGTACATCCATGGCCAAAATTGAACCTTCCCGGATAACAATCCGGATCAAAGGTCCCTTTGAGACATTAAATAATAAGGAAATTACGAATCAAATCTATTCATTTATCGATTTGAAGGGACTTACGCCCGGTGTATATGCCCGGCATGCATATATCAACATACCAGTGGGTCTGATGATGACAGATGCTTCCCCACAAGTATTTACTATAAAAATAGAATAAAGGAAAAACTTATGCTTCTTGTGATTGACGTGGGAAATACAAATACCGTTATCGGTATTTATGACGGTGATACGCTCAAACATGACTGGAGAATCAGAACAATTAGAGACTCAACTGCTGATGAATTCAATGTACTTGCCAACGCACTTTTCTCAGATAAAAACATTGATCGTAAAAATATTCACAAAATCATTATTTCTTCGGTTGTTCCTTCAGCGGTTCCGATACTGAATGCATTCTGCGAAAAGTATATGGGCTTAACACCCTTATGGATAAATCCGAACTCTGTTAAAAAGCTGATGCCGATTCTCTATAATAACCCAAATGAAGTGGGAGCCGACAGGATTGTCAATGCTGTTGCAGCCTATGACAAGTATAAAACATCTCTCATCATTATTGATTTTGGAACTGCGACAACCTTTGATGTCATTTCCGAAAAGGGAGAATACCTGGGTGGTGCCATTGTACCGGGTGTCATGATTGCTTCCGAAGCTCTTTTTCAAAAGGCCTCCAAGCTGCCCAGGGTAGAAATATTCGAAGCCCCTGAAAAGATCATTGGAAAAGATACCATTGAAAGCATTAAATCAGGTATTATTTATGGAAATGCTGCTATGGTGGACGGGATGGTCGAAAGAATGACAAAAGAGATGGACACCTTACCCCGGATTCTAGCCACGGGCGGCCTTGCGCCACTGATATCAAAAATTTCAAACACCATTGAAAAAGTAGAACAATCTCTCACTCTTGATGGTTTAAGAATCATCTATAATGAAATTGGAAATAAATGAGGGCGATAACAGACCGATATTTAAAATATGTTCTCCTCAGCCTTTTGGTTTTCTTTTTTTGTCCACAGGCCTTTGCCCTTGATCCTGGAGAAGTTCTTGTCATTGCGAACTTAAATGCAGCAAAGAGTAAGGGGCTTGCAAAATATTACATGAACAAAAGGCATGTCCCTGAAAAAAATCTGATTTTATTATTTATGACGGATCGAGAAACCTGCACACGGGGCGAATATGAAAAAAAGGCGATTCCGCCCATCAGACGATTTCTTGATCAAAACAGACATATCCGGGCCATCGTCACCATGTTCGGGGTTCCGTTAAGGATTGCTTCTCCAGAAAAAAGTCAGGCTGAAAAAGCAAAATTGCAGGAATTTGAAACCCAAAAAAAAATCTTAGAAGATCAATTGAATAATGGCGAAATAATTGATTTAAAAGTAAAACAAAAAAAGCAGGATGACTTATCCCGCCTGAAAAAAACAATCACAGACTATTTGAAAACAATTGACAAGGTTGCTTCATTTGATTCCGAACTATCCCTTATAAAAAAAGGCAAATATGACCTTAACATGTGGCTGACAAATCCATATTACCTGGGCTTCAGAAACCAAAAGACCAAAATAAAGCAGTCTGAAGTTTTAATGACAAGCCGGCTTGACGGTGCCAATGAAACCATTGTAAAACGAATCATTAACGATAGCATTGAAGCGGAGACAAACGGCTTAAAAGGGTCGGCCTATTTTGATGCCAGATGGGAAGATCCAGGGACAAAAAAAGTTTCAGGATATACCTTTTATGACAAATCTATTCATCGTGCATCACAATTGCTTTCAAAAAAAAATCGAATCCGTGTTATCCTGAATGACGATATGACATTGTTCCAGAAAGGAGAAAGCCTTAATACGGCTCTTTATTGCGGCTGGTACAGCCTTGCAAAATATATCGATGCTTTTACCTGGCAAAAAGGCTCTGTGGGATATCATATTGCCAGTGCTGAATGCTCAACGCTAAAAAGGGAAACCAGCCAGGTCTGGTGTAAAAAAATGCTGGATAATGGAATAGCTGCAACGGTCGGTCCTGTTGGAGAGCCTTATGTTCAAGCCTTTCCAGTACCCCAGATTTTCTTTAATTATCTCACGGAAGGATATCTTACTCTGGCAGAATCATATATAATAAGTCTGCCTTACCTTTCCTGGAAAATGGTTCTTGTTGGAGACCCTTTATACAAACTTAATTTAGTTCGAAATGTTATAAACAAAAGGAAAATATAGTGAAAACCATTGGACTGATCGGTGGCATGAGCTGGGAGAGTACGGCCCATTACTACGCTGAACTTAATCAGGGAATAAAAAAGGCTTTAGGCGGTCTTCATTCAGCCCGGATTTTGCTGTACAGCGTTGATTTCGGACCCATTGAGAAACTTCAGAACAAAGAAGACTGGGAAAGCCTTGGGAATATAATGGCCGACGCGGCCCGAAAAGTGGAAAAGGGCGGTGCCGATTGTTTACTGATCTGCACAAATACCATGCACAAATTGACAGGGATAGTTGAAGATGCAGTGAATATCCCTTTGCTTCATATTGCCGATGCCACAGCCCAGGTTCTTGTTCATGACAAAATTAAAAGAGTTGGGCTTTTAGGCACTGCCTATACCATGGAGCAGGAGTTTTATAAAAATCGCCTGATCTCAAAATTTGATCTTGATGTCATTATTCCGGATGAAAAGGATAGGAACTCCATCCATACGATTATTTATAAAGAATTATGTCTGGGCCAGATAAAAACCCAATCTCAAAAAACATATCTCAATATTACAAAGAGACTGGCTGAAAAAGGCGCCCAGGGAATAATTCTGGGATGTACCGAGATCGGCATGCTTCTTAAGCCCGAAGATATTGATATCCCTCTATACGACACGGCTAAAATCCATGCGGCAAAGGCGGTCGAATGGGCCTTAAAATATGAATAACGAGCAACTGCTGAAATTTAAAGCCTGGTTTAGTGAATATGTATCCGGCTTTTATGGGAATAATCCAGAGCAAAACCAAATATATAAATTAAAAGAAACACATACACTCAGAGTCTGTGAAAATATCTTAACCCTTGGCAAATCCATACATCTCTCACAAAATGATTTAAAAATTGTCGAAATCGCTGCCTTGTTTCACGATATCGGCCGTTTCAAACAATATCTGACGTATGCTACATTTAATGACACAAAATCTATTAATCATGCCAAACTAGGGATACAGCAACTATCACTTCATAAAATCCTGAATGG
>NZ_JAIOSW010000099.1 GCF_021107415.1 Desulfobacula sp.
CATCAGCCGGCGTATATTCCAGTCTATAAAGGTCTTCCGGGGTCAGATGATATGGCTCAGCACATTTGTCGCAAACCTTTCGTAAAAGCCTCTGGGCCAATACACATACAACAGTTGAAGATACTAAAAAAGCATCTATATCCATATTCATAAGCCGGATCAGACCGCCGATGCTGTCTTCCGTATGAAAAGTGGTCAAAACTTTATGACCGGTTAATGCTGCATGAACGGCAACATCGGCTGAATAGGTGTCTCTGATTTCTCCGATTACAATAACATCCGGGTCCTGTCTTACAATATGCCTTAAAGTTTCCTTATACGTCAGATTAATACTCGGGTTTATTGAACACTGGATAACATCCTTCACGATATATTCGACAGGTTCTTCTGCGGTTATGATACTGATTTCAGGTTTTTTGATATGATTGATGCACGAATAAACCGTTGTTGTTTTACCGGAACCTGTTGGTCCGGTGACAAGGACAACACCACTTGGTATATTCAGGGCATCCTGTAAAAACCGTTTCAGCAGTTTTGGCGACATACCGATATGTTCAATACCGATAAGCTGATTCATGTTGTTCAGGATTCTCAGAACGATCTTCTCGCCAAAAACCGATACGTAAAAAGAGACTCGTAAATCATATTCAGTACCATTAAAATCAAAAGAGATTCTTCCACCCTGATGCATTCTTTTTTCAGCAATATTTGCACTGCTCATGATTTTTATACGGCTGGTCAGCATGGGTCTGATTTCAAGGGGAAAATCTTTGTAATGGACCAGAATCCCATCCTGTCTGAAACGAACCGAAAATTTATTTTTAAACGGTTCAAAATGAATATCAGAGGCTTCCTCTAAGATGGCACTCTGTATGATGGAATCCACAATGGCCTGCACAGATTCTTCTTTAGGGATGGTGGTTTTTGTCCCATATTCCAATTTGTTTAATGATGAAAAAATGGCATTATGGGACGCAACAGCTATAATAAAATCAGAACCAAATATTTCAGCAACACTTTTAATACTTTCTTTATTGAAAGGATCAGCAAAAGCGATTAATGGTTTGCCTTTTTGTTGATACATGGGGAGAATGCTGTAATGTCTATATAATTTGATACTGGCTTTGGAGATCAGTTTTTTGTCTATTTCCTGGATATCCGGTTCAATGTGCAAAAATCCAAACTGGATGTATAGCAGGTCACGAAAATCATCTTCTGTGATAAAATTTTGTTCAACCAGTATTTCTCCAAGCCTTTTCCCCTTGCTGTCTTTTTGTATTCTCAGTGCAGCCTCAAGTTTTTCATTTGTAATATATCCAAACTCAACTAGAAGATCACCGATTTTAAGAGAATGCTTGTGACGGGCTAGAGCTGTTTTGATCTGCTTATCTGTTACATATTTCAAATCCTTTAGAATATCTAAAAGCCGTTTGGAGGAGACGATTTTTGTTTTTATTTTTTTTGCATGCCGGATTTGCTTATCGGTTATCAGTTTTTCTTTAATTAGACAGGAGAATATTTCGTCGGTAATGTTATTTTTCATCAGAATCTTGGCTTCCCTCCAAAAAAAAGGATTAATAATAATCTGAATATATTATAAAAAGATTAAAGGTCAATCATTTTTTGAACTGCTCCTAATGCATTTTTTCTTATGTTTTCCGGAACCTTGATCTCTCCGGTTAAGTTTTCAAGACTATCCGCCAAATTCTCAAGATTGATTTTTTTCATATCTATACAATACATTTTTTCAGATGCAGGAAAGAATTTTTTCTTTGGATATGCTTTTGAGATGGGGTAAAGCAATCCTGTTTCCGTCCCTATGATAAAAGATACTTGATCAGACTCTCCGGCAAACTTTATCATACCTGAGGTGGATTGGATGCTGTCGGCAAGTGCCAGAACTTCGGGCGGGCATTCCGGATGAGCAATAAAAAGTGCGTCCGGGTGGTCTTTTCTGGCCTTATTGACATTCTGTGCGGTTAAGATGTTGTGAAAGGGGCAGTATCCATCCCAAAGGTGGATTTTTTTTGTTGTATTTGCAGCCGCGTATCTGGCAAGATTTTTATCCGGTACCATCAGGATTTCATCGGCATCTATGCTGTTTACAACTTTAATGACATTGGCAGAAGTGCAGCAGATATCAGAGACTGCTTTTACGGCAGCAGAAGAATTGACATAGGTGATGACCGGAATGTTTCCCAGGGCTTGTTTTTTTGTCGTTAAAGCAATTGGATCAACCATATCTGCCATGGGGCAGCCCGCACCGGTGTGGGGTAACAATACAGTCTTTTCAGGAGAAAGGATAAAAGCGGTTTCAGCCATGAAATGAACACCGCAGAAGACAATTATGTCTGCTTTGGTTTTTGAGGCTTTGATGCTCAGTTCAAGAGAGTCCCCACAAAGATCGGCAATATCCTGGATTTCAGGAGGTTGATAATTATGTGCCAGAATAATGGCATTTTTCTCTTTGGCAAGTTGTCTGATTTTTCCTTTCATTGTGTAACCTTAAATTATTATCAATCCATTTTTATTATATTGACCCCGTCAGGCACCTTAAACTCAAATACGTCCGGGTTGATTTTTTTAAATTGAATGTTACTGAATTCAAACAGGGTGGTGTCATCATAAGGGTTATACGTGACAACTCTTATGATTTCACTGTTTTTTTGTGATATCCGGATAACAATCGAAGAAATATCGGGATTTTTTCTCTTGGTATTTAGATTAATTTCCACATAATCTGCTGCAACCTCTTTTACGCTGATGGAAAAATTTTTTCTGATAAGGGAAATATCTGATAAAAATGCCCCGCCGGCACCGGATTTAAAAAACTGGGAGGCATCACCTGTCATGACCTGGTTTTCCTGGGGCCGAAAAATCCACAGCAATTTGCCATTGGTTATGATTTCATGGCGCTCGGGTTCCAAATATTGCCATTTCATTTTTCCGGGATGACTGAAAGAGGCTCTGCCGGATGCTTTTTCAGTGATATCAAGAGCGGCAAGCCTTGATATCTGTGTAAAGTCGGCCTTAAAGCTTTTACCGGCGTATTTTTTTTCAATGGCATTTAAAATATCTTCTTTGATAATGTCGCTGCCTGTGGCAGATGCAATTGAAAAAAAAAGGCAACAGCAGATAATAGAAGAAAATAGGTTCAGGCTGATCCTGTGGAATAAAGATTTCAATTGATTTCCTTTATTATAAGACTATCGAAGAAGTGTTCGAATATCTTTTCGTTTATCTTCAGCATATATTCTTCGCAGCTTTGGTTTTTCAATTTTTCCGGTGGGGTTTCTGGGGACATCTCCAAAAAAAATTTTTTTCAATTGTTTGTATCGGGGCAGTTCCTGTTGAAATTCGACAATATCACTTTCGCAAAGCATACATCCGGGTTTAACACTGATAATTCCGGCAGGAATTTCCCCAAGTCTTTCATCCGGGATACCAATGACGGCAATATCTTTTATTTTTTTGTTTTTCTGGAAAAAATTTTCAATTTCAACGGGGAAGATATTTTCTCCACCATAGATAATCATGTCTTTTTTACGGTCCACAAGCCAGATAAATCCGTCTATATCATATCGGGCAATATCGCCGGTATAAAGCCATCCATCTTTGAGTGCCTTTGCGGTTGCTTCGGGGTTTTTATAATACTCTTTCATTACCCCGGGTCCTTTGATAATGAGTTCGCCTGATTCATTGCCGAAAAGCAGGCTCCCCTGTTTGTCCACAATTTTTGCTTCCCAGTCAGACCCTGGCAGCCCGATGGGGCCGATTCGGTCAGCATTTTCAAGTCCTAAATGGACACATCCCGGACCGGTTGATTCTGTCAGACCGTAGTTTGTGTCATAATCCTGGCCGGGAAAATATATTTTCCAGTTTTCAATCAGGCTGGGTGGCACGGGTTGGGCACCAGCATGCATCAATCGCCATTGGGAAAGCGTGAATTTTGAAAGGTCAATCTCTTTATTTTCAATGGCAATAAGGATATCGTGGGCCCAGGGAACCAGAAGCCAGACAATGGTGCACTTTTCTTCGGAGACAGCTTCAATAATCCACTGCGGTTTTACACCTTTCAGAAGGATGGATTTCCCTCCCACAAGAAAACTGCCCATCCAGTGCATCTTGGCACCGGTATGATACAGGGGGGGGATGCAAAGAAAGATGTCTTCATGGGTCTGTCCATGATGGGCATGCTCAACTTCGCAGGCATGCTCAAGGTTTTTGTGGGTTAAAAGAACGGCTTTGGGATTACCTGTTGTGCCACTGGTAAAATAAAGGGCGGCGTCATCCTCTATATTAAGTTCGACATCAGGTGGATTGTTTCCTGATGCAGATTCGATAAACGTTTCATATTGGACTGCCCAGTCCGGGCATAAAGTTGCAGGACCTGTGAAAATCCAAAGCTGAACAGATTTTTCAAGCTCATTTTTTACAGTTTTAATTTTTTCAATGAATTCTTCACCGAAAATAAAAATTTTTGCTTCAGCCGTATTTGTACAAACAAGGATTTTATCAGATTCAAACCTGAAGTTTAAAGGAACTGCCCATGCGCCGGAGGAAAGGATGCCAAAATAAATGGGAAGCCATTCAAGGCAGTTTGTCATCAATTGTACAATTTTGTCCCCTTTTTGAATGCCCTTTTTTGTGAGAGCATTGGCAACCTGATTGGATGTTTTGTAAAACTCTTTCCATGTAATGGATTTTCTGGTTTTTAAAGAAGGCGTCCGTTCGACAAGTGCGGTCTTATCTTTATACATTAAAGCATTTTTGGCTAAAATCCGGGTAATAATCATCTATAATACGCGCCCTTCTATAAATATAAAAAATCCTGCCGCGCAACTATAGAACACGGCAGGATTATATTCAACAGGTTTTGTCCAAATTCTATTGGGTTCTATCAGATTTTACTTATCTTTTTTAACCTCTTCGAAATCAGCATCAACAACATCCTCGTCATCCTGTGAAGCAGCACCGGCATCAGCGCCCGGAGTACCTTGTCCATCCTGTCCACCCTGTCCGTCCTGTCCTTCTTGGGCTGCCTGCTGGTACATGGCCTCGGCAAGTTTATGAGATGCCTGGGAAAGGGTTTCAACTTTCTGTTTGATCTCATCAATATTGGTTGAATCTTTGGCCTGTTTCAATGCTTCAACAGCCGCTTCGATATTTTTCCTGGTTTCTTCGTCAACCTTGTCACCATGCTCTTTTAATGTTTTTTCAGTTTGATCAACAAGTGCTTCAGCATTATTTTTGGTATCAACCAATTCTTTTTTCTTTTTATCTTCATCTGCATGCATTTCCGCA
>NZ_JAIOSW010000098.1 GCF_021107415.1 Desulfobacula sp.
CATGACCTTTCAGCTTTTTAAAGACCGAATCAAGTCTGTTACTCAAATTTTCAAACATAGAAAAATAAACCTTAAATAACCAAACCAAAACATTGAAATTAATATATATTCTGTGGTATGTCAAGAAAATTATAAATTTAAGCAGATAAAAAAACATGGAAAATATACTGGATTTCACAAGGGATGATCTTGCGGCATGGCTTGAAAGCAAAGGCATTCGATCATTCAGGGCAGGGCAGATATTTAAGTGGATCTACATCAGGCAGGTAGATACATTTGAGCAGATGACTGATCTTTCCAAGGAACTGCGCAGGACGCTTGCGGGTTATTTTAATATCAGGCGCCTCTTTCTTGATGACAAACAAATTTCTGTTGATGGGACTGAAAAATTTTTGCATCGACTGGAGGATGGCCAACATATTGAATCTGTCTTGATTCCCGAAAAGGACCATTTTACCCTTTGCGTGTCTTCACAGGTTGGATGTGTTCAGAATTGTCAATTTTGTTTGACAGCCAAAGGCGGATTTATCCGGAATTTAAATGTCTCTGAAATGATTGCCCAGGTCAGGGATGCAAGATATTACCTGATGCAAAAAGAGCTTAATCCCTTGAAACTCTCTAACATCGTGTTCATGGGTATGGGAGAGCCCCTTGCCAATTATAAAAACCTGGTAAAGTCATTAAAGATTATCACAGACAGTGATTATGGACTTAAATTTGCACATAGGCGGGTAACGGTCTCGACGTGTGGCCTGGTTCCGAAAATTACACAATTAGGTCTGGATATCAGTGTGAATCTGGCAGTCTCCTTAAATGCAACCACTGATGCGGCACGGTCACGCTTGATGCCCATCAATAAAAAATATTCTTTAACTCAATTGTTAGAAGCCTGTCGAACCTTTACCATGAAGCCAAGAAATAAAATTACTTTTGAGTATATTTTAATGAAAGGAGTGAATGATACAAAGGCTGATGCACTCAGGCTTGTGAATCTTTTAGCACCCATTAAAGCAAAAGTAAACCTGATCCCCTTTAATGAATATGATAAAAGTAAGTTCAAACGGCCCTCAAAAAAACAAATCAGTGATTTTCTTCAGATTTTACTTGACCGAAATCTCACAGCAATTACAAGAAAGAGCAAAGGTAACGATATTTTAGCTGCATGTGGGCAGTTGAAAGCAAAATTGTATTGAATCTTTGTGGATATGATTTATAATAAGTTTATGGTTTAATGTATTCATTGCCTATAACCCTTAATTGATCGGAAAAGAAATATGTCAGATATCACTCTAGAAAACAAAAAAATTCTGATTGTTGATGATGAACCGGATGTTCTTGATTCTTTGGAAGAATTGCTTGATATGTGTGCGCTAGTCAGAGCAGAAAGCTTTGAGGAAGCAGATCATTTTCTTAAGACCCAGGATTTTGATATAGCGATTCTCGATATCATGGGTGTTGACGGCTATCAGTTGTTGGAAACCGCCACCAAGAAAAATGTTATAACAGTAATGCTCACAGCCCATGCCCTTAGCCCGGATAATATTAAAAAATCCTATCTTGGCGGTGCCTGCTCATATATACCCAAAGAAGAAATGATTGATATCGAAATATTTCTTATTGATGTACTAAGGGCTAAAGAGGAAGGGAAAAATCCCTGGACAACTTGGTACAAACGGCTTGGAGCATTTTGTGATAAGAAATTCGGTCCTGACTGGGACAAGGATGAAAAAGAATTCTGGGAAAAGATGATTTATTATTAAACAGTTACCCCCCCCCCCCCTTTAAACCAGGCTTAAAGGGGGGGGTAACATGAGTTGTTTAAACTCTGACGCCTTGATTGTTTTGACGGTGATAATATTTTCATTTTTCCTTTTTAGGATCCTTATGTCTGCAGTTTTACCCGGGTTTGATTTGGTATAGGCGGCGCAGATCATGGCCGCCGTTTGAATATTATTTGGGGTAAAGCTTCCTGTAAGAATTACATCGGGTCCGGGCATTCTGGCATGCCTCAATAAAATATCTTTGTCAATATTACAATATCTAAGCAAATGTTTGTTGTCATCTTCTGACCGTCCCACAATGACTTTTGTTTTTTGATCCAGCCGGAAGTGCCTTCCATATTTTAAGTAATACAGCTCCCTTTTATTAAATTTTTTTTGAGTATTCATCAGATCCTGGAGTCTGTCAGAAAAAATTTTATCTGTTAAAAGACAACCACCGGCAGGAGCTGGGTACTCTTTAATTCCAAAATCCCGGGCCATCTGCATTTGAATTTTTCTTGATCTGCCTGAAATATCTAAAAGCTTTTCTCTGTTAACCAGGCCATTTTGTTCGACAAGGGTTGCCGGTAATAATTTTGCACATAAAGGTCTTAAAATTCGTCCTTCAAAGCCTGAATTTTTTTCCACATACCGCAATGAATTTTTATTCTGGGATTTAGGTCTTTGGCCTAATACTTCTCCGCTGAACAGAAAATGAAAGTCTTTATTTTTCAGGACTTCACCAGCCTTGGAAAACATCAATGCATGACAGTCCATACAAGGATTCATATTTTTTCCAAATCCGGCCTTGGGGTTTTTCATCATTTCCATATAATCATCTGTGATATCGATTGTTATCAGCGGGATACCAGTCAGAAGGGATGCTTTTTGGGCTGATTCAGATGAAAAAAAAGGGGTTTCAAAGCAAATCCAGGTTACATCAATTCCCTGACGTTGGAGAAGCAGAGCAGACAGGATACTGTCCAACCCTCCGGAACAAAGGCCTAAACCTTTAATTGGGCCTTTAGCCTGATCTTTAGTTTGGCTTGAGATTTCATCAATCTTCATATATAACCATGTCTATGATATTAAATGCATCAAAAATAAAAATAATTCTTAAGACATTAAGAGACAGGTATCCCCTTGTCAAGACCCAGCTTGAACATGGAACAGCTTTTCAATTGCTCATTGCTACTATCATGTCTGCCCAGTGCACAGATAATCAAGTGAATAAAGTATCAAAAAATCTGTTTGAAAAATATCCTGATCCAGAGACTTTGGGTCATGCCCCCTTAAATGATATCAAAAAAATTATCTATTCCACGGGTTTCTATAATAATAAAGCTAAAAATATTAAAGCCTGTGCCATAGCGATGCTTGAGGAATATCAGGGTATAGTGCCCGAAGATATAGATAAACTTGTCAAGTTACCCGGAGTGGGCAGAAAAACTGCAAACGTGGTGTTGTCGGCTGCCTTTGGCCATGCAACAATCGTTGTAGATACCCATGTGTTAAGAATTAGCAGAAGGCTTGGCCTGACAGAAAAAACAGACCCTGTAAAAGTTGAGTATGAATTAATGGAGATCATACCCAAAATGTCCTGGAGTGATTTGTCCTTGCAATTGATCTATTTTGGCAGAGAAATCTGCGATGCCAAAAAACCGCTTTGCCAAATTTGTCCGCTATTTAAAGTCTGTCTGACAAAAGGAAAGGGATATAATTTTCAATGATTATTGCTTAAAATTATTAATATAGTCTATTAATCTTTGACATTCATTTTTCAGATTTAAAAGTTTGCTTTCAGTACCCTCCAAGTCATTTTCTTTTCCGGCTGATTCAAGGGCATATGCTGCCTCTGCAGCTGAGTCTGCAGCAAGATATCTTAATGTTCCTTTCAGTTTATGGGCAGACTCGTCTAATTTTTGACCATTTTTTTCAAGAATGGCACCTTTAATTTCCGCATAACGCTGTGGCCAATCCTGAATAAAATCAACAAAGCATTCATGGATGAGTTCCATGTCATCATCCATGATTTCTTTTAGTTCTTCGATATTGACGGGTTCGTCGCTGTTATCGGGTGCTGACATGCCTCACTCCTATGAATCTTTTTTTATTTCCCAGAATTCGCGGCTTTCCTCAAGAATATCACTAATATCATCATCAACTATATCATCATCAACTATATCATCATCAACTATATCATCCGGGATAAGATCATCCGTTGTATTTTCATTATCTTCAGTTTCCGAAATATGTTGCGTTTCTATATTCCCATCTTCGCTTTCATCGTGATCGCCACTTTCCTGGTCCAATTCATCATCAAAGTCATAATCCGGGAGATTAATTTCGAGATTTTCTTCAATTGTTTCACCGGTGCTTTGTTCTTTTTCAACACCTGTATCACTATCTTCAATTTCTGCATCTTCAGTGTCGTCTAGAAGTGTTTGTGGCCCAACTTCTTCCAGGGTTTCATTGATATCTATATCCTCAAGATCAAAATCCCCTGATATGAGATTTTCCTGATCATCCGGTTCATTTGTTTCTTCATCACCTGTTTTATCTGATTCAGGAATATAATTGCCTTGCCTGTCAAAAATGAGGCTGCCGCTTAACTGAATATCAAAATCCAGTCTAAAGGCAATTTCATTATTATAGACAATGATTTCGCCTCCTTTGGATGAAAGGGCTGCTGCAGCCATTCTTTTTTTTAGAATATCTTTGACCGCATTCAGGTCAAGATCATCCGTTACTGCTTCGATTAAATCTTTTTCACCATTTTTTATGACATCCGGGTCAGTAATTTTCATTGAGGTCTCCTTTTTAAAAATTATCGATATACTTCATCTGCAAAGCTGGTTTCAATAAATTTATCAAGATCAATGATTTTACCAATCTCCATGACATCATGCATATATCGTTGGATTTTATCAAGATCCTGGGCAGCCGGATAAAGACCATCCCATCTAATAGCCTGGGGTTGGGAAAATACATTTTTCAAGACTTTCGGATTCAGCCCAAGCTTTCCTTGGGGGTCCAGAAAATTTACTGCAATTCTTGAGGCCCTTATTTTATCATTTTCTATGTATTCACCGGTTTCTACGAGCAGTGACACAAATTCACGGGCAGCTTCGGGATATTTCTGAATAAAGTCTTCCTGCATGGCAACAACACAGCAGGGATGGTCTTCCCATCGGCTGGCAGAGTAGAATTCCAGATCGCCAATCTCGCCGACAATGGCTTTTGTGGCAACAGGCTCTGCCACCATAAATCCGGCTACATCTTCATTTTCTTTCATGATACCCGGCATTTTAATGGGAGGGACAACCTCGAACCGGACATTGATGGCTTTTTTCCCGGGAACACCCGGTTTAAGGCCAAGTTCTTTTAAAAACTGGTGGGCCAGCATGTGGTGAACTGACATTTTATGGGGAATGTCTACAACTTTATATTTGTAGAAGCTTTGCAGAGAATCAAATCTGTGGTCATAATGTCTGGATCTTATAAAGGTGCTTCCATTTTTATGGGCAAACAAAACCAGTTTTATCGGAGAATCATAGGCAAAAAGATCCATGGCAATGGGCGCCAATACAAATGCGCAGTCCAGCTCACCATTTTCAAGGCCTTCCTGAATAGGGTTCCACCCCGCCTTAAGGCTGGTGGTCAAATCAAAATGTTCAGGCGTAATATCGCCCTGTTCGATTCTGTGTTTCAGGGCACCCAGGGCAAGGTGGTCTGTAATCTGAATATGGGCAACATTCAGCTCGACCTTTCCACCCATCTCATGTCTCTGCTTTTGTCTCGGCG
>NZ_JAIOSW010000409.1 GCF_021107415.1 Desulfobacula sp.
CAGTTGAGCTAACGGCCCATAAAATTAACGCGGCAAATTTAACAGCCAATCTAAAAAATGTCAATAGATTTTTAGGCTATTCAAATATCTATTGACCCTTTAATTCCAGGTTTGATATACTCAAATGTTTATATATGATGAAATTATGATTTTTAAATAAGGAATAAAAGTATGTCTATATCAAAATCAGAAAATCTTTTTAGAGAAGCTCAAAATTTAATTCCAGGGGGGGTAAATTCTCCGGTAAGAGCCTGTGGCTCAGTGGGTGGTCAGCCAATATTTATCGAGAAGGGAGATAAAGCCAGAATTTATGATGTTGATGGAAATGAATATATTGATTACGTACTTTCCTGGGGACCTTTAATTTTAGGACACAGACCTGCCTGTGTTATTGAAGCTTTGACAAAGGTTCTTGAAACCGGGACAAGTTTTGGTGCTCCAACTGAACTTGAAACAGATCTTGCCCGTCTTGTTATTGATATGGTGCCTTCGGTGGAAAAGATAAGAATGGTTAACTCTGGTACTGAAGCGACCATGAGTGCCATTCGTCTTGCCCGGGGATATACCGGCAGGGATATTATCATCAAGTTTGACGGCTGTTATCATGGTCATGCTGATACGCTTCTTGTTGCGGCAGGATCGGGAGTTGCGACTTTAGGTATCCCTGGAAGCCCTGGTGTGCCTGAGTCTGTTATTTCAAATACATTATCCCTGAAATTCAATGATATTGAGGGATTTATAAAAATTATGGAAAAAATGGGTGATAAGATTGCCGGAGTTATTCTTGAACCTGTTGCCGGTAATATGGGGATGGTGCCTCCGAAGGACAGTTTTCTTGAAATATTGCGGGAATATACCTTAAAATTTGGCTCAGTCCTGATATTTGATGAAGTGATGACAGGATTCAGGGTTGCAAAAGGATCTGCTCAAGGGTTGTTTGGAATAACACCGGATCTGTCCTGCTTTGGAAAGGTGATTGGCGGTGGTTTACCTGTTGGAGCTTATGGAGGCCGAAAGGAAATTATGGATCATATCGCACCCGTTGGAAATGTATATCAGGCGGGAACCCTTTCAGGCAATCCTCTGGCAATGGCAGCAGGGATTGCTACCCTGAAAGAGCTTCAAAACAATGATGTATATGAACTACTTGATAACAAGACTGAAAAACTGATGAATGGATTACAGTCTGCTGCAGATGATGCCGGGATCAGCTTGAAAACCAATCATGTGGGATCTATGGCGGGATTCTTTTTCTCAAATGAAGATGTTTATGATTTTGATGATGCTAAAAAATGTGATTTGGACCGGTTCGCGAAATTTTACAGAATGATGCTTGAAAAAGGTGTTTATCTTGCCCCTTCACAATTTGAGGCCTGTTTTGTCTCTCTGGCACATTCAGATGAAGATATTGATCAGACGATTGCTATAGCAAGACAAGCAATGGCGGCTCTTTAAAGTATAATGATAAAGAAGATACATTTAATTGCTGCCTGCGGGACAGGAATGGGAACCCTTGCCTGTATACTAAAAGAGATGGGGTATATCGTCTCGGGTTCTGATCAGAATGTTTATCCGCCCATGAGTGATTTTTTAGATGAAAAGGGAATTAAACTCTTTGTCGGTTATGATCCTGCCAATTTAGACGATGCCCCTGATCTTGTGATTATCGGTAATGCTGTAACAAGGCAGAATGTTGAAGCCCGGGCAGTATTGCAAAAGGATATTCCCTATTTATCAATGCCCCAGGCAGTGAATAAATTTATTGCAAAGGATAAAAAGATTATCCTGGTTACAGGCACCCATGGGAAGACAACCACCTCTTCCATCATGGCTCATATCCTGTATACGGCAGGGATGGATCCGTCTTTTATGATTGGAGGTATTTTAAAGGATTATAATTCGAGTTTCAGAATAGGAAACGGCGAGTATATGGTGATTGAAGGGGATGAATATGATACTGCCTTTTTTGATAAGGGGCCAAAGTTTATGCATTATGATCCTGATATTACCATTATGACAGGAATTGAATTTGATCATGCAGATATCTTCACCAATATCGACCATATCAAGAGTATCTTTTCAACTTTTGTTAAAAAAATACAAAAAGACAGTCATATCATTGCTTTTAATGATAATGACAACTTAAAAGAAATTCTTGCCTCTTGTGTTGCCTTTATTGAGACATACGGCGAACAAGCTCAATGGTCTTTTTCAAACCATTTGCAACGAAATTCAAAAACTTTTTTTGATGTGCAAGGACCTGATAAAGCAATTTCAATTGAAACAAATCTGGTGGGCCGGCATAACCTGTTTAATTGCCTTGCCTGCCTTGCAGTGGCCAATAGAATAGGAATTAGTGATAAAAATGTTATCAATGCTTTAAACACTTTTTCCGGCATAAAAAGGCGGCAGGAAATTCGTGGTATAAAACATGGCATCACTGTAATGGATGATTTTGCTCATCATCCGACAGCAGTCAGAGAGACCATCAAGGCGGTCAAACCCTTTTATAAAAATGGCAGGGTGATCGCTGTGTTTGAACCCAGAACCAATACAAGCATGAGAAATTTTTTTCAGGACACTTATCCTGATTCTTTTTTGGATGCAGATATGGTGTGTATTTGTGAACCCGGCATTAAAAAAAATATATTGGAAAAAGATAAATTTTCCACCATGGAACTTGTGAATGATATAGGGAAAAAGGGGATTGCGGCATATCATTTTAAAAACTATAATGAAGTTATCAATTTTCTGGTACCCAAATTAAGACCCGAAGATCTTGTTTTAATAATGTCAAATGGTGGATTTGATAATATTCACATAAAATTGCTTGAGAAAATTAAATGAAAAGAAAAGTGCTTCTTCGCATTATAGGAATCGGTATTTTTCATATGGTTTTGTATTTATATGTTGTTCCCTTTGTGATTTATCCAAAGTTTGGCAAGAATGGATTTGAATTTACTATTGCTGTTGCCATTATTATTTCTATAGCTGTCTTGGGAACAATTTTCTTAGAAAAAAAAATAAAAGGAGATAAAAATGAGTGATATTGAAAAAATAGCGTGGGATCCTAAATATAGTGTCGATATTGAAGAAATAGATGCCTACCAGAAAAAGATGTTTGAGCTATTCAACAAACTGATTGATATCAAGAGAGGAGAACTAGAATTTAAACTGTGTATAAATATGATTTCCGAGATAAGCGAACATAGTAAATTGTATTTCAGTACAGAAGAAAAATATATGAAAAAAAAGGGATATCCTGATTTCGGAGCCCATTCAAAGGCCCATCGCCAATTTATTAAAAGCTTTATCAGTTTGCGACGCGAGATTTCGGAAGATATAGAAAATTTAACAGATGATGTGATCATACAATTAAGAGATTGGATGACAAATCACATACTTACATTTGATTCCCTCTATGTTCCATTTTTAAGGATTGATAAATATATAGAAGAATCAAAACAGAAAAATTAAAGTCTTTTATAACTCTTGACGATGTTAATGGTTAGGTAAGAAGTTTATATAAACTTAATAGGGTTAAAAGAACCATGACCTTTGATTACAAAATAATACCTATCCGAAATGAATCAATTGATTCTCCATACAAGATTGATGGTTTTTCAGAGAGAAGAAAGACCGTTAGCAGAAAATCCAAAAGAGACCGGAGAAAACAAAAAAGAGATCGGAGAAGCAGCATAAGAGATGGTGTAATCGTCAGCCTGTCTTTTAAAAGTAATCGCCGTAGAGGCAGAGATAGAAGAAGCCCGCAAGTTGCAAGATTCGTTTAAATTCACATAATTTTTTATATCAAACCATTCTATAATTCCCCAATATTCTTGTTTTTTCTTGATAAGACTGATAACTAATTTAATTCAATTCGATAACAAACTGGAAAGAGAATGAGTCAGTATACCGCATTTGATCTTGATAATTTATTTGAACAACATTTTTTTTCAAATCTGGATTATTATTTTGCCGGATCAATGGCCAGAGCATTTGATGAGAAAGAACCCATTGTTCTGATATCCTGCGCACTTGTTTCAAAATTATTGTTTGAAGGGCATATCTGTCTTGATATTCAAAAAATGTCCGGAACGGTCCGGTCTGTATCCCAAACCAGCAATGACCTGGTAAAATTTCCTGATTTAAATATCTGGATAAATGCATTAGAACATTCTTTAATGATTTCAGACAATATCCAAACCCCTCTGGTTCTGGATTGTGATCACAAGCTTTATTTTTCAAAATATTATAATTTTCAAAACCGATTAAGTAAAAATATTGCCCAAAGGGTCTCATTAAAACCTTCAAACATGGATGAAGCAATAATTGATGAGATGCTAGAATTATATTTTCCTAAGCCCGGTAAACATTACATTCACCAAAAAAAAGCAGTAAAAAATGCAGTATTCAATTATTTTACGATTATTTCAGGCGGGCCCGGGACCGGAAAAACATATGTCACCACCGTGATAAAAAAGATGTTTCTTTTATCTGCAGAAAAACTCTCTCTGCCTGCTCCTGAAATAATTTGTGTGGCACCGACAGGAAAGGCTGCATCAAAAATGGACCAGGGAAGTACCATCCATTCCATTTTAAAGCCATTAAAGAATAGACCTGGATTTTATTATAATAAAAACAACCCTTTGCAAATAGATTTGATCATTATCGATGAAGCTTCGATGATTGATATTTCATTATTGACTCGGCTTTTGGAAGCCGTGCCCTTGGAAGCTAAAGTGATTATTTTAGGAGATCAACATCAATTGTCATCCATACAGGCAGGGTCGATATTTAGTGATATCTGCAGCGTGAAAGGATTATTCTCAAATATATTTTTTCTTGAATATAATTTCAGATCCAAAGGAAAAACAGGAATTGAAAATCTGTCAAAAGCTATTAATAACAATGATGGGAAATGCCTTGAAGAGATATTAATATCCGGCCGGTATCCTGATCTTGTGTTTGAAAATTTCCAGGGTAATGTTCCTATTGTAAGCGCGGTTAAGAAGTATATCTTAGAGGGGTATAAACCATTTGTCATTGCAGATACGGTTGAGGCTGCAGTGAATGAACTGGATAATTTTAAAATATTATGTGCTCATAATTCCGGGGAATACGGAACATTACAAATTAATCATGTATGTGAAAATATTTTGCGGTCAGATAATAATTTTGATATACAGGGAAAACTTTTTAAAAAGATAATCATGGTGAATACAAATGATTATAAGAAAGGCCTGTTTAATGGAGATACCGGCATTGTTCTTGAAAAAAAAGGAGAAAGTACCGTTTTTTTTAAGTCTCTGGAAAATAAAATAAAACAATATCGAGCATCAGATCTTCCAGGGCATGATGCTGCATATGCAATAACGATCCATAAAAGCCAGGGATCTGAGTTCAAAACGGTTTTAATTATAGTGCCGGATAAACTGTCTCCTGTTATGACACGGCAGTTGTTGTATACGGGAGTTACAAGGGCAAAAACAAACATCATTATTATCGGAAATATAGAGATTATTAAAAAAGCTATAAACCTGTCTGTAAGAAGAAATTCGGGTTTATCCATGTGCCTGGAAAAGGAAATATACCTGGAAAAAGAAATAACAGACAATTAATAAGAAAGAAAATATTTTGAAAAAAAATCAAACAATTCCCGAAAAAATCTGGCAGTTTTTCTGTTCTGTAAAACTGGCGGTTTATACACTTGTGCTTCTTGCAGCCACATCAATCTTCGGAACTATTATTCTCCAGAATGGTACCAAACAAGAATACCTGAGGCTTTATGGCGAAGTTTTTTACAATCTGATTACGGTTTGCAAGCTTGATGATATGTACCATGCCTGGTGGTTTTTATTGTCGATTGTCATACTTTGTATCAATATAGTTGTATGCTCAATTGAACGCCTTTCCATTACCTGGAAAATTATTTTCCCAAAACAAATTAAGTTTAACCCCCAAAGATTCAGAAAATTGAAAAATCTTGAAACGTTTACTGTCAATAAAGATGTTAAATCTTTATCCGGTCCCTATGAAACTTTTTTATCCAAAACTGTTGGAAAAGTAATAAAAGAAGAGACTGACTCAGGCAGAGTCCTGTATGCTGAAAAAGGACGATGGACAAGAATCGGTGTATATGTGATCCATTCCAGCATTCTTTTACTTTTTATCGGTGCATTGATCGGAGCACTTTTCGGGTTTAAAGCCAACCTGCGGCTAGATGAGGGTGAAACATCGGATACGGCTTTTATTGTTAAAAAAAGGATGCCGATCAACATTGGTTTTTCCATAAAATGTAATAATTTTTTTATAAAACATTATGATACGGGTGCACCTGAGGAATTTAGATCAAATCTGACAATTATTGAGAATGGTAAAGAAAGTTTCACCAAAGATATTCTCGTTAATCACCCACTTAGATATAAAGGCATCAATATTTTTCAGGCCTCTTATGGTACTGCTCAGCCGGACAGCATCATTCTTGATATTATCAGACTATCCGACAAGGATGTAACAAATACAACCATTAAAGTCGGACAGGAAATTCAATTGCCGGAAGATCAGGGCCTGTTTAAGCTTGAAGGGTTTATGCCGCATTTTGATTTCAGGGGTAATAACCTTGGAGAAGCATTTATAGGAAAGATAACTCAAAAGGATGGCAATAGTTTTCAAATTGGTCTTCCAGTAAAATTTCCCACCTTTGATAAAATGAGAAAGGGAACCTTTGCCTTTGTGGTTAAAGAATTTGAACAAAAATATTATACCGGCCTTCAGGTTACTAAAGATCCTGGAGTATGGTACGTCTATTCAGGATTTATTTTAATGATCATCGGTTGCTGGATTACCTTTTTTATGTCTCATCAGTCTTATTTTATTGAAATTAGAAACAATAAAAATAATTTTTCAAAAATCAGCATTTCAGGGACCACCAATCGAAACAGCCAGGGAATGAAACTTAAAATTCAAAAAATTGTTATACAATTAAAGGGTAAATAATTCTTATGGACAGTTCTTTAGCATTATCATCGGCAACATTTATTTATGCACTGGCTTCAGTTTTTTATATCGGATCATTCACCTTTAAAAAGCAAGTCCTTGCAAAGCTTGGGTTTATTGTCCTTATAATAGGCTTTTTAGACAATACTATAGGCATTATCTTAAGATGGATTGAATCCTACCAGATAGGTTACGGGCACGCACCTTTTGCCAATATGTATGAATCCCTGGTCTTTTTTTCATGGACGGTTGCCATCCTTTATATTTTTGTTGAACTCAAATACAAAGAAAGCATTATCGGCGTGTTTGCAACACCGTTGGTATTTCTTGCCATTGCATATGCTTCTCTTTCTCCTGATATCAACAGTAAAATAAGCCCTTTAATCCCTGCACTTAAAAGCAATTGGCTCATTGCCCATGTGATTACCTGTTTCCTAGGGTATGCCGGCTTTGCTGTGGCATTCGGGTTCAGTCTCATGTATTTTGTAAAGCCGCAAAACCCTGATGCCACATCCATTTTTGCAAAACTCCCGTCCTGGGAACTCATTGATGAGTTGACCTATCAAATGGTGGTCTTCGGATTTCTCTTCCTTACCATCGGTATCATTACCGGTGCGGTCTGGGCCAATTCGGCCTGGGGCACATACTGGAGCTGGGACCCTAAAGAAACCTGGTCTCTTATCACCTGGTTTGTTTATGCCATCTTCATGCATTTAAGAATGATGAAAGGCTGGCATGGAAAACAGCTGGCATGGGTATCCATTATCGGTTTTCTTGCTGTGATGTTTACTTATTTTGGGGTAAACTATGTGCTCAGCGGACTCCACAGCTACGCTTAACCATTATTGACTAACATTTTCGTTCAGACACTATTTATCTTGACAAGAAAACAAGATATTAATATAGAATAACGCTAAATATAGACGTTATTGCAAGACAGTTTAAGATTATTGTCTGCAAAGGAAATAATTCGGGTTACGGCCTATCGTTTTTGCCCGGATAAAATGGTTAAAGTATCATCAACATTTTAAATTGATGGAGTTTTCATGAGCGA
>NZ_JAIOSW010000367.1 GCF_021107415.1 Desulfobacula sp.
CCAGGCATTTTGGCTGGATCATCAATTGCCTTTTCATAGACTTGGGAGGCCTTGATATCAAGGAAATCCCAACTGGTTGCCCAGAAATCTTCAAGATTATCCACAGACCATTCCCACAGAGAGGCATAGTCTTTAAAATCTTTGTTGAATTTTTCATTCACAAGGTTCATGAAACGATACATGTTGGTACTTTTAATTCTATCTTCAGACGGCTGCCATAAAAGTTTTGACATTTTTTTTAACCTCCTTATTCATACAGAACAGCAAGTATGGTGGCTTTCTCAGTTTTTGCAGTAATAAAATGGGGAGTGGTTGACAAATAGTAGGCACTGTCGCCAGGGTCAAGATCATAGGTCTCTTTTCCAATGGTCAGGTTGACAATACCTTCAAGAACAAAAATAAATTCTTCCCCGTTATGGACGGATATTTCTTTGTCTTCAGCTTTTTCCAATTGTACGATCAACGCTTCCATGTGACGGCCCTGGACTTCCGGGGCAAGGCTCATGTAAGAATAAACATTTTTTTTGCTGGTTTTTGAAGTGGAACGAGAAATTGGTTTTCTTTCATCCTTCCTTGTAATGGAATACAGCTTGGTTCCCATGCCTGATACCAGGCGGCCCACAGCAGAATCCAAAGCCTTTGAAAGTTTCATCACGGTTCCGAGCTGGGGTTTTACCTTGCCGCTTTCAATGTCTTTAAGCCGGGAAATGTCAAACCCCGTCAGATTGGAAAGATCCTCAAGGGAAACACCCCTTTTTTCTCTCACCTGTTTGATGCGTTTTCCCACCTCATCCACATCACTTTTTTTACCATTTTTTATGTTTCCGGTGAGATCTTCAAAATAATCAAGATTGATATGAGGGATTTTGTCTTGTTTGTCCATAATGTCTCCTTATCATCATTATTCGGGAAAACTTTGATTCGGCGTTTCACCCAGTTTTTCTTTAACTTTTGCAAGTCCGGGTCTGGCATACTCCATATGGCCTTCCTTAAGGGTTCTGCCGTTGATCATCGCTTCACTTCTTAATCTTGTACCAACGGTTTTTTCCATCTGTTTTCCCAGCCACAGGATTCTGTCAATATCATATCCATGTTCTATACCCATTTCATCAATTTGTACAAGCGTATCTTCAAGACAGATCAATCCCACATATCTTTCATCATCATAATAATAGTCGCCCGTACCTTTAATGGGTCTGTCACCCAGGAAGTTGGCCGGCTGTCCGCCTAAGCCCCCAAGGGTTGCTTCAAAATGGCAGATGCCCGCCTGGAGGGCTGCAAGAACCGAGGCTGAGGCCACTCTTTTTGTTTCATGAAAATGGGCAATGTGAAGGCTTGTATCCGGGAGTTCATCAAGGATCATGGAAAAATACCGATAGACATCTGCTGCAGAGGCAGACCCGTCATGATCGGCATGCTCAATGTCAGTGGCCCCGATGGAAAGCCAGTACTTGGTGAATTCAACCGCATCTTTTAATTGGGTGGCTCCTCCTATGGGGCTTCCCCAGATGGTACTGACCGTGCCGCACATCTTAATGCCGGCATCCGTACACTTTTTAATAGACCGTTCAGCCTCTTTCCAATAATTTGGAAGAGTGGTCCCGGAATTGGCAAAATGGTGTTCTTCTTCGGTGGAGACCATCATTAATAGTCTGTCCGGCCCTATCCCCTTTTTTTTAAGTTCAATGGCCCGGTCAACGGCCGGCTCACGGATGGTAATGGCGGTCAAGACCACATCGTCCATGTTAATACCTTTTTTGGCTGCACGGCTGATAAAATTATCACCCCTGAGATGGGTTAAAAGTTCTTCGGCATCACTGAACTGGGGCATACTTCTCGGGTTCCCCAGGTTTGTCACTTCAATGTCGCGGCATCCTGCAAAAATCAATTCTTCAAGATAAGTGATTTTAGCAGGGGTTGAAATGAATTTTTCAAGATGCTGGAATCCGTCACGGATTGTAATATCTCCAATGGTCACCTTTTTGGGCATTCTTGGAAAGATTTTCCAATAATCATATTCTGTCATAGTTATTTTCTCCTTAAATTATGTTTTTAAAATCTGAAATTTCCAAATGTTGCGTCACCAATGGGTTTTATAAGGCTGACCTCAAAGGCCATGGCAAGCCAGTCCCTGATGTCACAAAATTTAATCACCCGGTCGTTTAAAAGCCGTGAAGCACAGAAAAATGGATGGGCTTCACCATCATATTTATCAATCATTTTTTGCTGGAATTCATTTATTTCTTCAGTTGTCATGGGGCTGCCCATGGCTTTTCGCTTGGCCTCCTCAATGCTTAAAAGAACACCGCCAGCACTTCTCCCGCTCATGACCCCGGTTCTTGCCCGCATTGTGGAAAACAAAAAGTTGGGCCTGTAACCTCTTCCACACATGCCGTAATTGGCTGCGCCGTTGTCCGGTCCGATAACCAGTTGAATCCTTGGTACCTGGGCACAGGAAACCGCCCGCACCATGTCGGCTCCATATTTACCGATACCGGCATGTTCTGAATCAGAGCCGATCATATAGCCGGGTGAACTCTGGATAAACAGCAGCGGGATTTTTTCATAGGAACATCTGATCACCCATTCGGTCACCTTTTTGGCAGCTTCATGAAAGATAATTCCTGCTGCATTGGAGCAGACAACCCCGATGGGGAGGCCTTTGATCCTAAGTCTTCCCGTCAAAATATTGGAACCCCGGCCCGGGGCAAAGTTTTGCTTGTGTTCAATAAATTCGGATTCATCTGCAATGGCTTCAAGAATTTTTCTGCCGTCAATCACTTTGTGGGGTGATATGGGCATGACATCATAGATGGATTCAGGGGAAACTTTGGGTTCTTTGGTCTCATAGGTGTGAACATGGGTTTTTTGGGATTTTGTCAAGGAAAGAAGCTGTCTTAACCGGGTAATGGCCTGGGTCTGATCCTTGCAGATATGGTCTGCGCCGCCGGAAATCTCGGTATGAACCCTTGCACCCCCCAGGTTTTCTGCAGAAATTTCTTCTCCTGTGGCCATTTTTACAAGGGGAGGGCCGCCAAGAAATGAAAAGGATTGTTTGTCAATCATAATGGATTCACAGGCCATAAATACAATATAGGCACCGCCTGCCGTATTTCCACCTGTACTTAAGGTTACCTGGCGAAGCCCCATGGCTGACATTCTGGCCATATTATAAAAAATAGATCCAAAATGCTGGTCGTCGGGGAAGACATCTGCCTGCATGGGAAGGAAAACACCTCCCGAATCAGCAATATAGACACAGTTAAGGCCGCATTTTTCCGCAATGGCCTGGGCCCTCATATGCTTTTTAAGTGTGATGGGAAAATAGGTGCCGGCCTTTACACGGCTGTCACTGGCCATGATCATGGTCCAGTTGCCATGGATTTTTCCAATGCCTGTGACAATTCCTGCACAATGAACATCTTCAACACCCGGGTATCCCATGCCAAACCCCGCCAGCACGGACAGTTCAAAAAATTGGGTATTGGGATCAATAAGGTCGGCAATCAAATCTCTCACAGGACGTTTGCCTCTTTTGGCAAGTTTGTCTATAGCCGTTTGACCGCCGGAAAGAATCGCTTCCTGTTGGCGTTCTTCAAGTTTTTTTTCTTCAGCTTTCCAGAATGTTTTATTTTCAGTCATGGGGTTTTATCTCCCTTTGTAAACCGGTTTTCTTTTTTCTTTAAATGCTGTCAGACCTTCGATTCTGTCCTCGGTGGGTATGGTCACCCGGTATGCATTGGATTCAATGGCAAGCCCTGTAGCCAGATCGGTTTCAATGCCTTTGTCTATGGCATACTTGGCCATCTCAACGGCAATGGGGCCTGTCTGCGCTATCATGTCCGCCATTTCCATGCAGTCTTCCAAAAGGGTTTTTTGGGGTGTGACCTTATTAACAAGACCCATAGCAAGGGCTTCTTTTGCATCCACTCGTCTGCCGGTAAAAATGAGTTCCTTGGCCTTTGCCACACCAATGATTCGCGGCAGGCGCTGGGTACCGCCCCCTCCCGGAATGATGGCAAGTTTGGCTTCGGTCAGTCCCATACTTGCGTTTTCAGAGGCAATGCGAATGTCTGATGCAAGGGCTACTTCAGTGCCGCCGCCAAGGGCAATGCCGTTCACAGCGGAAATTACGGGTATGGGAAGATTCTGGATGGATGTCAAAAGATTTCTGATGGTGATAATAAATTTTTTCACTTCATCCGGGGTCAGGGTGACCCTTTCTTTTAAATCAGCCCCGGCACAGAATGATTTCTCACCTGCACCGGTGATGATGACCGTTCTGATATCGTTTCTGTATTGGAGGTCATTGATTTTGTCCCTGATGGCGTATAAAAGATCAAAATTCAGGCAGTTCATCACTTTGGGTCTGTTCATGGTCAGGATGACAGCTTTGTTTTTTTCTTCAACTAAAAGAAGATTGTTTGTGCTCATAATGTTCTCCTGGAGATTACCAATATAAATAAAGGCCTGACATCAGCAGCCAATATGACGTGAAATCACAATGCGTTGAACTTCTGAGGTTCCTTCACCGATTTCCAAGAGCTTCTGGTCCCTGTAAAATCTTTCCACGTTGTATTCTTTCATGAGACCATATCCCCCATGGATCTGGACAGCATGATCCACCACTCTTCCCATGACTTCAGAACAATAGAGCTTGCCCATGGCAGCTATTTTTTCAAAGGGCCTTTTTTTGCTTTTCAGCCAGCAGGCTTTGTAAAGAAGGTTTCTGGCACACTCTATTTCCATGGCACAGTCGGCCAGTTTAAAGGCAATAGCCTGGAATTTTGAGATGGGCTGTCCAAATTGTTCTCTTTCTTTGGCATATTTTAAAGCAAGGTCATAGGCTCCCTGGGCACCGCCAAGGCCCATGGACCCAATGGAGAGCCTTCCTCCATCAAGGGTTGACAGCATCTGGTGGAATCCGTCACCTTTGTTTCCAAGAATATTTTCTTTGGGAACCCTGACATCATCAAAATAGAGTTCTCCTGTATTAGAAGCTCTCCACATCAATTTTTTGTGCATGGGGATAGCTTTAAATCCAGGAGTGCCTGCTTCAACAAGGATACAGGAATATTCAGGTTTGCCATTGTCCCTTGTGCCGGTAATCGCCTGGACTGTTACGCCCATGGTCATGTCACAGGCAGCATTGGTGATGAATATTTTCGATCCGTTAATGACCCATTCATTTCCATCCAGGACAGCCGTTGTCTTGCTGCCGCCGGCATCAGATCCGGCAGTGGGCTCGGTCAAACCAAATCCCCACAGGCCTTCCCCTGCACAAAGTTTGGGCAGATATTTTTGTTTTTGCTCTTCAGTACCAAAATAGTAGATCGGGCCGATACCGAGGGAATTGGCTGCAGCAATGGTGGCAGCCTGGGAACCGTCAATTCTTGCAATTTCTTCAACGCCGATGATGTATGAAATATAGTCCATCTCCTGGCCTTCATACTTTTCTGAAACAAACATGCCGAAAAGACCGATTTCTCCCATCTGCCGGGTCAGCTTTTCTGAAAATTCCTCTTTTTCATCCAGCTCTCCTGCAATGGGGGCAATCTCTTTTTGGGCAAACTTTCTAACTTCCTTACGGATCATTTCCTGCTCTTTGGTAAGGTCAAAATCCACCCTGTGCCTCCTTCATATTGTGTGTTATTTGTTTTACTTATGGTTTAAAAGCCGTAAATTGCTCGATAATCCATAAAACTGATCGAGCGCTCAGTCTATTTTCAAGATACTATATTTAAAGGGATTAATTTGTCAATAAAGGAATTTATTTTTTTAAAATAATAAATTCGAAATCAATTTTTGATATTAGAATGCCATTTTTGATATTTGATGCAAGGGTAACATTGAAATTTGTTTTTCTACCGGAAAGGCATGCTTACCGGGATGAACCACCCAAAGGTGGGTAAGGTTCAGGTCTTCTACTGCAATACGCATTGATTTCGTCAGTTTCGGTGCTTCATTAAATTTAAATTCAACTCCATATCTTTTACCATTTTTAAAAAATAATAAATCCAGTTCTGCACCACTATATGTTGCCCAGAAATATACATCTACCGGTTGCAAAATCCGAAGAGCCTGTTCCAGGGCAAACCCTTCCCAGGAAGCGCCAAGACGAGGATTAACCATAAGACTGTTCATATCTGTAACAGCCAGCAAACTATGCAGTATGCCAACATCCCGAAAATAAATTTTGGGTGCTTTTACTTGTCGTTTACCGATATTTTCATGCCAGGGCAAAAGTTGACGCATCATATAGGTACCGGTTAAAATATCAAGATATGAGCGAATGGTTTTATCTGATAATCCCAGTGATCTACCTATCTCTGATGCGTTCAGCGTCTGACCATGATAGTGAGCAAGCATTGTCCAGAACCTTCGCATGGCAATGGCAGGAATAGTAATGCCCAGTTGGGGGATATCTCGTTCCAGAAAAGTACGGACAAACCCTTCACGCCAAGCTAAGCTATCCTCTAAAGAATTGGAAAGATAAGACATGGGAAAGCCACCTCGCAACCAGAGGGTATTGATACTGTCCCTGTCCCCACCAGTTTCAATATAATTAAACCCGGCCAGTTCTATAAACTCGGTTCTTCCTGCAAGCGTCTCAGAAACATTTTTAATGATATGTGGGGAGGCACTTCCAAGTATAAGAAAGTTGGTTTTATTATCAGCTCTGTCTACCAACACCCGTAAAATTCCAAATAGTTCAGGCATTATCTGAATCTCATCAATTATGACCAGACCTTCCAAAGCACCTAACATTAACTCAGGATTTTGTAACCTCATCTGATCCTGAGGGGATTCCAAATCAAGAAATACAGCTTGGTATTTCTTTTCTAAAAATCTTGCTAATGTTGTTTTCCCGCATTGTCTTGGCCCCAGCAAAGAAACTACAGGGGAGCGTCTTATTGCTTCTTTAAGTTTTTTTGTATATGAATGTCGCTGAATCATGGGAATTAGATATCATTGAATATTCGGAATGTCAATCCAAATTTTCATGGTAAAAGGAAAAATAGAAAAGGGTTGGATAAAATATATTGTCCTTGACAAGTTATTGAATAAATGTAAAAAAATCTCTATGACTGAGCGCTCGTTCAAGTCTTATTATTGATAATGTTATTTAAGTGAAAGGAGTGAACATTTGGGAAGAATTAAAAAATCCAAGACTCCAACAGCTGACATAGAAGTCCCCACACAAATAAAAAATCCTGAACTGGTCCGGGAAAGACGGCGCCAGATTATCGATTCAACGGTTAATCTTTTTATTGAACATGGATATCACAAGACCACAACAAGGATGATTGCAAAGGCTGCCAATTTTTCTATTGGCTCGTTATATGAATATGTCAGTTCTAAAGAGGATCTCTTATATCTGGTGTGTAAAACCATTCATGAGGAGGTCCAGGATGCGGTTGAAAAGGCATTGTTAATTACGGATAAACAAGAAGAAAGGCTTGCCGAGGTTATCCGTCAATATTTTTATGTTTGTGATAAGATGGGAGACCATATTCTCATGATGTACCAGGTGACCCAATTTCTGCCGGAAAAATGGCAGATAAGAGTCCTGGAAAATGAGTTGAATATAACAGATATTTTTATCAATGCGTTGTCTTCTTTGTCAGGAAAAAATAATTTCCCGACGCTGGATGGCAAAATATTGAATCTTGTGGGTCATAATATATCGGTGCTGGGTCAGATGTGGGGCTTTCGGCGCTGGCATGTGCAACGGAATTTTACCATCGAGGAATACATTAAAATTCAAACAGATTTCATTCTTGGACTTATATTTTAATAAAAATAAAAATTTTCATTTATTTTTTTTTCATTTTATGCCAGTTAAAATATAACGCATAAACTTTGTTTAGTTTAATCAAACTCCC
>NZ_JAIOSW010000454.1 GCF_021107415.1 Desulfobacula sp.
CTGGGCATCAGCAAAATTTCTGGCATTTATCTTAGCCTGTTCCTCTTCGGATTTTCCCTCAAAAAGAATTCTGCCGGCTGTATCAACAATGGTAACAAGTTTTGGGGTTAAATCCTGGATGGCACTTGCCACCAAATGAGCAATAGCCGTAACCTTCTCTTTATCAAGATCAGAGATTAACTCCAATAAAATAGATGCGGACGGTTTTTTTATCTCTTCAACAAACACCGAATCTTTTGGCAGTACAATCATTACGCGAGCTGTTTTGACTTCATCAAAAGCACTGATGGTTCTGGCAAGTTCTCCCTGGATCGCTCTATTTTTGTTAATCTTTTGAACAAACTCGGTGGTCCCGAACTCAGTCTTATCAAATATTTCAAACCCGACAACGCCACCTTTGGGAATCCCCTCTTTTGCCATGGAAAGCCTGACATCATAAACGATAGCCTTTGGCACCATAATGGTAGTGCCATCCCCTGTGAGACGATAGGGTGTATTGGACTCTTTGAGTTTGTCAACGACCAATGCGGCATCATCTTTTGAAAGTCTGCTGTAAGCCGCCTTAAACTCAGTCTTGTTGGCCCAGACAAACAGTGTGGTAAACCCTGCAACAAGAACCATTGCAAAAACGCCAAGAGCAATTTTCCTGGACATTGGCAGCTCTTTAAATGTCGTAATTATTCTTTCGATGACGGGATTCATAAACCTAACACTCCATTAAATCCATAATAATATTATACCTGCATCCGCATGATTTCGTTATATGCGGTCATGGCCTTATTTCTGACCTGTGCAAGAATTTTCAAGGATGTTGAAGCCTTTCCAAGGGCCATCATCCCTTCATGAATACCCATTTCTCCCTGGATAACTTTTTCAATGGCATCATCTGCAATGTGCTGATTTGTATTCACATCTTTAATGGCCGCTTCGATTCTCCGGGCGAAATCAGTGTTACGCCTCGCTATTTTGTGGGTCAGAGGTTCAGTATTTAAAGAAATTTTATTGATACCCTTTATCCCAGTCATAATGATTCCCTCCTAGTTACCTACCTATTTCAAGTGCTTTCAAAATCATATCCTTTGTGGCGGAAAGTGCAGTAACACTGGCCTCGTAACTTCGTTTGGCCACCAACATGTCTGCAATTTCCGTCAAATGATCCACATTGGGCATTTTTACATAACCGGTATCAGGATCAGCATCAGGATGGGCTGGATTGTGAACCAGCCTGAAATCTTCCTGGGATCTGACAATCTGATCAACTCTTACCCCGGTACCCCTGCCTTCTTTTTTTTCAGAATCAAACTCAATGGGAGAAAGTTCTATTCCTGCCTGCTCTCTTTTTAATTGCTTTTTTTCAATAACACTTTTAAAGGAATCTATGTCATCCCCTTTAAAAACAACCATTTTTCTTCTATAGGGTCCACCTTCTTTGCTTCTTGTCGTATCAACATTTGCAAGATTCTCTGCAATAATATTCATCTTGGTTCGATGGGCGGCAAGAGCGGTTCCGCTTATTTTAGATGCATTCAAAAGATCCATGGATTATTTACCTCCTTCATCAATTGAATAATTCAGTATTTGCATTTTTCTCAATAACATTTCCGTTGTTGCACGATATTTAATATTGTTCTCCATAAGATTCATCATTTCCATATCAATATTCACGGAATCAAGGTGATAAATATCAACCTCTTCACTATTCTTCCCCTTCATTGCAAACGAATTTTCATCATTTGCCGGCAAATGCTTATAATGAGTCCTGTCCAAAAAATCCGGTTCTTTTTCACCCATGGCCCGTTTGAGAGTTTTATTGAAATCAAGATCCATTGGCTTATACCCTATGGTATCCATATTGGCGATATTGCCTGCAATTAAATTATGCCGCTTGGCTGACACATCAAGTGACTTTCCAATCATCTTTAATGTGTGGCCAAAAATTCTAGAATCCGCCATTTTCCCTCTCAATATGAGTTAAAATTCAAGATAATATTAAATAAAAATATTGTTACAATTACTATGAATGCAATTTATATGCCTGGAACTTAAATCAGTTTTTTTTCTTTATACTCGTTGAGTTTATTTCGAAGGGTCCGAACGCTGATACCCAGAATTTTTGCAGCATGGGTTCTGTTACCCTCTGTTTGATCAAGGGTTTTAAAAATCATTTTCTGTTCCATATCTTTTAGTGAACTGGGACCAGGCCCAAAACCTTGATCAGCGACCGGGTCCGGCAGATCACCCGTTGATTCAACCCCGTCCATCAAGAGATCATTAGGTTCGATCAGATCAGAATCTGCAAGAAGGACTGCTCTATGAATAATATTTTCAAGTTCTCGCACATTCCCCGGGAAGGGATGGTGATTCAGGAAAGATATTGCTTTACTTGTCAAGCCTTTGACATGACGGCCGTCAATTTTACAATATTTTTGAATAAAAAATTTACATAATATTTCAAGGTCCCCCCTGCGGTCTCTTAAAGGAGGGATGACGATGGGAATGGTATTGAGTCTATAAAAAAGGTCTTCTCTGAAATCACCTTTTTCTACGGCCTCTTTTGCATCGCGATTTGTTGTGGTAATCACCCGGACATCCACATCAAACGGCTCGGTTCCCCCCACACGGTCCACGACTTTTTCCTGAAGGACCCTCAACAATTTTGCCTGAAGGTGAAATTGCATTTCAGTAATTTCATCCAGAAATAAAGTGCCTTTATGTGCCAATTCAAATTTGCCTGTTTTTCTATATATAGCACCGGTGAATGCACCTTTTTCATGTCCGAAAAGTTCACTTTCCAAAAGATTTTCAGGCAATGCAGCACAGTTTACTGCAACAAACGCTCTATCACATCTGTCACTCTTTTCATGGATATATTTTGCAAACAATTCTTTTCCCGTACCACTCTCGCCCTGTATAAATACGGAAGCACTTGAATTGGCAACTCGTGAGACAAGTGTTAACAGGTTTTGAATACCTTTATACCGGGTAATGATTTTAACCTTTTTACGCCGTGAAGAAGACACCTTTTTGGATGGGGCTTTTTGTTTTGATACCAACAATGCTCTTTTGGCACTCAGCTCGAGCTGTTCCATTTCAACCGGTTTGATCAAATAATCTAAAGCACCAAGCTTCATCAGAGTTACAGCATGCTCAACAACAGGCTCTGCCGTCAAAATAATCGTCTGGCATAAAATTTTAGCTTCATTAACTTTTTTCAGGAACTCAATAGCAGAAAATCCGGGTGTTGCGATATCGGCAATTACCATATCCGGTTTTTTTTCAATAAGATATGAAAGGGCCTCAGACCCATCAGGAGTCGTGTCTACCAAAAAGCCAAGATCCTTAAAAAACCGGGTATATTCCATTCTCTCCGTAGGATTTTCAAGTATAATAAAAATTCTATGTCCCGGCATATTTTGTTTGTTTCCCTGACCTCCTAAGAGCTTTGAACCATTTGTGCCAACTCAAACGTATTCAGCCGTTGCTGGGCAAGCCTTGCCCATACTGAATCATATGATACAACCACCTGCCTGAAGGCCTTTTTGGCTTTTGGAATAATATTCCCCTTTTGATATGCATCCCCAAGCAAAAATCCAAGGTTTGCCTTTTCCCGATCATTTTTTGAAAAACTTAATGCTTTAAAATAAGAATCCGCAGCTTTTATATATTTCTTAAGAGCTGTATATGTCCGCCCCAGTTCTTTATAAGTATCGGTTAAAACTTCATAATTTTCACCCGATGCCAGCGCAATCTCTTTTATGGCTTTCTCGCGAAAATTTGAAGCAGTCTTCATATCCCCTTTTTTTTCATACACGGTTGAATGCAAAATTAGAATTTTTCCTTTCTCAAGAAGACTCTTTGATATTTTGTATGCGTCATCAAACTTTGCAGAAGACAATTTATATTTTTTCTTCTCAAGATAAATATCTCCTGCTCGTGACAGCGCTTCCACCCGATGCCTGCTTTTAGGAAACCGCTTTGAAAATGCATTAAATAATTTTAACGCATCATCATTCCGACCGGACTCATCCATGGCTACACCCAATCCGAAAAGCAATTGGGATGATCTTGAAGATCTTTTATATTGTTTGTATGCATTAATCAAATGATTAAATGATTCTTCATATAATTTTGCCCGAAGATATGCAAGCCCGACGGTATAAGCAATTTTTCTGCTTCCCATTCTGTCAATTCTTTCGTGTTCAAGTTCATATCTGTTCAATACCTTTGTATATTCATCTGATTTTAACTGTTTTTTAAACAAGGCTTCATAGGCTCTTTGCATCAGCTTAACCGCCTCATACCGTAAGCCTCTGGGGTGTGTCGATAATAAATCCTCTATCTCTTTAATGCATTTATTGTATTCACCATTTGCCTGATAAATCTCTGCCAGACGCATCATGGCGATTCTGGCAAATTTATTTTCAGGAAATTTATTCTTGATCATTTCATAAATATCAATTTTTTCCTGGTCTTTGGTAAGATACCGCGCAATCCCTATAGAGCTTGCGATATATCCTTCGGAATCAGGAAATTTTTCTCTGACCAGTTCATAGAGTTTAATGGCTTTTTCATGATTATTTTCCATGCCATAAGTATCACCTATTTTACTTAAAATAACATCCCGGCCTTCAATCTGCGGGAATAAATTTAATACGCGGATCAGGGTTTGTCTTGCAGCTTTGCTTTGTCCAATCTCAAAATTGGCATTTCCAATGTGGAGCAATAATTCATGGGAGGCATAAACCTTTTTAGGATTTGATTGAACAACATAATTTAAAACCATTAATGAATCCCGGTACTGTCTTTTCTTAAAAAGGGCTTTCCCGTACCCAATACCGGCATCCGGTATATAATTGTTCTCTGCCGTATCTTCAAAAACCTGTTTATAATACCTTAATGCTTTATCCGGATAACCTTGCCGGTCATATATATCTGCCAGATGATACATGATCTCAGAAAGTCCTGAGTACTCGGGATAACCTTGCTTGACAATATTAAAATATCCCTGGGCCGCAGACAAATTATTCAATTTTTTATGAATCATCCCAATGGCCGAGTATCCATATGGGAGTAAGGATGATTTAGGATAGGATACCAATGCATCCTGAAACAAACGCTGTGCCTTCAACAATTGAGCAAAATTTTCTTTTTCCACACTTTTATAAAATGCATAGGCCCTTAAAAAATATCCTTGCTCAAGACAGGTAAAATTTTCCTGAAAAATATATTGATCCAGAACCTCAAACGCCTCCCTGTACAAATCCTTTTTTAAAAGAAGTATCGAATTGGTGATCTGTTTTGAATCGCACTGGGACCCGTCAATTGTACGGATAAGATCACTGATATCCCCTTTGTACTTGCTTTGCTCTCTTTTGGGTGGGATATAGGCAGGTGTTACAATTTTGACAGATTGATTTGATGGTATTTTATTGGTTGGTTTTGATATTTCAGGTATTGGGAGGGGTTGAGTTTTTTCAATCTTTTTCTCTTCTTGAAAAAGCGCTTTTTCTATTACTTTTACGGGTTTTGCCCTAACTTCTTTGACAGCTTCTTTTTCTTGTTTTTTGATCGATTTTGGAGCAGTGTCTTTTTTTTCAGGCTGTGAGGGAAAATTTTTCGGAATGGATACGGCTTTCTCTTGTTTTTTTTCAAGGTTAATAGTAAAGCTTGAATCCGATTTATTGAACCGGGATTGAATAACGCCATAAGGGCGGTGGCTGCTTAAAATAACAGCAATCACATTGCCCTGCAAATGTTCTACGGCAACATGCTTAATTACTGAGTTTTCTTTCCCCAATATCCTGAAACCTTTTTCTAATTTTACATTTTTCAATGCAACCAGAAGTTCTTTTTTTTCAACCTGAATGACTTTAACAGGGATGTTTTGTGTCACAAACAATTTTACAGACAAAGGATCATGTTGAATTTGAATTTTCTTCATCACTGCCTGCTCTGCCAATGCAGTATGCGGTAGAAAACAGAATACAAAAATTGATATGACCAGGACTTGCCATAAGTTAAAACCATTACTTAATTTGTAGTTTGATTCACTCATAACCTTTACTTTGTTTTATGGATTTATACCATTTCAAAATACCATATCATGCCACATCTTACCATATCTTAGCATTAAGCAAATAGTATGCCATATCACGGCTATTTATATTTATAATAACAGATCAAATCAAGGAATTAAAGCAATGGTTCACGATAAACTAATTTTACGAGCGACTGGGTATTGAATGCAGATGATCAGGAGGCAATAAAAATGTCAAAAAAATGGCGTTTCTCTTTCCGGTTCAATATTCATCTTTTTTATTTTTTCCACAAGAGTGGTTCTATTCATTTTCAAAACCTGTGCCGCTCTTGCTTTAACCCACCCGGTTTCATTCAAGGCATGAAGTATCAAGGATCTTTGATATTGATCCACAGCTTGATTAAATCCAATCCCATTATTAAAGACAGATACCACAGAGATAGATGTGCTTTGGAAAGAATTAGCAATAATATTTTCCGGCAAATCATAAGGCTCAATTGTTTGATCTTCAACCAGGACGGATACTCTTTCGATTAAATTTTCAAGTTCCCGGATATTTCCGGGCCAGTCATAACGAAGCAAAGCTTGTTTGGCTTTTTCGGAAAAAATTTTAATCTGATAGCCATTCATCCTTTTAGTCAGATTGTTTTGAAAATGATCCGCTAATAAGAGGATATCCTCTTTTCGTTCACGCAAGGGCGGAATATGAATGGGAATAACATGAAGACGGTAATAAAGGTCTTCTCTGAATAATCCATCTGCAATTGCTACAGGCAGATCTTTGTTTGTTGCTGAAATCACCCTGATATCCACCTTGATGGTAGATGTTCCACCCACACGCTCAAACTGTCTTTCCTGGATTGCTCTTAATAATTTGACCTGTAAATCAGGACTCATGTCCCCGATTTCATCCAGAAAAATCGTTCCCTGATCTGCAATTTCAAATCGTCCGATCCTGGGACGATGGGCACCTGTGAAAGCCCCTTTTTCATGTCCGAACAATTCACTTTCAAGCAGTTCACCGGGGATAGCACCGCAATTGATTACGACCATGGGACCATCCCGCCTTGAACTATTTCTATGAATGACTCTTGCTATCAATTCTTTACCCGTACCGCTTTCCCCGGTAATCAGAACGGAAGAATCGAATTTTGATACCTTTCTTGCGGTATCAAGCACTGTTATCAACCCTTTGCTGTCACCGGCTATCCCCACCCGGTCAAAACCTGTCCCTTTGAATTCCGTGACTATCCCCGGTTCATTTTTTGCAACGGTTGTCGGGGCAATTATCATCTTAAAATCTTTTCAAGCTTGTCAGAAATCGCTTCAGCAGTAAACGGCTTGACAACATAATTTGAAACACCTGCCTGAACAGCCTCTATAACATTTTGTTTTTGAGCTTCAGCCGTAACCATTAAAAAAGGAGTGCCTTTATAAGTATCACTTGCGCGGACTTTCTTTAGAAGCTCAAGACCGGTCATTTTAGGCATATTCCAATCTGATATGATCAGGTCAATACTCTGCCCTTCCAGTACTTCCCAGGCAGTTGTACCATCATCAGCTTCCACAAGATTTTTAAAACCAAGCTGTTTTAAAATATTCTTAAGAATACGGCGCATGGTAGCAAAATCGTCAACAATCAAAATCTTGATGGATGTGTCCATTGCCACATTTTCCTCCTTCTAATTAAAACGGACTTTCTATCTTTCAAAACAGACCTCAATTGTAAAATCTCCATTGTCGGTATTAAAGGGGATAGCAATCTTAGGTCCGTTGGTAAAGTGCATGATACTATGATTTTTTCCGGTTACAACTGAAGGAATGGCTGCTTTAAATACCTTTCCCATCTCTTCCAGCTCCCGTCTTGCCTGACCGGAAATCATGTTTGTCAGCTCTCCTACCGCATCCGCTATCTCATTATTCAGTTCACTCATGGTTTCGCCAAACATATTGGAGACTACTGCCAGAATACATTTCTCTTCAAATGTTACGGCTATTGTACCGTTAGCCACCCCTGTAAGCCCTAAAATTCCCGACACATCACCAATTGCAATATTATCTTTTTTAACATATGGTTGACCCGCATTAACCGTCATAAATGCCATGGTTTCCAAAACATTAATGGTGGCATTAATAAAAGGATTTATAAGCTTAACATCCATGATACATCCCTTTTACCCTTTTCATAGTGTATAGCATTAAACCAAGGCTCAGACCGATTCATCAATACTATTATACTGCACAATATTTTTAAGGTGAGAATAGGTATCCACATCCATGGAATCAAACCCTATTCCCATGCCATTATCACTGACTCTGACAATAGTCCCCTTCATCAATAATTCAATTTTATCTATCGTGCCGGTAAGATAAACCGTGATTGCGCATTTTGTTCCGGAAGAAAATTTCTTTTCCGTAGTAACAAATATCCCTTTAAGGCTTAAATCCCTGGAACTTGCTTCTAAATTGATTTTTTCCCCATCCGCTTCAAGCAATATCCGGATTATCGTTGCAAACCCTACTCTGGAATGCTTACGTCTTTCATCATTTTTAGAGGCGGCCATGGTTAGATTTGCTCCATGCTTTTTTTTATTTTCATGCAAATAGTTTTAAAAACAAAGTATCATAATTCAAACTAACGCTCAAGCCATTAAAAATCATCCGGCAAGTCCTGATCTGCAACTTTTAAGAACGCTTCTACGACTTGTGGATCAAATTGTGTACCCGAGTTCTCCTTTATGATTTCAAGGACTTTACTCTTTTCCATCTTTTTTCTATAGGCCCTGTCCGAAGCCATGGCATCAAATGAATCGGCAACACATAAGATCCTTGCGAGCTTAGGGATTTCATCCCCTTTTATCCCATCCGGGTAACCTTTACCATCAAAGCGTTCATGGTGATGCCGGATAATCTTCATTTCCTGATCCCACAGTCCCAGCTTACTGATAATATCCGCACCAATCACCGGATGTTCTTTAATTTTCTCATATTCTTCATCTGTCAGCCGGCCGGGTTTTAGAAGAATATCATCCCGGATGCCAATTTTGCCTATATCATGAAGACTTCCGGCAAAACTGATAATATCAAGCTCTTCCTCTGTACAACCCATTTCTTCAGCGATCAGATGTGCATATCTTGCAACTCTTGTGGAATGTTTTCTCGTATACAGGTCCCGTACCTCAAGGGCTGTTACAAATGCATAGAGCGTTGAGAAAAGATTGTCATAAATATTTTCATATAGCGCGATATTTTCAATAGCAGAGGCTGCTTTCTGTGTGATAAAACTCAAATAATAAATATCTTTTTCATTAAAAAGCTTATCCTCCCGGAAGGAGAAAGCACTGGCAACACCAAAAATCTTGTCCCGAATTTTCAACGGCACAACCATTAAAGAATGGATCACATCATCAAGATATTTGTTTTGCCCAGGCCCTGAAATCAGGCAGGGGTTGTGATCCGTACTCAAAACATCAAGGATAAATTCATTGGCAGTTTTTGAAAGCTCATTTCCAAACAATGAACGAACCGTTTCATTTTCAATACCACAATCAGAACTTGCGACAAGTACCAGGGATTTATCCTGATCAGAATATATATGGAAAAAGACTTTATCCGCCTTTAATTCTTCCACACCTAAATCAACGACTTTATTAAAAATGCCATAACTTGAATCTGTTGAAGAAAAGTCCTCCATCACCCGGTTCAATGTATTTACTTCTTCAACCCTTTCAAGCAATTCATAGTTCAATTCTTTTAACCGTTCCTGCCGTTCCACCTCTTCTTTTAAAATCAAATTCTCAACAAACAACTCGCGTTCCCTTAAAATTCTTTTGAGTGTCAGCTCCATTTGTTCAAGATTAACAGGTTTGATCAGATAATCGACAACACCATTTTTCAATGTTTGTATGGAATTCTCCAAAGAAGGATACCCTGTCATGATGACGACAGGAAGAGTACTCTCCCTTTCCCTGATCTTTTCAGCCAACTTCAGACCATCCATCTTCGGCATATTAATATCAGTAAATACACATCCAATTTTTACCCGGTTCAAGACTTCAAGAGCTTCAATCCCATTACCGGCAGTATAAACCTCATAACCCTTTCTCTGAAAATATCCTTCAGTTACATCAAGGATACCTTCCTCGTCATCAACCACTAGAACTTTGATTGGATCATTTCTCATATTTGATAGTATCAACCTTCGTTACCGTATATATATTGTTGTTTGGTAAATGTATCTTAAACATTTTATTTTATCAACAAAAATCAAAAGTTAAGCACACATTAATATAGAATGAATATAATTCGTGAGAATATATAAATAACAAAATTATATTCTTGACAAACTATAATTTCAAGAATATAATTCTCTATTATCAAACTCAATAAGATAAAATGGAAAAATGGATAATACTGACCTTCAAATTTTAAAAATTTTACAAAAAAAAGCCCGGGTGCCTAATGTGGAAGTCGCCAGAAATATTGGAATGGCCCCATCTGCCGTACTGGAACGAATCAAGAAGTTAGAAGCCCAAGGCGTGATTAAAGGGTATGAAGTTCGTCTCAATCCCGATATGTTTAATTGTTCAATGATTGCTTTTATTCAAATCAAGATGGTTACGCCCGGCAGGCTCATTGAAACCGGTGAAATGCTTTCAAAAATAGAACAAATACAGGAAGTACACTACCTGGCAGGCGAAGACTGTCTCATGGTCAAGCTGCGCGTGTCGGACAATACGGAGCTTGAAACCATTTTAAGCACTAAAATAGCAAATCTCGATGTTGTTAAAGATACCAAAACGTTTATCGCTCTTTCCACTTATAAGGAGAGTGCTAAAATAATGCTGCCAAAGACGCCGAAATAAGGAATATTCCTATCATGCCAATGTCAGATTCATACAAAAAAAGGCTTTCCCACGTTCTACCGCAAATTATTATCCAGACAGATCGGCAGTTTTGAGGAAAATATCATGTTTACCTCAAATAATACCAACCCTTCCCAGTTTAAAACAGCACTGGAAAATGGTGGGTGCATCCTGAATCCGGATGACATCTCCTTAATTTCAAAATTAAAAAACATTACCGACCTTATCTGTTTCAGATACAATCCCGGCTCCCGGCGAAAAGGCAATAAAATTATTGGAAACCCCGTTGAATCAAAATATGGTGTCAGCCATGACCAAATTATTGAGGCTTACTGCCAGTCCATACAGCTTGGAGTTAAACGATTCGGGATTCACACCATGCTGGCCTCCAATGAACTGAATTACGAATATATGGTTGAAACCACTCAAATGCTGCTGGATATGGTTGAACTGATCCATAAGAAACTCCATATTACTTTTGAATTTATCAATATTGGCGGGGGCATAGGCATTCCTTACACCCCGGATGCAAAACCCTTTGACCTTGATTCCATGGCCAATGAAATTCACCGGCTTTTTAAAAAATTTAAAAACCTGAACGGCTGGGTGCCCAGACTATACATGGAGAGCGGCCGATATATCACGGGCCCTCATGGCGTGCTGGTCACATCTGTGATTAACCATAAAAATACCTATCGAAAATATATTGGTGTGAATGCATCCATGTCAGCACTTATGCGACCGGGTATGTATGACGCCTATCACCACATCCATATTCACGCCAAAGAGGATTGCGTCCTTTTAGAAAAAGTTGATGTGGTGGGTGCATTATGCGAAAATATCGACAAATTTGCCATTCAAAGAGAACTGCCGGATACGGTTGAAGGCGATATTTTAATCATCCACGACACCGGGGCTCACGGGCATTCCATGGGGTTTAATTATAACGGTCATCTCAGACCCAAAGAGTTGCTGTTGAAAGAAGATTCAAGTATTGAACTGATCAGAAGAGCTGAAACCATGGATGATTATTTTTCAACCCTGACTTTTGAACCTGAAACCTTAACTTTCTCTGTAAACAATCAATAATTTAGGAGATTTTACTTGTTTCCAGAACTTTAGTTTGATAAATTACTAGGTTCGCAGTGAATTTCAATATTTTTAAGTAAGGATATCAATGAGCGTTTCAAAAACAGGCTATATGCTAACCCTGATTTGTTTAACGACATTATTTATTTGCAATCTATTTTTCACAATTATTGTTAATGCCCAAGAAGGCGATGTCAAATGGATCTACGAGACGGAGAGCCTGATCTGGAGTAGTCCAGCCATAGGACCAGACGGTACGGTATACTTTGGCGGAATATTAGCAAATTCCTCTTCATGGGATGAAACTCCTACTGAAGGTGCCCTTTTTGCCGTGAACCCCGACGGCACACTTAAATGGACGTTTTCTACCGTTGGAATGGTTAGAAGTTCACCAGCAGTTGCTCCTGACGGAACCATCTATATAGATGACCCGGGAGACAGGAAACTCTATGCCCTTAATCCTGATGGCACTGTCAAATGGAGCTTTCACATGGGCAGCTACCTTACTTCCTCCCCCTCCATAGGCCCTGACGGAACAATATATGTAGCTTCAGAAGACCATCACCTCTATGCATTGACTTCTGAAGGCAAAATGAAGTGGGCCTTTGAGATGCTGTCTGAAGTCAAATGGTCTTCACCTGCCATTGCTCCGAATGGTACCGTTTATATAGGTTGTCATGACAACTATATTTACGCTATTAAACCAGACGGTTCGCTCAAATGGTCCTACAAGACTGACGGCATTATACAATCTTCACCCGTAATAGGCTTGGACGGCATCGTTTACATCGGTTCATACGATACTTATCTCTATGCCCTAAATCCTGATGGTACGCTTAATTGGAAATTTAAGACCGGAGATAGTATATGGGCTTCCACCGCAATTGGCTCGGATGGGACGATATACGTACCCTCGCAGGATGGTAAGCTATACGCATTGAATTCCGACGGCATAAAAAAGTGGGAGTACAATGCCGGCTCCATGATCAACACTTCCCCTGCCATAGGCGACGATGGCATCATATATATTGGTACATATAATTTTGATGTTCATGCTGTTAATCCGGACGGAACGTTGAAGTGGAAAAAGGATGACATGCTTTGGGGTGTCGAATACTCTCCTGCAATCGGTCCGGACGGCACATTGTACATACCTTCCAAAAATATGTACGCGATAGAAACATCCTCCACTGGTTTGGCTGATTCCCCCTGGCCCATGTATAATCATGATGCCGGTCACACAGGCAGAGCTTCGGTTACGGAATCAACAGAATTAAACACCAGACCTTCATCCCTGTCAGTTTTACAAGATGAGTCTATATACACATCTATTTATGGTGGCGTGGAGCCTTACACTGTGTCGGTGGACAATGAGGATGTTGCAACAGCAACCTTAAACGGCAATACCATAACAATCAACGGCAAAGGCCAGGGGAATGCATCTGTAACCATAGTCGATGGAGCAGACTCTATGGTACAGGTCCAGGTTAATGTAATAAAGCACCTCAAACCTGAAGGAATAGTAGTTTTGGACAATATTAAAATCGGCGCAGTTATAGACACTGTGGAAGCAGGAGAAATAGAGGCAACATTTTTTCAAGGTGGAGAATCTACAACCTTGAGAGGCGATAAGGTTCTCTGGGGTTATTTCTACGCTGATCCATCCAAGGTTTCCTGGGGCAACAAGGAAAATCCAGAGGCATTTGTCAAAGTATGGATCGACATTGATGGAAGAACCGACGTCAACTATTTCCATGTATCTGTACCAAACATTGATGTTTTTACGGATTTTTCAAATAATGGTCGGTATGATGAACAGGACCTGACAATAATGGCTGATAGAAGGTACATACGCCATTACCTGATGGAGGGAAAAACAGACTCGGATGACAATTTTGAGGATGGCAATTGTGCTTATGCATACAAAATAGGATGCCAGTACAATCACCTCGATGTTGAACCAGTTTACAATGAAGTTACACCGGACTTAAATATAGCTGCAATAATAGACACAATTGAAATAGGACCATCACATGCAATATGGAAATTTGGGGGTTCCAATATTACGGATAGAGGAGACACCGTCATCTGGGGATATTTTTATGCAAACCCTTTGGACGTGTCATGGGGTACCAGTCAGAATCCAGACATTTTTGTAAAAATCTGGTTCGATGTGGGAGGATCTCTTTATGTAAATTTCTTTCACGTATCAGTGCCTGACATAAACATTTATATGACTTACCCGGGTATCGGCTATGGATTAAAAGCAACAACTTATACTTTTAACCGGTACCTCCGGTTCAATACTCCTACACAAGAGAGTACAAATTGATTTTAAAAAATTTTGGCAAAAGCTGTTGAACGGTATAAATGTTGATGTGGTGCAGGGCACTGGAAGCCGATATTTCCCTCAAAAAAATCATAAATGCTTTTTGGAACCAGTACTAATCTGAAAGTTTCAACGCAAGCTGTGCAACCCTTTCCCCTAATTTTTGGGCATTTTCCCGGGTTTTATCATCCGGGGCACCCACACACGCGACACCATAATGTCCCGTGGCTGACAAGGGATCACCGGATATCACCATGCCATATATTAAAAGGGCCTGAATAATTGACATCATGGTGGTTTCTTTGCCACCGGTGGGATCACCGGATGTGGCAAATGTGGCACCCACCTTTCCATCCATCTTTCTCCGGGTGCTTACAAAATCATCAAATACAGCTTTAAGCTGGGCTGCCATGGTACCAAAATAGACAGGAGATCCGGCAATGATCCCACCGGCTTCAATAAAGTCCTCTTTGGTTACCTCTTTGGTATTTTTTAATATCCCCTGAACCCCCTCAACACTATCAACGCCTTCCAGCACAGCATGAGCAAGTTTTTTTGTATTTCCACCCTTTGAATAATAAAGAACAAGAACTTTCATACATCCCCCTTTGAAATATTAAAATATAATAATAGAGATTAACATCCACATGAATCTTTTGATAAACATACAGATGAATCTGTGTCCATGGACGTTTTTCGGCAATATTTTCTTTTCAAATGTTCACCCATGGATATTAACAGGTTGGCAAACTTTTCAACACTATAAAATTGCTTTCTTTGCTGATTTGCTTTGATAAATTTTAATAATCGCATCTTTTTTGCTTCTTGTTCAAAGGCCTGGTGACGTTCTTTTGCCAACAATTCCAAAAGCACTGAATTTGACAACATAATCTAACGCCTCCTTTTAAAATCTCTATTGAAAATTTCCCAAACCACTCAGCCCTGAATCACCAGGTGGCTGGCGCAAGAACTCTTTAATTGTATCTGCCAGTATTTCAATTCCTTCAATAATTTCATCCTGATCCGACCATGCCCAGCTTAACCTGAAAGACTTTACAAACCGCTGGTCTATATCAAATAAAGGGCCGGGCAGAAAATTAATTCCCTTGTCAATGGCAGACAATAACAATGCAATACTGGAATATCCTTCCGGAAGTGTTACCCAAAGGGAAAAACCACCTTTTGGGGATGTCCAGGTCACTCCTTGCGGCATCTGTTGTTTCAAACACTCCAGCATCACATTCCTCCGATTAAGATAGATCTTTTGGATACGCTTAAGGTGTTCATCATATTTCCCAGACTGGAAAAGCTTTACGGCAATCCCCTGCATTAGAGGCGGGCATGCATGATCCATCAGTCTTTTTAATTTTGTAAAAGTGCGGATACGTCCGGCAGAACTGATCATCCAGCCAACCCTTAATCCCGGCATCAATGATTTTGATAATGAAGAGATAATGATCGTTTGTTCTTCGCCAAGAGTATTATAAAAACTTTTTAGACTTGATCCCTCAAACCTTAAATCCTGGAATATTTCATCTGAAAGAATAACGGCTTTATTCTTTTTGGCCCATCGAACCAGATATTCATGCCTTTCAGATGCCATATCCGTACCTGTGGGATTATGAAATTCAGGACACGCATATAAAAGAAAAGATTCACCGGTAAAATAATCCAGGTATTCAGGAACAGGCCCGAATTCATCTCTTTGTATAGTATCCACCCAATTACCATGGGTGACGAATGTTTGCGTGATCCCCTGGAAACAGGGTGCTTCACAAATAACATGCTGTTTTTTTTCTGCTGCATCCAAAGCCACAAGACTTGCTGCCTGCTGAGATCCATTCGTGATCAAAACCTGATCCGGCGTGATATGGACTCCTTTGTTTTCATACCGTGATGCAATTTCTTCTCTGAGTTCAATAAATCCCTGACAGTCAATACACGCTATATATTTTTCCTGATCTTCTGTTAATGCATCCTTGACAAGCGCCTCTAAAAAACCGGGTTCATGAAGCTTGGGATCCGGGATGCCCTTACCGAAACTGATCAAGTCCGGCTGCATGGCAAGATTCATCAGCTCCGCAAGACCTTCTGAGATGCCTCTTCTTAATTGCTGAGCAGCAAATTTAAGCTCCGGTCTGGCCTGTGCACTCCTGAATCCGTTTAAATTTTCACGGCTTTGATAGTCAGAAAAATCTTTTTCACGGCTTTTCTTGTTGTCAAAATCTTCAATAAAAGTACCTCTTCCCACATAACATTTTGTTAAACCCTGTTTGGAAAGGTCTTCTAATGCTCTTCTGATGGTGGCCTGGGTAACGCCGACTTGTTTTGCAAAGGCTGCCACTGAAGGCAGTTTGTCCCCGGGGTTCAGTTCCTTATCGACAATTGCCTGCTCCAGTCGATCTCTTATTTGAACATACAGCGGCTTATCTGCTTTTTTATTGATTTCAATCTGAATCATGCGGTCTCCATTGAATTAATATGGTATTAATATAGTATTAATTTATTATAGTCAACAAAAAAAATGAAATGACTTCTCAAGAAAAGCACCACTTAACGAAAAAATTATCCGATATCTTGGCAAATCATCAAAATTCTCTTAAAATAAATGAGTTTATGCACAAAAACAGGGTTTTATAGTGCAAAAATATCAAAAAAGCTATTGCTATATTTTGTTAATATGACTATTTAAATGTGTGCGGAAGCATTCAAAAATTAAAACTATTTTTATGAATGCTTTTGGAAAATTTTTATCAACACTTTATAGAAAGGATTTAAACATGAAAAAACTTTTACTTCTTCTTGTATCGGTCTTTTTATGCTTTTTGCTTTTTGGCCCTGCAAATGCAGCAGACAAAGACACTTTTGTAAAAGCAAGTTATGGAACGGTCAGAACCCTTGATCCTGGAACCGCATATGATGTAACCAGCGGCATGAAGCTTTACAACATCTATGAGAGGCTTGTTGCTTTTGACGGCGCATCCACTGAAAATTTTATTCCTGAATTGGCAGTACAGGTGCCCACTGTTGCCAATGGCGGTATTTCCAAAGATGGAAAAACTTATCGTTTTAAAATTAAAAAAGGTATCAAATTTCACAATGGTGCCCCCCTTACACCAGAAGACGTTGAATACTCCTTTGAACGTGGAATGATCATGGATCAGGCCGGCGGTCCCCAGTGGATGATACTTGAAGCTTTGACAGGCAAAGGCGGCACAAGAGACGGCAATGATAAAATAATCGACGGCGTTTTTGAAAAAATAATGGCTGCTGTTGAAATTGAGAACAATGAAATTGTTTTCCATCTTCCTGTCCCTTATCCTCCTCTCATGGGAATCATTCAATATACAAGCTCCTCAATAGTGAATAAAAAATGGGCCATTGAAAACAACTGCTGGGATGGCAAACTTGAAACCGCTGCAAAATATAATAATCCTGATTTTAATACCGAACCCCTTCAAAAAGTCACAAATGGCACCGGTCCCTATACCTTAAAAGAATGGATCCCTTCAAATCAGTTAGTCCTTGCCCGTTTTGACGGATACTGGGGGAAAAAGCCCTATTTTAAAAATGCCATTGTAAAATATGTTCCGGAATGGACAACCAGAAAACTCATGCTTCAAAATGGTGACGCAGACGTGGTTGATCTTGATGCTACCTATATCGAAGAAGTAAAGGCCATGAAGGGTGTTACCATCTATAAAATTCCACAACTCTCTTATTCTGCAGCCATATTCTGCCAGAAAATTAATCCCACAGGCAACCCTGACATTGGCAGCGGAAAACTTGACGGCAAGGGTATCCCGCCAAACTTTTTTTCTGATATCCATGTAAGAAAAGCGTTTTCCCATTCCATTGACTGGAAGGCCATGAAAGAAGATGTCGGCATGAACCTTATCGATCTTCCGGGCTCCCCGAACTGCATCGGCCTGCCATACTACAAGGAAGTTGCCCTTTATGCATTTGATGCAAAAAAAGCTGCTGCCCAAATGAAAAAAGCCTTTGGCGGAAAAGTATGGGAAAAAGGGTTTAAAATGACCATTACCCATAACACCGGAAATGCCTTGAGGGAAGCTGCTGCAAACATGATGGCGGAAAATATCATGGCATTGAATCCCAAATTCCACATTGAGATCAGAAATGTTGAATGGAAAGATTATACGGTTAAGTATCGTCAATTTGCCTACCCTGTATTCATCATTGGATGGGGTGCAGACTATCCTGATCCCCATAATTTTCTATATACCTTCATGCATTCAAATGGTGTGTATGGAAAATATTCCGGATTTAAAAATGCTGAAGTTGATGCCCTTTGTGATGCGGGTATCCAAAATGTAGAACCCTCCAAAAGAAATGCCGCCTATTCAAAACTTCAGGATTTATGGCATGAACTGGCCGTTGGCAACACCGTTTACCAGCAAACCGTGGTCAAACCGTATCGGTCTGACATAAAAGGATTTGTTGGAAACCCCATGTTCGATGATGACCATGAATACTTAAAATACCTTTATAGACAATAATTATCAATACTCTGCAAGGGATTTAACTCCCTTGCAGAGTTAACAATCTATCCTACGATGGTGCGGTTTTGGCAACATTTATAACAAGACGTTTAATTTTACTGATATTTGTAATGTTCGGGGTTTCCATACTCATTTTCGGTCTGATGATGACCTTCAGCCCGGAAAGAAGGGCTGCAGCTTTTGTCTCCACACCTCAAATGGCAAAGGATATCCCGGTACTGATTAAAAAATATGGTTTTGATAAACCCTTTTATGTTCAATATTTCACCTGGGTAAAAGAGGTATCTCATCTTAATCTTGGATATTCACTTGTTGCATCACGATCAGTTGTTGAAGCATTTTTGTATTATTTCCCCATCACCCTTGAATTAAATCTTTTTGCTGCCCCGTGCATTATCTTCTTTGGAATATGGATGGGCACCATAGCCGGAAGAAAACCCAATTCTTTTTTTGACCATTTTTCCAGAATTTTCTCCATTATTGGATGGTCCTTGCCGACCTTTCTTTTTGCCCTTGTTCTAATAATGATTTTCTATGGGTATTTCCCCTGGTTTCCCCCGGGAGTGCTGAGCGATGAACTCACAATGTTTGTCAGAACCTCTGATGAGTTTACAAGGTATACGCACCTTTATACCATTGATGGCATTTTAAACGGGAGACTCGACATCACCTTTAATGCGCTAAAATATCTTGTCCTGCCGGTTCTAACCCAGACAATCGTCATCTGCGCACTTCTTATGCGGGTAATGAGATCCGGAATGTTAGAAGAGATATCAAAGGATTATATCATCACTGCCAAGGCAAAAGGTGCTGATGAAAAAACAATCTATATAAAGCACGCAAGACGAAATGCCCTGATTCCGGTTATCACCATTGCAGGGCAATTAATTGCATTCCTGATGGAAGGCAGCATTGCCGTTGAAATCATATTCAACCGCCAGGGGATAGGCTGGTGGCTTGCCTCATCCGCAACTCAGTTAGATATGCCTGTTTTGATGAGTATGTGCCTTGTCATGGCAGTGATCTTTGTTTTAACAAATCTAATTGTTGATCTTATCTATGCATATATAGATCCAAGGATCCGATTAAGTTAACATATTAATAATAGAAACTTAAATTATGTTAGAAAATCATCCAAAATTTAAAGAACTCAAATTTACACTCTACAGGATTTTTAAGAATCCAACAGCTTTCATGGGCTTTGCGCTTCTTCTTGTTTTTATTTTCATTGCCGTATTTGCACCCAGGATTGCTCCGCCCAAGAACCCTCATAATCCATATATGATACCCCACTCAGGTTACGCTGTTACACCAAAAGCCCCTTGTGAAAAGCATATTTTCGGAACAACCACGGGACAGTATGACATTTTTTACGGTATTGTCTGGGGTACCAGGACTGCATTTAGAATCGGTATATTTGTGATCAGTATTGCTCTTATAATCGGGGTATCATTAGGCACCATAGCCGGTTATTACGGCGGTATTATTGATGAAATCATCATGCGGCTGGTGGACGTGGTCTTTGCCATCCCTTTTCTGGTCCTTGCCATGGCCATTGTTGTCGCTTTTGGCAGGGGGCTTGACAATATCATGTATGCCATTGCTGCTGTGGCCTGGAGAAATTATGTCCGGGTCATCCGATCCGGTATTCTAACCTTAAGGGACCAGGAATTTATTCAGGCGGCTAAAATAATGGGCGTGTCTGATTTTAAAATAATGATTCGACACATCATTCCCAATGCAATCTTTCCCGTGATGGTCATTGCATTTATGGAATGCGGTTCAGTCGTATTAACCGCCGCCTTTATGAGTTTTTTAGGTCTAGGCGCACCCAAAGGGTATGCAGACTGGGGACAAATGGTTGCCATGGCCAGAAACTATATTGTCGGCCCCCCTGGAGATCCTTTGAAATTCTGGTACACCATTATTATTCCCGGAATGGCAATTATCCTTTTTGTTCTGGCCTGGAATCTTATCGGTGATGCCCTTCGCGATGCATTTGATCCAAAGCTGCGAAGACGATAAGCCGTGATTGCTATTATGACTGCAAAGCAATAAACACATTTGGAAAATATTTTAATGTCAAAGTTAATCGAAATAAAAAACCTGGCAACAAACTTTTATACCTATGAAGGCGTTGTCAAAGCACTTAATAAAATCAGCCTGGATATTGATAAAGGCATTACATTCGGTCTGGTGGGCGAATCCGGATGCGGAAAAAGTGTCCTGGTTCGTTCCATCATGCGCATAGTCCAGGCACCCGGAAAGATTGAAAGCGGACAGATTATTTTCCACGGCACAAATAATAAAAATGGTTCCGACAGTCAGGGTGTAGATCTTTTACAACAATCCGAAGAGTATATGAGAACGCTTCGCGGCGATCACATCTCAATGATTTTTCAGGAACCCAATGCGGCCTTAAATCCAATACTCAGCATTGGAGACCAGGTATCTGAAAGCTTTCTTTTTCATAGGAAAAAAGAAATGGCGGACACAATCCTGAAACGGCTCAACTCAACAGCCGATAAGACACTGCCGTTGATTAAACCCTATCTTAACTTGACCTATGGACAATTAAGCAAAAACCCCCAATCAATCCTGCTTAAATTTTTATGCAAAATCCCTGTTTTAAAATTATGGGAAAAAAGATTAAACCGGGAAGCAAAAAAACTGTCCATTGAAATCATTGAAAAACTTGCCATTCCCAATGCTGAAAAAATTTTCAACGATTATCCCCACAACCTTTCCGGGGGAATGAAGCAGCGTATTGTTATTGCCATTGCACTGGCCTGTTCCCCCATTCTTCTGATAGCCGATGAATCCACCTCCAACCTTGATGTTACTATTCAGGCCCAGATTCTGGAGCTGTTAACTACATTGAAAAAACAAATTATTTCCTCCATCCTTCTGATTACCCACGACCTTGGTGTTGTGGCCGAAACATGTGACAGGGTGGGCGTTATGTATGCCGGGAACCTGTGTGAAGTGGCAGATGTCAAAGATCTGTTCCACAACCCCAGGCATCCTTATACCAAAGCACTTTTAAACTCCGTACCCAAACGAACCCAGGCAGATGAACTTGAAACAATAGAGGGAAGCGTCCCAAATCTTGTGACCCCCCCGACAGGATGCAGGTTTCATCCACGCTGCAACCTTGTCATGGAACAATGCAAAAAAGCAACTCCCCAAGTAAAAGATACAGGGAACAACCACTTAGTGGCATGCTATGCTGTAACTCCGGAATAATAAAAGGAATTATTTTAGTCAGCCAATACTATCATGGAAAAAATAATTGAATTAAAAAACTTAAAAAAATATTATCCGATCCTGGGCGGTCTTCTCCGCAAACAGATCAACTCAGTAAAAGCCCTGGACGGGATTGATCTTGATATTTACAGGGGAGAGTGCCTAGGACTTGTCGGAGAATCCGGTTGTGGTAAAACAACAACAGGAAAAGCCATTATTCGATTACACGATTCTACGAGTGGAGATATAGAGTTTTATCCAAACGGTTAAAACAGCCCTGTCAATATAGTCAACATGAGCAGAATGGAGATGAAAAAAAAAAGATCCGAAATAAACTCCAGATGGTGTTTCAAGATCCGACGACCTCAATGAATCCGAGGATGCTTGTAAAAAATATCATTGCCGAGCCGATTCGGGAGATTGAAAAATTAAGCAGCTATGATATGCAGGAAAAAATAAAATCCCTGTTAAGACTTGTGGGATTAAATGAATATCACCTGTTAAGATATCCCCATGAATTTTCCGGAGGCCAGCGACAGCGGATCGCTGTCGCGCGAGCTATTGCCGGCAGTCCTGAATTTCTGGTCCTGGATGAACCGACATCTGCCCTTGATGTATCTGTACAGGCACAGATTTTAAACCTGCTCAAACAGCTGCAGCAAAAATTAAATATGACCTATCTGTTTGTCACCCATCATCTTTACGTTGTAAAATATATAAGCACCCGTCTGGCCGTCATGTATCTTGGAAAAATTGTGGAATTGTCTCAAACTAACGATCTGTTTGATTCACCCACGCATCCTTACACCTTTGCACTGCTCTCTGCAATTCCTGATATTGACGTGGATAGAACACCCAATCGAATTATTCTTCAAGGAGATGTCCCAAGCCCCATCAATCCGCCCGAAGGATGCAGATTTCATCCGAGATGTCCATTTGCCGAGGAACGATGTTCAATAGAAGAACCTGAGCTTGAAGATATCAAAGACGGCCATAAAGTTGCCTGCCACCGGAAATTTGACATTCCAAAGCTTATTCATGATAAGTATGGTAAAATTTACGCCTGATTCCATTAAATTTAAGACAGTTCTCTTATTTTTCCTGTACTTTAGTTTAAAATTATTTAATAATCAGTGCACTTAATTCTCTTTACAGGCATGACAGGAGAAACTCGAATGGATCTTAAGGATGTTTGCCCTGACAAACTGCTGACACCGCAACAGAGCGTCAAAAAGATAAAGAACGGCTCAAGGGTCTTTATCGGTACCGGATGCGGAGAGCCTCAAAGATTAATAAAAGCCATGGTGGAAGATTTATCCATTCAGGATATTGTCATCTATCAAATGCTTTCCGCTACCCTTTCCAACTATGTCAATGATGAAAATTTTCTTTCAAGATTCTCTATAAAACTGTTTTTCATTTCTCTTTTAATGCGGCAAGCTGCTTTTGAAGGAAAAATCGATTATATTCCTGTTTATTTATCACAGATCCCTAAAATTTTTGAAAACCATGAAATTGGCCTTGATGTGGCGCTGATACAGGTCAGTCCGCCGGATGATCATGGGTATTGCAGCTTGGGTATTTCGGTTGACATTACCCTTTCCGGGATGAAAAATGCAGACCTTGTCATTGCTCAGATTAACCCTGAGATGCCCAGAACCTGGGGGGACAGTAATGTTCACATTGATGAAATTGATTATCTGGTAGAGCATAAAGAGCCCATACTGGAATCCCTGCCGGAAATGAAGAATCAAAAAGTCGTTGAAAGAATCGGTCATTATGTAAACATGCTGGTAGATGACGGTGCAACCCTGCAAATTGGTTTTGGTCATCTTCCCGATGCAGTGGTTCCCTATCTTTCCCGCAAAAAAGATTTGGGTATTCACACTCAGGTTATCACAGACGGACTGTTGCCGTTGTTAAAAAAAAAAGTCATCACCAATAAAAAAAAATCATATCTCCCGGACAGGGTGGTTGCATCTCTTTGTATGGGCTCTAAAGAATTATATGACTATGTTGATAACAATCCCATTTTTTATTTTAAATCTTCTGAATTTGTAAATGACCCCAATGTGATTGCAAAAAATGATAATTTTATTTCCATCAGTTCTGCCCTTGAGGTGGATCTGACAGGCCAGGTCTGTTCAGATTCAAAAGGGTATCTTTTTTATAGCGGCATGGGTGACCAGGTTGATTTTATCAGGGGTTCAGCCATGTCAGAGGGTGGTTTTTCCATTATCATTATTCCGTCAACTGCTCAAAATGGTAAGATTTCAAGAATCGTCCCCCATTTAAGTGAAGGTGCCGGTGTAGCAACCACCAGGGGAGATATTGATATCATAGTGACCGAGTACGGCATTGCTGAAATGCGAAGAAAAAGCATCTATCAACGAGTAATGGAACTTGCAAGGATTGCTCACCCGAAATTCAGAAAAGACCTGATAGAGGAAGCCAAAAAAAGACATTATATATTCCCGGATCAGCTTCCGCCAACAACTCAGGATCTTCTATTCCTGGATCAATACCTTTATTCAAAAAAACTGGCCAATGGAAAAACCATTGATTTCAGACCCCTTTTACCGTCTGACGAGTTTGAATCCAGGCATTTTTACTATTCTCTGCAGGAAGACTCTATTTACTATAGATTTTTCAACAAACGAAAAGTTTTTTCAAGGGACATGCTTCAAAAACAATGGGCCCAGGTAGATTATCGAAGAAACATGACCATCATCGGATTGATGCAGTTGGGTAAACGAAAACAGATTGTGGCTATCGGCTCTTATGCTGAAGCAGATGCTGAATCCGCTGAAGTGGCATTTCTTGTTAAGGAAAGGCTCCATGGAATGGGAATTGCATCCTATCTTCTTAAAATCCTTGAAACC
>NZ_JAIOSW010000481.1 GCF_021107415.1 Desulfobacula sp.
TCCTTTGCAGTGCAATGGCATCATAGTCAGCAAGATTGGGCTTTAGTAGACGAATTTTGTTGAGATTTTCGTCTTTTAAGGCCACTGGCTGGTGGCGGATTGTCGGAGTTCTTTCCTGATAGAGGATATTTTGGATATAAGCAAATCCGTAGAGTTTATGTTAGAGCCTTTTTCAGGGCATATATCAGCGATGACGTGCCATAGTCATCATTTAAAATTAACAGACGCTCCACTGTCTTTTTCAATGGCTGCGATGCATATGCAAGCTTCTCAAGGTAATCCACGGCTTCCTGTCCCAATGACATGAACACCATCATCTGTTTACCCATGAACACTTTTTTCCTGAGCTTGCGAACCTGTTCACTGTGGGACGGTAGATCAATGCGTTTTCGTTTTTCCCAGTTTCTTAAATGGCTTGCCACCAGCTTTTCTTTGTAATAGACAGATAGGGTCCTGGCATCCGCTTTAAGGGTTATAGATTTGCCAACCAGCCTTGGCGGTACCGTATATACATTTGTGTCAAAACGGATACCAAAATCTTTGTATACCTTCAAAGTCTCAGTCTCCCGGAAGTCGGGCAGTGGATCTATCAACGGCCTTAGGGCATCCTTTACAAATCGATGGGCGGGCCTTTCTCCGGTGGTCTGGTGCAGCCTTTGATTGGCCGTGGTATCAATCCATGCCAGGACCTGATGGTTGACATCATCTAAATCTGCAAACGTTCTGAGGGGCCAAAAATTGTATCGCAGATATTTAATACTGTTTTCGATCTTTCCTTTTTAATGTGAAGCTTTACATTAAAAAGGTTATGGAAAGCTAAGGATAATGGGAAGCTACTCTTGAATATCTTTTAAACATGTACAGTTTCTCAGGTTTTTTTTCATTTTTTGATTAAATAACTTTACATTATACTTCGATCTTTAACTGGCACCCCGGTGCAAAAAAACAGATTGGAGGTAATATAATGAGGCATCAAAAAAATGAGGTTTATGAATTAATTTACAAGTTTAAAATTGAATTGAAGAAAGCCCAATATTCAGATTCAACTATCAGAGGGTTTATTACGGTTTGGAATCGTCTGACAAATTACATGATTATTATGGGCAAAACAAATTACACTGCAAAAATCGGAATGGACTTCCTGGAAGCTGAATATGATGTAACTGTATATGAAAAACTTACCCCAAGAAATAAATATTATACAAGAGCAATTAACATGCTTTCAGATTATCTATTACATGGAATTATTTTTTCCAGAAGAAGACAAGAGATGCGTAATTATCATCCTCAATTTCAAACATTATTTCAAGGATATATTGATAAAAAGAGAGCGGACGGTTTTTCCAAATCCACACTGCAATCATATGAGATATACCTCAGCAGATTTTCTGATTACTTAAACAGTCGTGGGTTTATCGACATTCGTGATATAGATGATTCAGCCGTTTTAGGATTTACAGAGACTTTCATTCGATATTCACCCTCTGTAATTCATAGCACGCTATGTTCCCTGCGTGTTTTTTTCCATTATCTATTTCAATTCGGATTTGTATCCAAGGATTTTGCATATATTGTGCCGCGTGATGGATATAGGCAGAGAACAAAAATTCCTTCAGCATATCCAAAAAAGGAGGTGGAAAAACTTTTAGAATCAATTGACAGGGGGAATCCCAAGGGGAAACGGGATTATGCCATAATACTGATTGCTGCAAGATTGGGCCTGCGGGCACAAGATATATGTAACTTGTCCTTTATGAACCTGAAATGGGAAACAAACACCATTGAACTACTTCAGCAAAAAACTAAAAGGCCCGTTATCCTTCCAATGCTGGAGGATGTTGGCCTGGCAATCATTGATTATCTTAAGTATGCAAGGCCAGAATGTGAATCAACCAAAGCAATTTTTTTGCGGTTGATCCCTCCGATAGGGAAATTAAAAGCACCTACTTTGCATAGCATTGTTACGCTGCATATGCGTACAGCAGGTATAAAAATACAGACTGGTAAAAAACACGGCCCTCATGCACTTCGCCACAGCCTTGCAAGCGCGCTGTTGGAAGAAAATACCCCTTTACCAATTATATCTGAGGTACTGGGCCATACAAATACAGAATCCACATCGGTCTATTTAAAAATCGACATAAACCAGCTAAGAACGTGCGCCTTGGACCCTCTAACCTTTGAGTGGAACAAAGGTGAGGAGGTGTTCTGATGATAAAAAAAAAAAAAGCGTTTGTTGGTGAATTTAAAGAACTGCTGGAAGATTTTATACAGCATAAAAGAAATCTTGGATATAAGTATGGTATCGAGCGTGATAGCCTTCTCAGATTTTCGAAATATACTTTAAATTACAAAATTGAAAACAAATCTTTAACTAAAGAGCCGGTATTAGAGTGGACTGCAAAAAGAAACTGTGAATCAGTAAAAACATGGGAGCAGCGTGCCAGTAACTTACGGCAGTTTGTATTATATTTGCAAAACCAGGGATACGAAGCATTTACACCTTTAAAAAGCTATAAGGTCAGGCGAAGTGAGTATATTCCGTATATATTTACCCATAAGGAAATTGACAATTTTTTTCAAGTCGTTGATACCATGCCTCTTCACTCTTTGTCTAATAAACATGAAAGTTATCCATTACTATTCCGGTTACTTTATTGTTGTGGCCTTAGAATCTCCGAAGCTCTCCATCTGAAAATCTTAGATATTGATTTTGATAACAAGGTATTGTTCATAAGGGAATCAAAATTTAATAAAGACAGATTGGTACCCATGTCTATACCTCTTGCAGATATGTTTACCAAATATCATTCTTTATTCAACCAGAAAAAACCTGCAGAGGATTATTTTTTCAGGAATAAAAATGGAACTTATTTAACCCGCTCCCGAGTTTACAAGGTATATCGTCAATTGCTGTGGAAGGCAAAAATTTCCCATGGTGGCAAAGGTAAGGGACCCAGACTTCATGATTTTCGGCACGCTTTTTGTGTGCATACATTAATGAGGCAGGTAAAAAATAAAATTGATCTGTATGTCACACTGCCCATTCTATCTGTTTATGTAGGGCACAATTCAGTGAGAGCTACACAACGTTATCTAAGATTAACTACTGAAGCATATCCTGACCTGATTAAGAAAATTTCTCTGACATGTGCATATGTGATACCGGAGGTAGTGAAAAATGAAACCAACTAATTTTGCATATTACTTGACTAACTTCCTTTCCAAGTATCTTTCGGGAATTGCAGGGCTTAGTCCTAATACCATAATGTCGTACAGGGACACTTTTAGCTTATTTCTTGATTTTTGTTCCAAGCAGAAAAAGATAAAAGCAGAAAAATTTTCTTTGAATCATCTGAACAGGCAACTAGTTGAACAATATTTGGAGTGGCTTGAAAAAACAAGGAATTGCATTGCATCCACAAGGAACGTGCGTTTGGCTGCATTTCATTCTTTTTGTCGATATCTACAAATGGAGTTCCCAGATTATATTCATTCGGCACAGCAAATACTTTCAATCCCCATGAAGAAAACAAAAAAGATATCTGTTGAATACATAACTCTTGAAGCCATGAAATTTTTACTGAAAAAACCAGATAAAATGACAAAAAATGGGCGCAGGAATATAGTTCTTTTAAGTCTACTTTATGATTCAGGTGCCAGAGTTCAAGAACTGGCAGATTTAAAAGTTGGTGATATAAGAATTGCATCTCCTTCAACAGTAAAATTGATGGGTAAAGGCGATAAAACCAGGATTGTTCCATTAATGAAACCTATGTCGAAACTATTAAATCATTATTTACAAGAAAACAATTTAATAGAGCCACATACATTTGATTACCCTTTATTTAGAAATCGTTCAAAAGATAAGTTGACTCGGGCAGGCATTGCATACATTGTCAAAAAATATGCCTGTACAGCGATCAAAGAAGCCCCAGGATTGTTTCCAGACAAGCTATCACCGCATTGCTTCAGACATTCCAAAGCCATTCACCTTTTACAATCAGGAGTAAATCTCATTTATATACGGGATTTTCTTGGGCATGTTGATATTCAAACAACGGAAATTTACGCCAGAATTGATGGAGAGATGAAAAGAAAAGCTCTGGAAAAAAGTAATAACAATGTAGTGTCGAGTGAAATGCCTGAATGGCAAAATAATGCAAACCTGATGAACTGGTTGAAAAACATAGGTAAATAAAAAAATATAATGGAAAGTTAAATTATGAAAAGTTGTGGATAATGCAGAAATGAAGATAGCAACTTCACATTATCCTTAGCTTTCCATAACCTTTTTCGTGGGGAGCCCTGATATTGCAAGCCACAGGGGTAATACTAAACTGTCGTAAAAAATTCAAAAATGATTCATTAAAACGGACCATGGACCCCACACGTTCAGTTACTGCTGTCAGCATATTATCCACGACTATTTTTTTGGGTGTGCCTCCAAAATAACTGAAGGCTTCAACAAGAGATTGATGAAGTGTTTCTTGTTTTTGACTGTGGGTAAAAACCACATAAAGCATTCTGCTGTGGGATTCAATTACGGCCAGGGCATATAGCTTCCTTGAGCTATTCCCATATGCAAGGCTGCCAAAATGGCCCCAGTCAATTTGTATCTGTTGACCTGGTCCGGACTCAAAACGGATAAAGGCTTCTTTATAAACATTATGTCTAAGGTGTTTGAGATAATCCAGGACAATAGTTATCTCTCCATCAAACCCTTTATCGTGTATCTGTCGCAATACGACGGGAGCCTTGACCTTTGGATATTGCGCTACCATCTCTTTGATGAGTTCCCGGTATGGATCAAGTTTTGAAGACCTTACCTTCCTTGGTTTATAAGCTGTATCCGGATGCTTGAGATATTTTTTAACCGTGCCCCTGTCCAGATTTAAAGTCTGGGCAATCTGCCGCTTGGAAAACAGCATCTCTTTTAACCGGTGAATTTCAAAAACAGTTCGGCTGTCTATCATTGGATCGCCTCCCTACGCTTTATGAGTGCTTTTTGGCAATGAAAGGACCTGGAACAAGGTGCCGTCATACATGACAAGATCTTTATGGATCAGACTGCTCCGGGCAAAAATATAATCGCCTTCCTTGAGCCCCAGGGTGGCGCAAATGGTTCTGTCACCGTAAAAGGAAAGCCCATTTCGGTCCGAAGCCAATACCAAAAACAGATAAAGAGCAATTTCCTGCCAGCTCAATGATTGTAAAAAACCATCTATCAAGAAACGATGGGGGATGAAGCTAAAGCCTTTGCCAGTGCTGCGAATCCGGTCATGAGCAAGCACTTTTTTTCTTATCATGTTGCCCTCCTTATTTATTTGGATTTTGACCTGTGTAACACAAACATTCTTCCTTTGTCCCCGAGACCATCTTTGCAATTATGGGGGATTGATTGGTACTGTAGCGATAAAAATTTTTACCGCGTCCATCTTTGCAACGGTTGGCACAAGCCAATATTGCCCAGAAAGGCTTTGTACCCTGGATTTCCTCGCGTCCATCTTTGCAATACCAATTATTTTTGATGGTTTGGGAGAATGCTGTTGTTTCATGTTTCTGATTTTCTGGAGAGAACGATTCCTGCCAGCTTTCTCCGGGTTCCTGAGGCGATATTTTTTCCAGTAATCAGGGTTGTTTTGAAGCCATTTTTTTTGCGATAGACGTTGGCCTTCCTTGTAATCAGGATCAGATGCAAGCTTTTGTTTTTGCCACAGAGCTTTTCGAGTCCGCTGGCAACCTGGTTCTAAACAAAAACTTTGAAATTTATTTCTTGGAATAAAAAAAGTGCTACAAGCTGGACAGGGAACAGATTCCATACTCCCTCCTGAAAACAAATATCAATATGAGGTGAATTAAATAGAGGGAATTATAGTATTAAAAAAATAATTTAAGGGAATGAAATGGAGGGAATTAGATTTGTGGCGGGTCATTTATCCTGAAATTGGCTGGGAAAAAATCCCTCATGATGGCAGGGAATTAAATCCCTGTTTCCAGAACCGTCATAAACTGCCAAAAGCCTTGTTAAACCTTGCCACAGGTATTTTTCAGTGATGATGCCGTTGACTTTTTTGGCAATCCGCCTGCCCATGGGATCATGCACATACTCTATCAGGGTGGTGTCCGGCAGGGTGACGCTTAAAAGCTCTCCCCTTGATGAATAAAAATATTCCGTAATGTCTGAACCTGTGGTTTTGCTTTCAAGGAATCCGTCCACGCTGTACTGGTAGACAGAGCTGCCGGCCGTGAGCAGATGGTCTTCATCGGAATAGGTCAATGTCCTGCCCGTGATTCCCCTTGCCGTGTTCATTTCATAAGTCCGGGTGCCGTTGGAACCGTATTGGTATTCTTCCACAAGCGTACTGTTTTTTGTCACTGTCAGAAGCCGTCCCATTGTGTCGTAGGTATAACCATACTCAGAGGCTGTGCCGTTAACAGTTTCCGATTTATGGGTAACCTTACAGTTGTCATCCCTGGTAAGATCCCATGTGGTAAGGTTTTGGCCATTAATGCTATAGTCCTGTATATCCAGCTCACCATAACCGTTAAAGGTTCGGGCAATGTTCAGATTACCTCCTGTTACTGTTTCCGGAAGACCGTTATGGGTGTTGCGGGTAATGGTAAAGTTCCCGGAACCCGTCGGATCAACCAAATTAACCGGATCATTTAGGACATAAACATAAATATTAAAGTGCTTTTCAGAGCCAACTATTTAACATCGACAATATTAAAAAATTTGGGTTTCGCAGTCTGTATGGCTTCCGTAAACCCCAATCTGATTTTTTCTTGTTTTATTTTCGAACTCACATCAATTTGTATGGAAGCAGATACAATTATAAAAGATGAAATCCCAAGCTCTCTTTTACATTTAAGTACATAGTAAGTGATATATTGGTACCAAAAATCATCCACCGCCTCCATAACTTCATCAAGATTTTGTATGAAATTTTTTCGACTAAGAATTTGTTTTTTAAATTTTTTCTCAGTTTCTTTATCAATCTCACCAAAAATTACCGCTCGCTTTGCTTTTCCTTTTTTATTTGTATAAAAAACATTATTGGGATTACTAAGCAGTTTTTGATTTAAATGATTAAAAATTATTGTCTCATTGTCCCGAATGAATATTTTAATTTTTTTTAATCGACCCCGTTTAATTCTAAAAAAAGTAATAAAATCGATGAGTTTTGAGGCAAAAACATATAGAAGTAGTGTACAAATTATTAATATCATATATTTTATCATTGTTCTTCTCTTAAATTTTATAGATATATACCAAATTCAATTCATGAAGCGTCTACTCGAAAATAATTTTTTTTAAGGACATGGCGAGCCTTCCTCACCAAATGCTTCTTCGGTAGACATTAAAATATTTCCAAATAATGAAAGAGCACTTGGTAGCTTTGTACCCCATAATCCATAGAGAAATCCTTCACTAAATGCTTGTGATGCCATAGGGATATAAGGTACTCCAGCCATAGTAAGACCACCAGCTACAGCACCTATCGCCGCACCAGTTAGACCTCCTTTCAAAGCTGCAGAACCTACATCTTGTTCAGTTGCTAATGCTTTAATGACACCAAAAGTAGCACCCATCATAGTACCTCCAACAGCACCACCTGCTACTCCACCCAGAATATGTACAAATTCTCCAGTCGGATCCACCAAATTAACCGGATCATTTAGGACATACCCATACAGATCCATATCACCTCCGGCAAAAAGTATTGGATCTTTAGCAGTCCATCTACCTGTTTCCGGATCATAATCACGGTAGCCAAACCTCACAAGATCTGTGTGTCGGTCATGCAGACCGCCTGCAAATCCAAAGGGTATTTCAAAGACCGGGTTGGTATCACTCAGTATGTTACCAAAGGTATCATATTCAATTTGTTTTACCACATTTCCAGATGAGTCTGCAACCAGCCTTAAGGAACCTACCTGATCATAGGTTAAATAATAGGTAATACCGTTGGCTAATACTGCCACAGGCATTCTGTCGTCTGCATATTCAAACCGCATGACAAGATTGTTTGAACCGTCATAAACTGCCAAAAGACGGGTTAGACCCTGCCACAGGTATTTTTCAGCGATGATGCCGTTGACTTTTTTGGCGATTCGTCTGCCCATGGGATCATGCACATACTCTATCAGGGTGGTGTCCGGCAGGGTGACATTTAAAAGCTCTCCCCTTGATGAATAAGAATATTCCGTAATGTCTGAACCAGTGGTTTTGCTTTCAAGGAATCCGTCAACGCTGTACTGGTAGACAGAGCTGCCGGCTGTGAGCAGATGATCTTCATCAGAATAGGTCAATATCCTGCCCGTGATTCCCCTTGCCGTGTTCATTTCATAAGCCCGGGTGCCGGTGGAACCGTATCGATATTCCTCCACAAATGTATTGTCTTTTGTCACTGTCAGAAGCCGTCCCATTGTGTCATAGGTATAAGTATATTCAGAGGCTGTGCCGTTAACAGTTTCCGATTTACGGGTAACCTTACCGTTGTCATCCCTGGTAAGATCCCATGTGGTAAGGTTTTGGCCATTAATGTTATAGTCCTGTATATCCAGCTCACCATAACCGTTAAAGGTTCGGGCAATGTTCAGATTACCTCCTGTTACTGTTTCCGGAAGACCGTTAAGGGTGTTGCGGGTAATGGTAAAATTTCCGGAACCCATCAGCAGACCGTCATTATCAAAGGTATAGTTAACGATACCGCCCGCATAGGTAAAGCTTGCAGGGTTAAAATCATAATTATAGGTATAGGTCAGGATTTGGGACAGGGTTCCGGTAAAAGCTTCGGAGGTGATGAGTTTGCCGTCATACCCGTAAGAGATTGACTCAGACCCTTTGGTTATGGATTCTATTTTACTGCCGCAAAAATAAGTATAATCAATATTACCTTCAGAGGTCTGTACCTGGGACAGCCTGGCAGTATTATAAATAAAATTAATGCTTTCTCCGGATGGAGACAGCTTTCTTATCAGCCACCGGTCTTTGTCATATAAATAGTTGTAACTGCCGCTTAATGGGGTTTGATAGGAATTGTTCAGATTTACTTTGTTGAACCCGAATCCGTGATCAATTGAGGACGGATTGGTCAGCACGGTCATGTTGCCATTGTTGTCATAGGAGAACCATAACGATGTGGTGTCCGGTCTGTTGATCTGGGTTACACGGCCCACCTCATCATAAAAATAACGGGTTGTATGGTTTTTCGCATCCGTAAAGGTTTCAAGAAAACCCTGGGTATTATAGATATAATCAACCCCTCTTGTATTCGTATCTACAGATATCAGCCTTCCTTTTGAATCATATTCATAAGATGTATTGAAAAGATTGGGGACACTTACACTTTCCGTCACAAGGGTAGCAGGATTATAAAGCAGGGTGGTGATCCTGCCCTCGGGGGATGTAATGGTCTTTTGAGACTCAAACACATCATTATCAATGGTCACGGTTTTACCATTTGTTGTAATGCTTTGCCGTATGACATAAGATGGAGATTCTCCTGAAGGTTCTAAATATTCCTTTTGTGTCATTGTAGTTCTTTGAAGACCGGCTGGTGTGGATTCTGTCATTGTTTTCAAATATTTATATTTGTACTTTGGATCAATTCCATATTCAAATTCCAGTTCAGTACCGCAGGATGTTGTTTTGGCCGCTGTCATACCTGATTCTGAAAATAAGGTCTGTGAACCTGTTTCATCGGTAATAACCGAAGTATAGTTGCCAGCAGCGTCAGTTTTATCCAGGTAAGTTCTCTGATGAGCTTCAGCCGTTGTGACAGTTGTTAATACGCCGTCTTGCTGCTCCTGGTGATTATACAACCAATGACCGCCATTTTCGTCCAGGATTTCCTGAATTTTGCCGGTATCAGAAAAAATATGTGTAAACTGATTGCCAGCCGGATCTGTTTCCAGTTCCATTAAACCGTCGGGCGAATAGTCGAAATTATAAAAGTTGCCATCTGGAAAAATGATTTTAGTCAAATGGTTGTTGGTATCAATGGTTAGTTCGGTACGCAGACCATCCGGAGAAATAATGGCTTTTGGAATCAAACTGCTATCCCTTTCAATCAAGGTTGTACTGCCAAATTGATCGGTTATGGAATCAAGAACTTTCAACGGGGAAATAGTATAATGAAATTCTCGTAAAGTTTGCCCTGTTTCAAGGTCAATTGTTTTTCTATGACGTCCTGAATCGTCAATCGCATACCCAAGACCATTGTCTTCAGTATATATATTGCTGTTTTCTGTTTCTAAAAACAAATACGGGGTAATCGGGCCGAGTTTTGCAATTAAATTTTGTGAAGAAAAAACTACAAATATCATTCCGCTGTCATTGATTTCAAGGTCTGAATATCCTGTGAGGAACTGCGGATCTACAGATAAATCATTGCCAGCATAGGGAATTGTTCCTTGACCGGAGATTGTTTTAATGACACCACTTGTATTGATTTTGCGAAGACATTGATTTGTTTTGTCTATAATATACAGGTTCCTTTCATTATCCAGTTCTATTTGATACGGGTGATACAGTTGGGCTGCCGTTGCCGGACCGCCATCCCCGGCATAACCGGCAAAACCTGTTCCTGCAATAGTTTTAATGATACCGTCAGGATCAATTTTCCGGATAACATGGTTACGGTAATCTGCAATATATACATTGCCCTCTCTGTCAATTTCAATGCCCGTAGGAAAGTTTAACTCTGCATCCATAGAGCGTCCGTTATCTCCAGAATACCCAGAATTACCATTGCCGGCTATGGTTGTGATAATGCCTGCCGGATCAACCATGCGAATTCTGTGGTGGCCGGAGTCTGCAATATATAAATTGCAATTGTCATCCACTGAAATACCGCTTGGTCTTGACAGAGACACCAATGTGCTGTTTGCAATCTGGTTGTCGCCAATATCATCACCAATGTAGAAATTCGAACCTGCAACATTCGATAACATACCATTTTTATCAATTTTTCGAACAATACCGTCGTCACCTTCGAGGTCACGGTCCAGAAAATATACATTACCTGATGCATCTACGCAAACAGCGACTGGAGTATATAAAGGAGAATCTGTGGCCACTATCTGCTCGACAGAAGGATCTGTAAAACCAGATCCGAAATTGCCATTACCAGCTATGGTTGTTAAGACACCTTGTGTATCTATTTTTTTGATTTGATAATTATAGGTATCAGCAATAAAAATATTACCGGCAGCATCCATTGCTATACTGCTTGGAGAACTGAACTCAGGATTATCTTCCCCTTGCCCTTCTTCTCCTGGTCCTGAAACTGCTGTTATTTTTACAGGCTCAAGGAAAGCCGCTGTATCGATACGATTGTATTTAAATTCCGGATCAAAGCTGCTGATTTTTGAGCCATTTCCTTTTGTCAGAATTGCAGAATCTATGGTGCTGAGATAATGATGGTTGGAAATTGTCCATCCATCGGCAAGATATGATCCGGCCTCAGGATCATGTGCCGGTGGCTGGACTGTAATCCAGAATGTTTTCAATTTAAAAAGATGAGTTCTCATAACAACTTCAGTATCCAAATCCCCATATTTTGCAAACAGATTTACAAAATCATCATATGACCTTCCATAGTAACCTTGATATATGTAATAAATTCCAATTGTAGCAGTTACAGGCTTATCTACTTTATTTCCGGATAAATCAAACCCGTCCCATTTGAAAAGGTAATTCAAATTTGGTAAAGGTTCAAACTCACGATAATAAGATTTCCCGGCAATTTTTATATAAAGTTGAACATCTATCATGCCTGTAGGTATGGTTTCTTCTGTAAGATGAATATAGATATTTCTTTTGTTGTTTGATAAATTATCAGTTGAATAATGAAGTGAAAAATCAGTTCCGGGGATGGAAATATCTTCATGGAAAACACGGCTTCTTTCTTCCACATACGAGTTGAATGATTTTTTGCAATCTTTATCATCGCGTTCTTTATCATCCAACTTTGGGGGATCCACCTGCGGACTGATGGCGTTTGGTGGAAACTTAGGGGGACCGTTAAAATCCAATGGTGAAAAATGACTGGTCTCGAACCGCCAGAAGGTATCACCAGGCTTATAATTTTCCGGATTGGTCAAACCAATTATCTCATCACTGACAGATTCATTGCCGTTAACATCATCAGGCAGATCATCACCATTCATGTCCATGGCATCAACCACACCATCAGAGTCTGTATCCAACAGTTTAACGACACGGGCATTTTTTTCCGGAATCCAACAGGCGCAATCTCGATCGTAGTACCCGACAGGGACAAGGTCACCTAATTCAAAACCAAGAAAATTATCAATCAATATTGTAACCGGTTTGGCAAATCTTACTCTTTTTACACCATCGAGAGAAAATTCGGCACAATAGGTAAATGCGGATGTAGCTGGAAGTACTGCAGGCATGGACTCAGGCGTTGAATATTCTGAAACCCGAATATTCACTGTGTCCAGCTCCATAACATCATTTCCATTTTTATCTGTAAGAAACGCCTGATTGTCTCCGGTAATAATTACAGTTGCAGATCTAGTTCTGGCGGCAGTAGTTACCGGGCTGCTGCGATGAGTAAAAACGTTACTCGGATCATTATCAAAAGTGATTTGCGTAGAAACCGAATCTTCAATAATCATTTGAACCGTATCAACAACCGCATAATCATTCCATGGCACATATGCCTTCCTTTGAATGGGGATCAGACCTTCTTTGCTAAATGAAACGACAAGAGAACCTCCTCCTTCAACCGGAATAGCAAATCTGCCATCTGCATCTGTTGTTGCTGTACCATATTCAGGATGACCATGAATTGTAATGCTGACACCAACAATAGGAGATTCATCGATTCCAGTTACAAATCCAGTCATTATTGCAAATCGTTTGGGGTCATACTTATTAATAGTTGCATCTGCCGGAATTAGATCATAGTAGTCTTCTCCAAAAGATCCCTCGGGTAATTCTTCCGGTGAGCCTAAGACCCTTACCGTTGCAGTTGTATTAGCAACCCCAGCCTCACCTGTAACCGTTATGGTGTAAATAGTGGTATGGTTGGGTGAAACCGATATGGAGCCGTTTGCTGCAACATTGCCAATATCAGGCTCTATAAAAGCTGCATCTGCATTGGAGGAATCCCAGGTAAGAATGGATGATTCACCAGCCTGAATAAATTCCGGGATAGCGTGGATGCTTACACCGGGACTTGTACTGACAGGGCCAAGAGAAATCACCAGATCAACGGATGAGCCTTCCTCAACCAGAATACCTTCTGTGGGAGCCTGTTCGATCACGTTGCCGACAGGGATTGTATCGCTGTTAGCCGTTGTGATCGTTCCAAGCGTAAGGCCTGTTGCTATAATGGCTGCCTGGGCATCTGCCTGCGATAAATTAAAGAGTGCGGGTACAGCAACCATCTGTGGTGTTACCGTAATGATTACGCTGGCGGTGCTTGTTCCCCCGTTGCCGTCATCAACAGTATATGTAAAGCTATCCTGGCCGGTAAAGGTATCATCAGGAGTAAATATAAAAGAGTCATCACCTTCCTGCACAACAGCCCCATAGGAAGGCTGAGTAAAGCTTAAAATTGATAAAGGATCCCCATCTGCATCAGAATCGTTTTCAAGGACATTATTGATATTAACGGGGACCGTATCGGTATTTACAATATCATTTACAGCTTCCGGAGGTGTGTTGGTTTCAATGGGGTTGCCGCAATGAAGCACCTTTACACCATCCACATCAAAACCGTCAGCACTGCCGGTGAATTTTGCAGGATCACTTTCATCAACCAGTTTGAGATATTGTGCCCAGTCAAGAGCCCCAAGGTCAAACCCCTGATCCAGACAGCCGGTTCCCAGGTCTGTCCAGGAGACACCATCCTGTGATGCATATAAATGAACAGTCTCAGGGTACGAACTACAGCCAGGAGAGCCAAAGCTTGTTTCAGTTATCAGGATATCATCTCCCTGAAGGTTAAGAAAGCTCTGGTCAAAACCCAGTATGACCTGTCCCCCAAACCCAAGGGAGACAAAATTGAGGGTATCATCATACTGAGCAGGTCCCAGGGCATTTTGAGGATGAGTTCGTTCCAGGGGAAGTGGCTGGCTGTCTTTTCTAAGGCCCGGTGTATAATCAATAATTTGGGTGGCATAACATACCGGATACTGGCAATTGTCTGGACAGTCAGGACCGCCGTCACAATCTTCTCCTATATCCACCCGGCCGTTGCCGCACAGATCTTCCACACAAAGATCAAGACTGTTCAGGCCTTTGACATAAAGATTTCTGATTGTAGCTTCACTCAAGGCAGAATTAAAAACTGCGGCTTCATCAATCAGTCCTGTAAAAAAATGGCCTGTGCCCTGTTTGCCGGCACCAATAGATAAAGCCACCCCTTCCATGGCAGGCAGGTTCCGTGTAACAGTGACGATTTCTTTGAGATCACCGTCATAGTACAACCACATTTTGTCCTGGTTTGTGTCAAATGTAACAGCCAGGTGGTGCCATTCATTTAAAGGCAATGAAAAAGATTTATCAGATACAGTGTATGAACTGCCGTCACCTATACCGGCATAGGGCCTGCCGTTGTCCACACCAAGGAAATAAAAATAGTTCCCGTTTCTGCGGGATATGATTTTGGCATAAGAATTTGTCTGTGTTTCTTTAATCCAGGCTGTGAGGGTAAATGTTTCGGTTAAACGAAGGGCCTCGGCATCTTCCACGCTGACATGATCGTTTCCGTCAAAGGACAGGGCATTGCCAACCTTACCAGGGACTGATTGGGCACCATTAATCCAGCCGATATTTGCTCCTGCTGCATCCTGTGTAATGTCCTGACCGTCCTCCAGGGGCCAGTAAGCCACAAGATTTTCTAAGCAGGCGGAACTCTGGTTAACAGGCACGAATGCGATACCGTCTACGATCACATAACCGTTGGTCCCGTCATTTTTTATTGTGACAGACTCATCACCCGTGCCGGTAAAAGCATAAGTACCCAGCAGATGCCATTGGCCGCCACCGGTAGTCTGGTCAATGACATGGGGAGTCACAATTTCTGCATGTGCAATTTCAACAGGTACATTATCGGCACGATTGGATGAAGATGTATAGCGGATATATACAAAATAATCCCCGGCAGTCAGAACAGGAGAGAATATTACACTTTTTTCACCTTTACCTGCATTGCCGTCGTGAATGTAATTGCTGCCAAGAAATTTACCACCTCCCTGCCAGGTGCTGTTTGTCCAAGCGCCGGAAATAATGATACCCTGGCCTGCATCATCAGTATTATCCAAAATTAACAGAGTATCATTAGAAAAAACGACTGAAAATGAAAATATGATCATCACAGATACAAAAATAGTAAAAAGGCATTGGCTTAATTTACACATAATCGTCCCTTTCAAAAGAACTGCTCAGTAATTAGATATTTATTTGTTTACTGCTTTGGGTAAAAAAGTAATTGTTGTAAAGCAGTCGACACAATTGCATGAACTACAATTATCGCAAAATATGGACCAACTGCCTTTGATTTCAGATATAATCTTTTATCCATTTGAAATTAAAAGCATAAATTAATTATTTTTAATCCGGAACAAAATTTGATGTCTTGGGAGCTGCACATTTTTATGTGCAGTCAGCAGCGCAGAAAATTTAAATGGTTAATTGTTTTTTCTCTTCAAGGCTTTTTAAAAAGGAAATGCCTTTGATGGCTTCAGATCTTGCGGTTCAAAATCGCCTTATATATCAATTGCACATAAAAGTGTGCAAATTGCTCATATTTTTATGCAATTTTTTGTTTATGCACAAAGGGGAAATAAAATGATGGAATTTGATACTGTTGACAAAAATCATAGCTTTCAACACCTGTTCAATTTTATTTGATGGATTTATAGATTTTCTTTTGCTATAAAGAAGGGCTAAAGCTTTTATATATGTCTGAAATTTATCATAATTTAAAGGCCATATAATCATATAAACCGTATTTTTTTTGGAATAATAAAAAGAATGAAAATATATCAATATCCTTCCGGAGATGCAGAAAAAAGAGTGAAAGATACCATAGAACGGGGTCTGGGATTCTCAAAACAGGATCAAGAAGCTGTTGAAGTCTATCTTGAAAATGTAAAAACAAGGGGGGATGAAGCCCTTGTTGAATACACCAACAAATTTGATTCAAATAAGGTCACAATTGACTCCTTAAAAGTGACCCCAAAAGAGTTTGAAATCGCACTAAAGAATGTTGATGCATCATTTTTAAAGGCACTTGACCGATCTGTCAACCAACTGGAATCTTTTCATTCAAAACAGAAAGAAAACTCCTGGATTGACACACCGAGAAACGGAGTCATGCTGGGGCAGCTTGTAAAACCCGTGAGTGCTGCCGGCATATACGCACCCGGAGCAAAAGGAGGAAAAACCCCCCTGGTATCATCTGTTCTAATGGGAGGAATTCCTGCGAAAACAGCCGGTGTTCACTCCATTAATCTTATGACCCCGCCCATGGAAAACGGTGAAATTAACCCGTATATTCTTGCTGCAGCCTGGAAAATCGGGATTACTTCAGTCTTTAAGGCCGGCAGTGCCTGGGCCATAGGAGCCTTAGCCTATGGAACCCAAACCGTTCCAAAAGTGGATGTGATTGTAGGCCCGGGGAATATCTATGTGACCCTTGCCAAAAAAATCGTTGCAGGAACAGTTGGGATTGATATGATTGCAGGCCCCAGTGAAATACTGATTATTGCCGATAAACATGCCAACCCCCAATTTCTGGCAGCAGACCTCCTTTCCCAGGCAGAGCATGATGTCATGGCCTCTTCCATACTTGTGACAGATTCTGAAGATCTTGCAAAAAATACTATTGCAGCCCTGAAAAAACAGATTGAAGAACTACCCAGAAAAGATATAGCAAAGCAGTCCATTGATCATTTTGGTGCCATTATGCTGGTGCCGGACATTGAAACCGGCATTAAACTTTCCAACCGCCTTGCGCCTGAGCACCTTGAGTTGATTGTCAAAGACCCCTTTGATTATATCGACCAAATACAAAATGCCGGCGCTTTATTTTTAGGGTCGTATACTCCTGAACCCATGGGAGATTATATTGCAGGCCCCAACCATGTTCTGCCGACTGCCGGGACAGCAAGGTTTTCTTCAGCTTTAGGTGTTGAGCATTTCACAAAAAAAACCAGTTTAATTCATTATTCAAAAGCTGCCTTTAAAAGGGAGGCTGATGATGTGATCCGGTTAGCCCAAACCGAAGGCTTGGGAGCCCATGCCAATTCTGTAGAAATACGAAAAAAAGAGTAATTCATCTTTTAAAAATTTGAAAGTAATAATCCCCTCAGATATAGGGTTTCTATTTTTTGAAAATATCTACTTTGGTTTCAAGGCATTTCCTCAATGACAAATCATTAACACCCACCTCAAACCAGCTGTTCGGTTTTTGATAAAAGTCCAGTCCACGACCTATTTTTATAGTCCAGCCATTATCTAACCGGATTTCCCTATCGTGCATGTTGGGATCGATCTTGATGTCTAAAACAATATCAATTTCAAGCAGGCTTTGTTTGAGGTCATCCAGGCTGTCTCGCATTTCAGAAATGTTTGTTTTCTCATCAAAGGATGTTATCAGAACTATTTTCCGGATTGTTGAAAGCTTTACAATTGTCTCACACAACCGAATAAAATTTTGAATCTGATGCGATAACCGGATATATGGATCTTCGATTATGATCTCTTTTGCCCCTTTAAAATAAGGGCCCATAATGGACTCGTAATTGTGACCTGTATCATCATAAAAAATAGTAAAATGCCTTTCTTCCAGTTGATGCGCAGATTCAGCCTCGTTCTTTTCTATCTCGGTTTTCATTTGGGATTGATTTGCCGTTCCATTTTCTCCGGTCTTTTTTATGCCATTTTGTTCTTTTTCATTTCCCGGGACAGAATCCTTATCCTTTTCCGGATCCAGGTTTTTCCTGATTGGATCCTGTGTTGCGTCAGCCTCTTTGGATTCAGGGCATGACACAATGATTTCTTTCCCTTCTGCATTAAAAAAGGATAGGTCGATATTGGCAAACTCATCATCCGGTTTGCGCTTATTCATCTGTTCCTTGACTCTACGACGTGCTTCAACGGCGTAGGCAATGTATTCATCAAATTCTTCATCCGTTGGTTTATCAATGGGGTGCAGAATCTTTAAAAATGCGCACAGTGTCTTTTTAATACCGATTTCATCACGCCCTTCTATGGATTTCCCAAGATTAACTCGGCTGCTGACCTCTTCATATTTGTTGACATGCTTGAGCTGGTAATGAAACGCCTCTGCCAGATAGTCGGTAATAAAGCCATAATTATTTGTCAAATACGCGGTCGTGTTTTTAGGTATTTCCCAGCCGGGCAGGTAACAGGCAAACCGATCCATGACAGCAAGGTCGAATTCCTTTGGCAGCGGAAGGAACAGATCATGATCGCTTGATCTGACTAACTGTTCAATGGAATGGTCGATATTACCCACAAAAGCCATGCTGGCATCGGCAATCACCTCCACGCCCCTGGAAAACCGCCCGTTTGCCATATAATCTTTCATGATCTGAATGGTATCAGGATCCTTAATCCGAATCCCTGCTACTTCATCAAATGCAACCGTATCCCAGAATCCGACCAGCCCCATTCTTTTTCTGGCATTATTATAAAAAAGAACTGCCTTTGTGGACTGTCCGCCACTGATCAATGTTGAATAGGGTGAAAATTCACTGAAAAAATACGATTTTCCTGTCCCTCTTGGGCCAAGCTCTATAAAATTATAATTGGCCTCAGCAAGGGACGCCAAACGGGCTATATAATGAAATTTCAAGCGATGGTTTAACTTTGCGGGTTCCAGACCGACAGACCTTAATATCACGTTCAGCCATTCGTCCCGGGTAAACTCTTTCCTGCCTTCACCAAATCTTGTGTAATCAAACCTGCTCAATTGAATCGGTCGCAGGTCATCGATCAAAAAAGCATGATTATCGTCATCAAATTCATTATAGGCCACCGTCACTTCCGCCCAGATGCCGCCTTCCAGCAAACGGTCGTTGTCCCGGTAGAATTTTTCACTGATGGCAATTCTTCGGGAATTAAAATTTTCAAGAGACGCCCAATGCCGCTTTTCTTTTTCAACATATCGAACATGGATTTTATCAATAAACCGATATTTCCCATTTGTGGCAACCTTTGACTGGGCGGCATTGGCTTCCTCCGGCCTGACATAATTGTCCTGCAGGGTCGCAATAACGGCTTCCATGCCTGCCTGAATTTCGGCGGGTTCGTTGCTGGCACAATATCGGGCCAGTAAAAACTCAAGAACAAATGTCGGAACATTGGTTCCTTTTTTAATTCGGTGCAAAAGGTCTTTTCGAACAACACGACCATCAAATACTGCCGTTAATTTCTCGTCTAATTTATCCATATGCTACACCACATAATCGGTTTTTAATTCAAGTTTGCAATAAACAGTAAAAGTCGCAGGATTCATCACTTTTACCACAAACGCTCCTTCATATTCTTCCTGCATTCTCAGTGTAACCTGGACCTGGACTCCTGGTTTCATCATGATAGTTCCTGTTGCCGGATTTGAAATTCGACCAGCCATCACTTCACCTACTACAGTTGCTTTTTTATCATGCGCCTCTATCAGTAATTCAATGGTATCTTCACCGGGAAACAACCCCATTTGCTTGTCTTCAAAAACCAGATCCAGAACGGGCAGTCGAGTGGTAATGCGTTTTGCATCATTTTTATAGGAAATTTTCAATTCAGGTTTTTTAGTTTCCTTTGTTACTTTGCCAAGCCGCAGACTAATCACCGGGACAAGGCATTCCTGAAGAGAAACACCCCCATGAAAATACAACTCCCCGGCCCGGTATGGGACCAGGCTCCGTGGACCGCCAACCTGTTTAAATTCTCCCCTGATCCCTAAATGATCAGCCGGTAGAACAAAATTAGCATGATCATCATCCCCGTCTCCTAAAGCCAGGCGATCATGAACAAAGATCCAATTGCCGGATGGTTTTGCACAGACATCACCAGCCTGGACCTGAATATTCAGGAAGAATCCATGGTCCGTTGCAATGACCACTTCACTGAATCCGAGTTTTTTAAGTTTATTAACGGCAAAACGGATTCGTTTCAATGTATCATGGATGATACGCAGGGAAGTTTCCGGAGCCGTTTCCAGATGGCTGTCAATTTCAGTTCCCCGGAGTACCAGGAGTTGAACATCGTCAGACAACTTTTTTTTGCTCCGAGTAAATTGCGCCAGTGTCATTTCTTCGAATCTGGGACCGTATTTTTTTCGCAGAATTTCCATTCGCTGCTTCACAGTCAAAATTTCCAAGTTTCCCAGGACAGGAACCACTTTATCATCATTTCTGCCTAAAGAAAGATGCTGCCCGGCTCCAGGTAAAAGACTTGCCATCCCCACGCTTGTGATACTCGGCAGCTGGACAGCAGCCGGAATAAGTTCCACA
>NZ_JAIOSW010000349.1 GCF_021107415.1 Desulfobacula sp.
CAGATCTGCATCCCGGTCAAAGACCAGGTGTTATACCGTGAGCTGAGTTTTTTAATCAGAATAATATTTGCGCAGGCACTGGCCATTGCAAAAACTTCCAGGAGATTGCCAAGAACCGGGCGGGATGTATTGGCTTGCTCAAGACTTTTAATCCTCCAGACCACAAGATGTCATAATCCAAAAAATTAAGAGAATATTCCCATAGCATATTCACAGATTAAAAAGCAAAATCTTACCGCTGCCATGCAATATATTATAAAATTATATTATATTATAATTATTTTCAATTTATATATCAGGTATATCTAAAAATACAGTCTATTATTTAAGGTGGTTAGCTATTTTTTTTAAAATGGCACGCTCCATGCAATAATTCTGAAGTATGTTTGAGAACCAGGACGATTAATAAACAAAAAAAGGGCTATATTACAGCTAATTACCATGACACTTTTTTCAGAGATTATCCAATACGCAATTTCAGGAATAACAAGTGGAAGTATTTATGCCATTGTCGGGATATGCTGGAGCACAGTATTTCTTATTAGTGGTGTTATGAATTTTGTAACGGGTGAGTTTGTCATGCTTGGCGGCATGCTTACCTGTGTTTTTTTTGGCGCAGGCATAGGATTGCCATATGCGATTTTTCTTTCAATAGCTTGCACTACCTTGATAGCTATCCTGCTTGAGCGTGTAGTGATACGTCCCGTCAAACACCCCACGGAAATGACATACATGCTGATAACCATCGCGTCTGCATCGGTCATTAAAGGGGTAATTCTTATTACCTGTGGGTCTGAAACCAGAACCTTGAAACCCTTTATTGCAATCGAACCTATTAATATTTTAGGTGCGACGATTATGCCGCAAGCCATCGTTATAATCGGTGTTTTGGGCATTCTGACCCTGGGACTTTTGTGGTTTTTCAACGGTACACTTTTGGGGAAAGCATTGAGGGCATCGTCCATCAACCAAATTGGGGCCGGTTTGATCGGAATTGATGTCAAAAAATTCAGACTTTTTTGTTTTGGGCTAGCCGGAGCTTTTGGCGCTATAGCAGGCATCGTTATTACTCCCATTGCATTTACCGGCTATAGTATAGGCCTTATGACTGCCTTAAAAGGACTTGTGGTTGCTATTGTGGGTGGATGGAGTATCGGCGGCACTGTTGCAGCCGGGCTGGCACTGGGTTTGCTGGAAGGATTTGTCGCAGGATTTATTTCAACGGGTTGGAAGGATGCACTAGCCCTTACAATTATGGTTATATTTTTGATATTTCAAACAATAGATTTTTCACGCTGGAAAAGGACAATATCCTCATGAAAAACAAATATAAATTCAAGCTCAATTTTTTCCAGTTGATTTTTATTACTGTGATTATTGTTCTGCCAACCATTATAAAAAGTAACTATATAGTGAGTGTTATGCTTCTTGTGGCCATATATGGCATATTATCCATAGGGATGGGCTTATTACAAGGCCAGGCCGGTCTATTTTCCCTGGCCCATCCAACCTGGTTTGGCTTAGGAGCTTACATTCCTGGCATATTATCAGCCAGAGGGATTATATCCCCATTGCCGGGTATCTTTGTAGCCGCTGCCATTGTTGCTTTCATAGCTTTTATAGTCGGCATTTCTGTTTTAAGGTTGCGCGGCCCCTATCTTGCCTGCGCTACTTTTGCTATTATTTTAATTGCACAGGTTGCTGCAGCCCAGCTTACTGATTTAACCGGGGGGCCTGAAGGTCTCGTTGGTATCCCTGCACTTTCTTTGGGCAAGTTTGTATTCAAGACGGATCTCCACTTTTATTATTTGTCATGGGCTTTTTGTCTGGGCTGTTACTGGTTTTGCTCTAATCTTATCAACTCTCGTATCGGTCGTGCCATGAGAGCGTTTCATAATAGCGAAATTGCCAGTCAGAGCATCGGGATCAATGTGGCTAAGTATAAAATTCAGATTTTTGTACTGACTGCTGTCATGGCCAGTTTTTCAGGGAGTATCTTTTGTTTCTACCTTCGTTTTGTCGTGCCGGATTCATTTGGTTTTCCCTTACTCATTGAACTTTTAATGATGATCATCATCGGTGGTTTAGGATATCTAAGGGGAAGCTTAATCGGAACTTTTGCGGTCTTTTGGCTGATTGAGCTGATACACGGTTACCTTGGAAAAATATTTCCGTTTATGCCCAATGACGTTGACGCCATTTTTTTTGGAATAATGATAATTATTATACTCATATTTATGCCTCGCGGATTAACCGGAGGAATAGACCAGTTAATCAATCTCACAAGGAGATTTTATGGCCGACTCAGAGGTTCTGCAACATAATTCCGGTCAGACAGGTAATAAAGCCGGAGAAAGCATTCCTCTATTTGAAGTATCTCAGATAGAGAGGTATTTTGGTGGGATTCAAGCCCTTTCCAGGGTAAGTTTTAAATTGAAAAAAAAAGGGATTGTCTCCATCATTGGTCCCAATGGTGCTGGAAAAACAACTTTTATTAATGTTGCCACTGGGACTTACTATCCCAATAAAGGTGATGTATATTTCAAAGGGCAAAATATTTCCGGTCTTCCAGCCTACAAAATTGCCCAGTTAGGTATTAGTCGAACCTTTCAGTTAGAAGAGCTGTTTTCCAACATGACTGTGCTTGAAAATGCCATGGTCGGCTGTCATACAAAAAGCAGTACAGGAATGTTCCAGGCTGGATTTCGGTTGAAATCAATGCGAATGGATGAAAATAGAATACTGGATGAAGCCCTGGAGAATTTAAAAATGGTTGGCCTGGAACATAAGGCCGCAGAAGACGTCAACCAGCTTCCCCTGGGTGAGAGAAAAATGTTGGGTATTGCTCGTTCGCTTGGCGTGAGGCCTGACCTAATTATGCTGGACGAACCCGCGGGCGGTCTTGCAGCTCATGAGATCATCAAGCTTGGTGATCTAGTTCAAGAATTGGTAGAAAATGGATTAGCAGTTATCATGGTTGAACATAATATGCCCTTTGTCATGTCTATTTCTAAACGCATTATTGTTCTAAATTATGGTACTAAAATTGCGGATGGAACTCCTGATGATGTCAGGACAGATCCGGGGGTTATAAAAGCATACCTTGGAGAAGAGGATTAGTAATGGTCGATTTTCAAAATTCCAAGACAAAGAATACTGTAAGACAGTCATGTGAGTCTTTACTGGTTATCGAAGATGTTTGTACTTTTTATGGAGACGCCCAGGCGTTAAAAGATATCTGTCTTACGGTCAAGAACAATGAAATTGTTGCTGTACTGGGAAGTAACGGTGCTGGCAAGACAACCTTGCTAAAAACGTTGACAGGGTTGCTCGGCATTCAAAGAGGGAAAATTGTTTTTAACAATGAAACTATAACAGATACTCCCTCCCATAAGATCATCAGAAAAGGCATTGCCTGTGTGCCCGAAGGAAGACAGCTGTTTGGTGCGATGACTGTCTCGGACACTTTACTGCTGGGAACCTATTCTCTTGATAAGGATGAAAGAAAAAAAATGCAGGGAGCAAGGCTGGAAATGATTTTTGATCTTTTTCCTGTCCTTAGGGACAGGGTTAATCAAGCCTCAGAGACACTCTCCGGCGGGGAGCAGCAAATGCTGGCACTAGGACGTGCCCTTATGTCGAACCCCAAATTTCTTGTGCTTGATGAACCTTCTTTGGGTCTGTCTCCTTTATTGGTAAAAGAAATGATGAATATGTTAAAACTCATCTCCCGCGAGCTGGGTATCTCTATCCTGCTGGTTGAACAAAATGCCAGGGCAGCAATAAAGATTGCCGACTATATATATATTTTGGAACGAGGGGAGGTCACTCTGGCAAATACAGCCCAAAAAGTTATGGCAAGCGAAAAGATTCAATCTGCATACCTTGGTGCGTGATTCAAACCACATCAAAATAATATGGCACAATCTGATGTGGTGACAAAACAATGGAAAAAAATATAGCCGGAAGTTGGGTTGGCTATGGGAGTCGGCCTTTAATAACGCCTGGTTGAAAAAAACTTATAAAGCAATTAATTTATTTTGTTTTATGCATGAAAGGAGAAACACTATGAAAAAATTAATGATCGTTATTATCTGTATCCTTGGTTGCCTTGTATTCGCGGGGCAGGCATCTTCAGCGAAACAGGCTCCTTATGTAATCGGTATTGCCTTGGATCTTACCGGTCGGGCTGCAAGCCTGGGTATCCCGGAAAAAAGGGGATATCAAATGATGGCTGATGAATTTAATGAAACAGGTGGCGTGAATGGACGAAAGATAAAGCTGATTATCCTTGATAACGAGAGCAAACCGGCTAAAGCAGTTTTAAATACAAAAAAATTAATCGGTGTTGAAAATGTTACGGCTATCCTGGGCTATTCTACAACAGGTTCAATCCTGGCAAGTGCACTGACAGCTGAGGAAGGGGAGACTGTACTGGTAGCCAATGCTGCTTCTGAAAAAATATGGAAGCCAACCCAAAAGTGGCTCTTCAATGTTGTTCCGAGCCAGGCATATGCATGCACCCCGATTTTAATAGATAATTTACTTAAACGTGGTTCCAAAAAAATTGCATATATATACATTGACACTGCCTATGGCCAGACAGGAAAAATGACATTTGAACAGACATGCAAAGATAAAGGAATTAAGCCTGCAATCATAGAGAAATATACACCTGGCACTACTGATGTCAGTCCCCAGATTACGCATATTAAAAGCAGTGGAGCAGATGGTCTTATTATCTGTGGATACATGGGTGATACAGCAATGGTCTTGAAAACTGCCAGGGATCTTGGTATTAAATTTCCTATTGTTAGTGAGTATGCCGTGGTTGGGCATGAGTTTATTAAATTAGCCGGTACCTATGGAGAGGGTGTGGTTAGCACCTCGCTTAAGGCTCTTGTCGCCCATGATCTTCCCGATGGAGATGTTCAGAAAGAAATAGCTATGGATCTCTATGATAAATACACAAGGAAATATGAAACATTTAGTCTCTATGCCGGTCATGCATGGGATTCGATGGCCTTACTCCGAAAGGCCCTTGAAAAAGTTGATCCCAATCTTGATCCAAGCAAAGATAAAGACTTAAAAAAGATTAGAGTACAGGTCAGAGATAATATAGAGAATCTAAAAAATATTGTTGGCCAAAATGGTACCTTTAACTACTCTCCTGATAATCATAACGGTCTTTCCTACGGATGTTACGTACCTGTAATCATTAGTAAAGGCAAATGGAGATTGGGTGAAAAGATGAAATAATCATATAAATTTAATTTTTTAAAATTAATAGAGCCTTTCCAAACTTCAAACGATTCGAGATTTGGTGAGGCTCTATTTTCAAGGTAATGCATTTTAAATGCTTCCATTATTGGTTGGCTATGTTAGTTTTTTATGAATTTCAAGTTTACGGATTCTTGCATAAAGGGTTGTTGGTTTAATATCCAGTATTTCTGCTGCTCCGCCTTTTCCGCTTACTCTCCCTCCACATTGTTTTAATGCTTTTAATACATGTTTACGTTCCATGTCTTTCATTGTCATTATGTTATCATCCGGGATTTCATTTCGCCTTGCGGGTATCAAATCCGGTAGTTCAAGATTTTCTCCTTCCGATAAAATGACAGCCCGTTCCATGATATGTTTTAATTCCCTTACATTACCAATCCATTCATAGTCTAATAGTTTATTGATATGATGCTTTTTTAATCCTTTTATTTTTTTGCCAAATTTATTGTTCAACTGATCTAAAAAATGAAGTGCCAGCAATGGTATATCTTTTTTTCTTTCCCGTAAAGGTGGTATATGGATCGGAAATACTTTTAAACGGAAATATAAATCTCTTCGAAACAATCCTTTTTCAATCATTTCCTCAAGATTTTGATTTGTTGCTGCCAGCAATCTGAAATTTGAAGATATTGTTTTATCCGCACCCACACGTTCAAATTCTTTTTCTTGCAATGTTCTGAGTATTTTTGCCTGGATTTCCGATGGCAGGGTATCAATATCATCCAGAAACAATGTCCCGCCATCAGCCAATTCAAAACGACCCCGTCGTAATCGTGATGCCCCGGTAAAAGCACCTTTTTCATGCCCAAAAAGTTCACTGGCGATAAGTCCGGGATCAAGTGCAGCGCAATTAACAGGAATAAAAGGCCCATCCCTGCGGTTGCTTTGACGATGAAGCGCCTTGGCAACCAATTCTTTTCCTACACCGGTTTCGCCAACGATCAGGACAGAGGAATCCGTAGGGCTTACTTTTTTAATCTGTATTAAAACATCCTGAATAATATTGGATTTACCGATAATGTCACTATTGTTTGGCAGACAATCAAATTCTTCCCTGTAAAATCGGGTTTCATCTTCCAGCCGCTCTTTTAACCGAGCAATTTCTTCATAGGCTTCTGCATTTTCCAAAGCTACCGCCACCTGGCTGGCTATAACCTTTAAGACCAGCAGGCATTCCTTTGGGGGAATTGCCCAGAGAAGATCATTGTCCAGATAAATAACCCCTAAAATATGGTCCTGGCGTTTTATTGGGAAGGCAATACGCCAACCGGTTCCAAAATGTTGTGGTTCATTCTGATCAGCCGTATCACCTTCATAGGTAATTTCCCGGCCTTTTTGGAAAACTTCATTAACCATATTGTAACTTAATTTAAATTCCTGTGACTCTAAAATAGCGATATCAAGATTACGACTTGCCATAAGGCTGAGTTCATTGTCCTGTCCAAAAAGAAAAATTCCTCCACGACCTGCTTTGGTCACTTTCAAAACAAGATTGATGATACGCTCTAAAAGTCTTTTGTGGCTTCGTACCGTACCGATGGCATCCCCTACATCAAAAAGGATACTGAGAAAATAATCTTCTTTTTGATCCTCTTCCACATAGGGTTTTAACTCTTGGGGAAAAAGTGTGGGGTTTATTCCTGAAACCACCAGCCAGGCCTCATTGAGCAGATCCCTGGCCTGTGTTTCAATTCCGACTTTAATTTTCAATCTTGCCAAAAGAATTTGAGCATGAGCCAATTCAATTTTCGCTCCTGACTCAGTGAGTAACTCTATGCTTTTTTCAAGTTTTGGCAGTATCGTGTCTAAACTCAAACCTTCTTTCAACATTCTTTGAGCTTGATAACGCAAACCAACACCTTTCATATAAATATCCGGCCAGTCGTTTAAACGATTGACTTCAGATTCATAGTTCATTGCAGGATGAATGAGCCCTGCGTCTTCCAAAGCCGCCATATAGTCGAAATTCCATGGACCCCGATGATGAAACCATCCAAATTCCTTAGATTTGTTATAGGCTTTTGTCTGGTATTCATAGCAGCCTTGCAGATCATTTTGAGTATATAGAATAAATGCCTTGGAAGCATATCCTGCCCAAAGTTCATAATTGCCAAAATCTTTTTTGGGGTTACTGAAAAAATTATTTAAAAAAATTTCAGCCTCTTTAAGACGACGTGCATCAAACAATGTAAGAACGCTCATAATATCTGTATACCGGATGACATGAAAAAATTTCTGTTTTTTTGCTTTTTTACGAACTTCTTCGATCAAACTAATACCTCTGGCAGTTTGCCCGCAAATACCATAACACCAGCCTAAGGTGGCGCATCCGATCAATGTGGGCGCATCGGCAGGGAATTGTTCCAAATCTCCAATAGCATCCTCATAACGTTTCACCGCTTCGGATATGTAGCCTTGCCAAAACAAAAAATCACTGGTAAATAGTGCTGCTTGTCTGTACAGATTCTCATTATTGAGTTTTTTTGCAATTTCCCATGCCTCCTGGTTGAGTTTTCCGGACTGCTCGTAATCCCCTTCTCTTTTAGCAACCTGGGCAAGGTGAAGATCGACTCTGCAAAGGCGTGCCGGGTCGTTCAGCTTTTTTGAAAACTTTAGTGCACGAGAAAGCAGTTGTCTTTGCTGCCCCAGCGGTGTGCGGTGTCCGTGGGAAGAGACAATCCCTAAGACAGCATCAATATAGATACACCAGTCATTTTGATCACAACAATCGTCTGTTTTTAAACTATCCAGGATTAATGAATAATAAGCAGTTGCTGCTTCTGTCGCCCCTATTTTCTGACAATGTTCAGCCGCTTTTAATATATAATCGGGTTTATAACAAATATCAGAATAATAACAAATATTTGTTATTGTTAATTTTTTCTCTGTGTCGGAACTATCACTATTTTCAATATGATTTATCAATGCCTGGGACTGCAAATCAATTTTTTGCTTTTTTGCAAACTTCAAAATGGTGTAAGCTTTTTCAGGCAGACAAAGAGCGTAATGGCCAATACCTGAGGGTTCATAGCAACAAATCCATTCCTTTTTTATCAAATTATCCAAAGAATTGAGTATGGTCACAGGAGAAAGCTTGTTGAATTCAACGAATGTATCCAATGATATAGGAGGGGGAAGTAAAGCAAATATTGTAAGATTATCTATTTCTTCTGAATTCAATTTTGAAAGTTGATGATCATTATCAGTCATTTTGTTTCCTTTGCTGTTCAATTTAGGAAGTCCATTAAACAAACTAAAAGCAATTAGCTTATTTGCTTATACACCATATAATATAAAATTTCATTATATTGCAATTATTATTTTTTCAATGTGTTATAAGTAATTAGAATTAATTCTATTATTTCAAATAGTTAAATATCTTTTTTATATGGCACAATCCATGCAACATTTTTAGTAAATATATAAAATTACAATCACTATTTATAAAAAATTTGGGGGGTATTATTATGATAGTCATAGGAGAAAAAATTAACGGTACTCGGCAAGAAGTTGCTATCGCAATCAAAAACAGGGACTCCGGATATATCAGGGAACTGGCACTGAGCCAGGTAAAAGCCGGGGCAAATTATCTTGATATTAATGCAGGCACACATCCTTCCCAAGAGCCGCAGGATATGGAGTGGCTTGTGGAAATCATTCAGGAGTGTACTGATATTAAGCTTTGTCTGGACAGTGCCAATTCAAATGCTTTGCTGGCCGGTATAAAAAAAGCCAATCAATTGCCGATGATTAATTCTTTGAGTGGAGAAAACAGGCGGATTAAAAGTGTATTACCCCTGGCTTGTGAGTATAAAACCGAACTTGTTGTTCTTGCTTTAGATGATGATGGCATCCCTAAAACAGCCCAAAAGCGGTTAGAAATAATAGAGCGGTTGATCAAACTCACACGGAAAAGTGGGCTTTTAGATAATCGATTGTATATTGATCCTCTTGTCACCACCATTGCCACAGATAACAATAGCGGTGTTACGGCATTTGAAACGATTAGAAAAATAAGAAACGCATTCCCTGAAGCTCACATCACCTGTGGCCTCTCAAATATTTCTTTTGGACAGCCCTGCCGGACAATTATAAACCAGGCCTTTGCTGCCCAGGCAATTGGTGTTGGTATGGACAGTGCCATCATTGATCCTTTGGATTTTGGGCTTCGTAATGCTGTTTATTCTGCTGAACTGGTTATGGGCCTTGATATTGACTGCCTGAATTATAACCAGAGCCATCGTGCCGGGTTGATTGTGGATCCACTAAAAAATAAATTTATGGATAATGGAAAAATTTCCAAAGCTTTCCGGGATCTTTCCAGCGCGTTGACTGCATCAGGAATTATAAAAGAGTCTGCCGGTGGTGCCGAAGAAATTGAATGCAACAGCCAAAATAAAGCAGAACCACAAGTCAGCGATGATGATGAAATAGAAACCTTTATTATCTCTCTGGTAGACATGAAAAAAGCCCGGGTTCTTGAAATGACAAAAACCCTTCTTGCCAAGGGGACAAACCCTTTATCTTTACTGGATGCTTCTAAAAAAGCAATGACAGAGGTAGGCCGACTGTTTGAAACTCAGGAGTACTTTGTACCGGAATTGATACTGGCAGGCAGGATGCTCAAGGATATTTCACAATTGATCAAACCCTATATGAAAACAAAAGAAGAATTTAAGAAAAATAAAGGCCGGGTTATTATTGGCACGGTTGAAGGTGATATCCATGACATTGGTAAAGATATTGTCGTGACCATGCTGGAGGTAAATGGCTATGAGGTTATGGACCTTGGGGTTGATGTGCCCGTTCTAAAATTTATTGAGGCTACACAAAGTTTTAACCCTGGCATCATTGGGTTAAGCGGCTTTCTTACCCTTGCCTATGATCCCATGAAGGAGACCATTGCAAAAATAAAACAGGCTGGATTTAAAGATATCAAATTTATGCTTGGTGGAGGTCAAATTGACGAACAGGTAAGGGTTTATGCAGGTGCTGATGCCTTTGGCCGGGATGCAATGGAAGCGGTCAAGCTCTGTGATCAATGGATGGGAAACTAAAAAAGGATATAAATATGAAAACTACTAATCAGGCTTTGTTTAAAAAAAGAGAAAAAAGGATTCTTGATGCCCTTGCCCTTAAGGAACCCGATCAGATTCCAATTGTTCCTTTATTTGCATTTTATAATTGCTACTTCAGTGGCATTTCCCCCAGACAAGCTTACACGGATCCTCTAAAAGCAGTGAAAGCCTGGAGAAAAACCACCCGGCATTTCCAGCCCGATGCAACCTATAGCGTGAATTTTACTATTACGGCCATGGATGAAGTTCTTTCAGGCTTGGATTTTAAAGCCGTAAAGTGGCCGGGGCATGGGGTTGGTGATGACCAGTCTTTTCAATTTGTAGAAGCCGAATATATGAAAGAGGATGAATACCAGGAATTATTTGACGATCCAGGCAACTATTTTTTACGCAAATTTATTCCAAGGCTCTCTGGAAATCTTAAGGGATTGGCAAAATTGCCGCCTTTGGAAACTGCTGCATTAGGATATGCGACTCCTGCTGTGTTAGCTGCATTGGCCGATCCTGATATAACCCTTGCATTGGAATCTCTTCTTAAAACGGCGAAAATGCAACTAAAATGGACTCAAATTTTTACGGCTTTTGCGCAGGAACTAAAGGATGCGGGTTTCCCATCAATTAAAGAACAGACCGTGTTTTGTCCATATGATTTAATAGCAGACAATTTAAGGGGCACATCAGGCGCTGCAATGGACCTTCTGTTGCAGCCTGAAAATTTAAAAAAAGCAGTAACGAATATGGCACCTTTTGTGTCCCGCATGGGGATAAATGGTGCAAAAGCAAAGGGAAATCCAAGGGTTTTTATTCCACTTCACAAGGGAACGGATAACTTTATGTCTCTTAAACAATTCAAGGAATTTTACTGGCCCACATTACAGCAGCTCATTTTTGATCTTGTGGAGGCTGATTGCACACCATATCTCTTGATAGAGGGGATGTACAATACCCGTCTTGATATTATAAAAGAGGTACCAAAGGGTAAATGCATATACCATTTTGAGGGAACCGATATTTTTGAAGCTAAAAAGAAGCTGGGCGATACTGTCTGTATCATGGGCAATATGCCAAATTCACTTCTTGTAACCGGTTCCGTGGGCCAGGTAAAGGATCATACCAAACAGCTGGTCGATGTTTGTGGCGATGGCGGAGGTTACATCATGAGTGCATCAGCACTCATAGATGAAGCAAAACAGGAAAATCTTGAAGCATGGATAGAAACCACACGAGAATATGGCAAATATAATTGACAAGCCCGATATAATAAAGAACATTTCCTTGTCGCTTACAAGGGATGGATTGTTCCGCAGGATGGGCTTTGGGGGTCGTAGCCGACCACCAGCTAAGGAAATAATGGAGCAGTTTGATCTGGCCATGGCCATGGTTAAAAATCAAGACCTCATCCATGGTCAGGCTGTTACTCTGGTACAAGAGATTTCCACGCTTTCAAATGAGGAGGTAATTCTCATAAATGGCAGCAGAATGCCGGGAGAAAGAATTTACAAACTCATGCCCCATGCCACCCATCTTGTGCTGGCAATTGGTACCATAGGCAATGCGCTTGAAACCCTGGTCAGAAAATTTATCAGGGAAGACAACCCGTCGATAGGGATCATGCTGGACGGCATTGGAAGTGCTGCAGTGGATTGTCTTTTGGAAGAGACAAGTCACCGTATCAGCACCATGGCCGATGACATGGGCTTAATGTCAAGCAGCCCCATCTCTCCCGGTATGCCTGGCCTGCCATTGGAAACCCAGCAGATACTGTTTAATCTGCTGCCGGCAGATGCCATTGATGTCCGGCTGACATCATCCAGAATGATGATTCCATTCAAGTCAAGCTCCATGATAATCGGTTTAGCTAAAGAAATGCCCAGGTGGTCAAAAGAAGAAGTGTGCAAAAAATGCCATTTATTTATGCATTGTAGGTACAAAAAGGAATAATAATTTTTGAAATGCTAATATTTGAATTGAATAATTTTTACGAGTTCATCAAGGTTAGTGTCCATAAAAAGGTATATTTTAGATGACCATAAGAATCAAAAATCCAGGCCAAGAGGATATTTTACTAAAATCAGAACAAAAAAAAACTTTGTTGGCTATCCTTACAGAGTCTGAAATCCCAATACATTCGGATTGTGGAGGTAAAGGGGTTTGTGGGAAATGTTCCCTTACCATTGAGCCCAAGGAATATGTATCCGTGATATCTTCGGCTGAAAAAGAGTGTCTGTCTGCCATTGATATTGATTCAGGGAAACGGTTGGCATGTCAAACTAGACAACTTGACCAAGGAGATATTTGTGTGTCCCAAATGAATATCACTGAAAAAGATTCTGGGCAGGCCTCATCAAAAATTAATATCGGCAAAGCCCTTGCTGTTGATTCTCCTGTTCAACGGATTGTAATTAGAAAAGTACCACAATCCCATATGGATTTATATAAATTCCATGATCTTACTTCATGGCTTACAAGCCTCGCCCAAGTTCATCATTTAGATTTTTCTATTGACGCATTAAGACAACTATCCAACTTTTCAGAACTGGAAAATGATCTAACACTTGTAAAGAGGAATAATGAGATATCCTCAATCCTTTCAGGCTCTTATCCACAATCTCTTGGCCTGGCCGTTGATCTTGGCACAACAACTATGGCAGCCTATCTTTGTGATTTAACAACAGGTGATATTCTTGCTGCATCTGCTAAAAACAATCCTCAGAGAATGTTTGGAGAAGATGTGATTTCTCGAATTGATTTTGCGGGCAAAAGCGAGTCAAATTTAAAAAAAATCCAGTCTGCTGTTATTGAAGCTGTCAATGAATTAATTTTTGAATCTGTAAAAAAGGCAGGCGGCTCCATTAATGACATCGATGATGCATGTATTGTCGGGAACCCAACCATGCAGTCTCTTTTTTTAGGATTTTGCCCTAAAAGTCTTGGGCGATCCCCTTATCAGCCAACCACCACTAATGCGATAAATATCAAAAACCGGGAACTGGGTTTGGTTCTTAAAAAAGAAGTCAACCTTCATCTTCTACCAATGCCTTCGGCTTTCATAGGAGGTGATGCTATAGCAACAGCTATTGCCATTGATCCACCCCGATCCAAAGAAAGTATTCTTATCATTGATCTTGGAACCAATGGGGAACTATTACTTTTAACAAACCATGGATCATTTGCAACTAGCGCAGCCACTGGTCCTGCTTTTGAAGGCTACACCATTTCCTGTGGTGTTCGTGCCGTACCCGGTGCGGCAAATGAAATAAGCTGGAATAAAAAAAATAATAAATTTGATTTCAAAGTGATTGCAGGTAACCCTGAAAAAAAGATAATAGGGCTATGCGGGTCTGGTTTGATTGATGCGGTTGCTACAGCACTTAAAGCAGATCTTATATCTCCTGTGGGTCGAATAAAAGAAAGTGGTTTTGGTATCCATGAGGACATGACCGGAAGAAGTATAACTCTGGTTTCTGCAAAAGCGTGTAATTCTGACAAAGATTTAAAATTGACACAAAAAGATATCAGGCAGCTTCAACTGGGAAAAGCAGCGCTAAGGGTTGGAATTGATTCTCTTTTGGAGGTGGCAAACTTAAAACAGGTATCAAAAACCATACTCACCGGTGCTTTTGGGTCAAATTTTAACTGGGAAAATGCTGTGAGCATTGGAATGATTCCCAATAAATCACAAATTGGTCAAGTGGATACAATAAATAATGCAGCAGGGATAGGGGCTGCAAAAGCATTGCTGAACCATGATGTCAGAACAAGAGCTCAAAGACTTTCACAAGAGCTTCATTGTCTTGAATTAGGAAAACAAATTGATTTTAGTTATAAATTTGCTGAAGCAATTGCTTTCAATTCCTATGAATAAAATCAAGGGCAATAAAAATGGAATTTTTAAGCTTTCATAGCCAAATTGTATTGACACCATGGACTGATATGGCCAAGTAAGAATAAACACTTTTTTATCAGTAATAAACAAGGCTGTCTCCGATTTTACCCAACCAGAACAATTTCATATTATTAATTTTGATTGCTCAGAAAAACTCCGAAAATGACAATCACGGTTGCTGCAATCTGTTTGGGATTTAATGTTTCACCTAAAATCAGCCAGCCCAAAAGGATGGCAGTCACAGGAATCAGGTTGATAAAGATGGA